>SVHB01000002.1 GCA_015056005.1 Clostridiales bacterium
ATTACAGCTTCGAGGCAGCTCAGCATAGGCTCGGCTGCTGCGTTATGAGCTTTGCGCCCGAATCCTCTTCTCTTAAGAAGGGCGAGAGCTTCTACGATACCGTTCGCACCATGGAAAGCTTCGGTACAGATGCTCTTGTTATCCGCGCAACTCAGAATGAGTATTACAAAGAGCTGGAACCCATTAAGATCCCGATCTTAAACGCCGGCGACGGCACCGGCAATCACCCCACCCAGAGCCTTTTGGACCTGCTGACCATCCGTCAGGAGTTTGGCAGATTCGAAGGTCTTAAGATCGCGATCGCCGGCGATATCAAGCACAGCCGCGTGGCTCACACAAACATCGGCATCATGGAGCGTCTTGGCATGGATGTATATGTGTCCGGTCCCGAAATGTATGCAGAAGAAGGTCATAAGTTCGTAAGCATCGACGATGCAGCAAAAGATATGGATGTCATTATGCTGCTCAGAGTACAGCACGAACGCCATAAGGAAGGTGCAAAAGCCCTCACCGCAGAGGAATACAATGCCGGCTACGGTCTGAACGCAAATAGAGTTGCAAAGATGAAGGAAAAGGCGATCATCATGCATCCCGCACCCTTCAACCGCGGCGTTGAACTCACCGATGATGTTGTCGAATGCGAAAAGAGCCGCATCTTCAAGCAGGTCACCAATGGTGTATATGTACGCATGGCAGTTCTCAAGAGAGCTTTCGGCGGTTTTTGATAAGTAATTGACAGTAATTCATGGAAAGATATAGAAAGGAGCCAGAAATGAAAACTCTGCTTAAGGGCTGCATGGTTTATATTGACAACGCGTTTATGCGTGCAGATATTTCCGTAGTTGACGGCGTTATCGACTGCGTTGGTATAAATATTCCCGAAAACACCCTTTTTGACAAAATTTTTGATTTCAGCGGCAAATATATCGTTCCCGGTTTCTCAGATGTTCACGTACATCTGAGAGAGCCGGGTTTTTCTTATAAAGAAACCATCGCGTCGGGCAGCGCTGCGGGTGCGCACGGCGGTTATACTACCGTCTGCGCTATGCCAAACCTTAACCCGGTTCCGGACAGTGTGGAAAATATAAAAGTTCAGCTCGATATAATTGAGCGTGATGCAAAGATCAGGGTACTCCCCTACGCTGCCATTACAAAGGGACAGAAAGGCAGAGGTGAGCTGGTAGACTTTGAAGCCCTTGCACCCTATGCATTTGCTTTCTCCGACGACGGCAAAGGCATACAGGAAAAATCCATGATGATGGAAGCGATGCTCAGATGCAAAGCTCTTGACAAAGCCATCGTAGCGCATTGCGAAGACGAGAGTCTGCTCTTTGGCGGATACATCCATGATGGAGAATATGCAAAAGCAAATGGCCATAAGGGCATCTGCTCAAAGAGCGAATGGGGTCAGATCGAAAGGGATCTTGAGCTCGTGGCTCAGACCGGCGTTAAGTATCACGTTTGCCATGTATCGGCAAAGGAAAGCGTCGAGCTTATTCGTCAGGCGAAAAAGAGCGGAATTAATGTCACATGTGAGACAGGTCCTCATTATCTCACCATCCATGATCTTGAGATAAAGGAAGAAGGCCGGTTCAAAATGAATCCGCCGATCAGATCGATCAAGGACAGGGATGCGCTTATCGAAGGTATAATCGACGGTACTGTCGATGTGATCGCAACCGACCACGCTCCCCACAGCAAGGAAGAAAAATCAAAAGGACTTGCAGGCTCCGTTATGGGTATCCCCGGGCTTGAGACATCGTTCCCGGTGCTCTATACCCGCCTTGTAAAGACAGGCATAATCACCCTTGAAAGGCTCATCGATCTTATGAGCATGAAGCCCAGAGAGATATTTGATCTGGGTGAAGGAATAAAGAAAGGCCAAAGCGCCGATATCACGGTGTTAGACCTTGAAAGCAATTACGATATCGACAGTTCCAAATTCCTCACTACCGGTTTTGGTACTCCGTTTGAGGGTTGGAACGTATCGGGTAAAATTTTGATGACGATGTATAATGGGAGGACAGTATGGCAAAGCAGTTTGACAGAAAAATAGTGCTCGAAAACGGCGCTGAGTTCTACGGATGGGGCTTCGGTTCCATGAAAGAATCCATTGCAGAAGCGGTTTTCAACACCTCTATGGTAGGTTATCAGGAGATCGTATCCGATCCTTCCTATACCGGTCAGATGGTAGTTATGACCTACCCCATCATCGGCAACTACGGTATGACCGATGAAGACTTTGAGTCCAGAACTCCCACCATGGGCGGTCTCATCGTTAGAGATTACAATAACTCCCCTTCCAACTTCCGCTATACCAAGACCCTTGCGGAGATCCTTGAAGATTACGATATTCCCGCTATATACGGCGTTGATACTCGAATGATCGTGAATATACTCAGGAGTGAGGGCACTCAGAAGATCATGATCACTTCTCCCGAGACCACCAGAGAAGAAGCCATTGCAAAGATGAACGCATACGAGCTTCCCCATGATCTGATCGCAAAGGTTTCCACAAAGAAAAAGTGGTATGCAAGGACTGCAAGCTATAAGTATAATGTGGTTGCTGTCGACTGCGGCGTAAGGCTTTCTACCATAAGAACTCTCAACGCCTGCGGCTGCAACGTCACCGTTGTGCCCTACAACACCTCCGCAGAAGAGATCCTCAAGCTCAAGCCCGACGGAGTGCTCATCTCCAACGGTCCCGGCGGTCCTTTCGATATTCCTGAGGTAGTTGATACTGTAAAGGCTCTTATCGGCATTACTCCTATTTTCGGCATGTGCATCGGTCATCAGCTGGTCGCTCAGGCATATGGTGCCAAGGTTACAAAAATGAAGGTCGGTCACAGGGGTGCAAATCACCCCATCCGCAACCTTTTGACCGGCAAGGTCGAGATCGCAGGTCAGAATCATTCCTATGTTGTTGAAAAGGAAAGCCTTTCTGCTACCAAGCTTGAGCTGACCCACGAAAACATCCTTGACGGTACCGTTGAAGGCACCAGATGCGTACAGGATAAGGTCATCACCGTTCAGTTCCATCCAGACAGCGTTTCCGGCACTGCGGGCGCTACCTACCTGTTTGATGAGTTTATCGCCATGATGAAGGAGGCACAGAACAATGCCTAAAAGAACAGATATCAAAAAAGTATTAGTTATTGGTTCCGGTCCCATAGTCATCGGTCAGGCTGCCGAGTTCGACTATTCCGGTACTCAGGCTTGTCTTGCGCTCAAGGAAGAAGGCTATGAGGTAGTTCTGATCAACTCCAATCCCGCTACCATCATGACCGATGTAAACATTGCGGACAAGGTATACATGGAGCCTCTTGATCTTGAATATGTAGCCAAGATCATCCGCTACGAGCGTCCCGATGCGGTCGTTCCCGGACTTGGCGGGCAGACCGGTCTTAACCTTACCATGCAGCTGGCACAGAAGGGCGTCCTTGACGAGTGTCAGGTCGAGATCCTGGGCACCAGCTTTGAAAGCATCCAGAAGGCCGAAGACCGCGAGCTGTTCAAAAAGCTTTGCGAGGATATAGGCGAGCCCGTTCTTCCCTCCAAGATCGCAAACTCAATGGAAGAGGCCGTTTTGGCAGCAGAAGAGATCGGCTATCCCGTTGTTCTTCGCCCCGCGTTTACCTTAGGCGGCACCGGCGGCGGCTTTGCCGATGATGAAGAAGAACTCAGAGAGATCACCAAGCACGCTCTGCAGCTCTCACCTGTGAGCCAGGTTCTGGTCGAAAAGAGCATAAAGGGCTATAAAGAAATCGAATTCGAAGTTATCCGCGATAAGAACGATACCGCAGTCACCGTCTGCAGCATGGAAAACGTAGACCCCGTCGGTATCCACACCGGTGACTCGATCGTTGTTGCTCCTTCTCAGACCCTGACTGCGAAGGAATACAACATGCTGCGCTCCAGCGCTCTGGGTCTTATCCGCGCTCTTAAGATCGAAGGCGGCTGCAACGTTCAGTTTGCGCTTGACCCCCATTCCTTCAAGTATTATCTGATAGAGGTCAATCCCAGGGTTTCCCGTTCTTCCGCTCTTGCTTCCAAGGCAAGCGGATTCCCGATCGCAAGAGTTACCGCAAAGATCGCTGTGGGCATGACTTTGGATGAGATCAAGATCGCCAACACTCCCGCCAGCTTCGAGCCTTCCATCGACTATATCGTAACCAAGGTCGCAAGGTTCCCCTTTGATAAGTTTGCAGGCGCATCCAATAAGCTTTCCACTCAGATGAAGGCTACCGGTGAGGTCATGAGTATTGGCCGCACCATCGAAGAGAGCCTGCTCAAGGCTGTTCGTGGTCTTGAAACCGGCGTTTGCCATATTCACAGCAAGAAGTTTGACGATAAAGACATCGATTGGCTGATGGATTACATTTCCGTCGGTACCGATGACCGTCTGATGGCAATCGCTCAGCTCATAAGGCTTGGCGCAGACCTGTCTCACATCTACTACGCTACCAAGATCGATATGCTCTTCCTTGAAAAAATACAGGCTATCGTTGAAATGGAAAGCGTAGTTGCCGAAAATCCCTTTACTGTTGAAGTACTCAAAGAAGCTAAGAAGATGGGCTTCTCCGACAAATACATCGGTCAGGTATGGGGCGTAAATGAGCTCGATATTTTCAAGCTGCGCAAGAGCGAAAACATCATGCCCGTATACAAGATCATTGATACCTGCGCTAACGAGTTTGACGGCTATGTTCCCTATTTCTACTCCACCTACGAGCAGGAAAACGAGTCCATCGTAAGCGATAACAAGAAGATCATCGTTCTCGGTTCAGGTCCCATAAGGATCGGTCAGGGCGTTGAGTTTGACTATTCCACCGTTCACGCTATCTGGGGCATCCAGCAGGCGGGTTACGAGGCAATTATCATCAACAACAACCCCGAAACCGTTTCCACCGACTATACCACTTCCGATAAGCTTTATTTCGAGCCCCTCACCGCTGAGGATGTTATGAACATAATCACCCTTGAGCAGCCCGAAGGCGTTATCGTGTCTCTGGGCGGTCAGACTGCTATCAACCTCGCCGGCAAGCTCGACCAGATGGGCGTGAAGATCATCGGTACCGACTGCGAAGCTATCGACAACGCCGAGAACCGCGATCTGTTTGAAAAGATCATGGAAAAGCTGGAGATCCCCCAGCCCAAGGGCCGCGGCGTTACCACCATCGAACAGGGTATTGAAGCCGCAAACGAAATCGGCTATCCCGTGCTTGTTCGTCCCTCCTATGTTCTTGGCGGCAGAGCGATGCAGATAGTCAGCGACGAAGAACAGCTCAAGGTATATCTGCAGACTGCGGTTGAGATCGACACCGATAACCCCGTACTCGTTGATAAATATATAATGGGTAAGGAAATGGAAGTTGACGCTATCTGCGACGGCAAGGATGTATTCATCCCCGGCATCATGGAACTGGTTGAAAAGACCGGTATTCACTCCGGCGACTCCATCAGCGTTTATCCGCCCTACTCCGTAAGCGAGAAGGTCAAGGATACCATCGTTGATTACACCGTGCGACTGGGTCTTGGTATCGGTATTGTGGGTCTTTATAACATACAGTTTATCGTTGATTCCAATGATGACGTTTATGTTATCGAGGTCAATCCCAGATCCTCCCGTACCGTGCCGTTCCTCTCCAAGTCCACCGGCGTACCGCTGGCCGATATTGCAACCAAGGTCATGCTCGGTCACAGCCTTAAGGAACAGGGCATCACCTCTCTTCGCCAGCCCGACAAGAAGCGCTGGTATGTAAAGGTTCCCGCGTTCTCTTTCTCAAAGATCCGCGGCCTTGATACCTACCTCTCTCCCGAGATGAAGTCCACCGGCGAAGCTATCGGCTATGATAATTCCCTCAACCGTGCGCTTTATAAGGCGCTCAGAGCCAGCGGCATCAATATCGCCAATTACGGTACTGTACTTGCTACTATAGCAGATAAGGATAAGGAAGAAGCACTGCCCCTCATCCGCAGGTTCTATCAGATGGGCTTCAATATCGAGGCTACCCGCGGTACCGCAAATTTCCTCAGAGCAAATGGTATCAAGACCCGTATCAAGAAGAAGATATCCGAAAGCGACGATATCCTCCAGTCTCTGAGCAAGGGTCATGTAAGCTACGTTCTGAACACTTCCGATCTTTCTTCCAAACCCAATGTCAGGGAAGACGGCTTCATGATCAGGCGCTATGCGGTTGAAAATAACGTTGCTATCTTCACCTCTCTTGAGACCGTGCGCGTTCTGCTCGATGTGCTTGAAGAGATGACAATCGGCGTTTCCACCATTGATGCGGAGTAATTAAGATGTACAAGCAGGATATTTACACTATAAAAGAAAACACAAATATTGCCCGTGATGTATATAAAATGCGCCTTGAAGGCGACACTCAGTATATCACCGCTCCCGGGCAGTTCATAAACATCTCTCTTGAGGGCAAATATTTAAGGCGTCCCATTTCCGTATGCGATAAAAACGAGGGCGAGATAACCATCATTTATAAGGTCCTTGGCAGCGGAACCGCTCAGATGAGCAAGATGACCGTCGGCGAAAAGCTTGATATTCTGACCGGTCTCGGCAACGGCTTTGACCCCGATGCAAACACAAAAAAGCCCCTTCTTATCGGCGGCGGCGTTGGCATTCCTCCCCTTTTCATGCTGGCTAAAGAGCTTATCAAGAGAGGCAAAAAGCCTTCCGTAGTTATCGGCTGCAAAAGCAGCGTTGATGTATTCTATGTTGATGAGTTCAAAGCCATCGGCTGCGATGTATATACCGCAACAGAAGACGGCTCTATGGGCGTAAAGGGCTTTGTTACCGATGCCATGAAAGAAAACAACGTGGAATTTGATTATACCTACGCCTGCGGCCCGATCCCGATGCTCAAGGCGATCTATAACGCATCCGATGTAAGCGGCCAGTACAGCTTTGAAGAGCGAATGGGCTGCGGTTTCGGCGCATGCATGGGCTGCACCTGCAAAACCAAGTACGGCAACAAGCGCATCTGCAAAGACGGTCCCGTGCTTGTAAAGGAGGAGATCATATGGTAGACCTTTCCGTAAATCTTTGCGGCATAAAGATTGATAACCCGATCATCCCCGCAAGCGGCACATTCGGTTTCGGTGAAGAATTCAAGGATTTCTATGATATAAACATCCTTGGCTCCTTCTCTTTCAAGGGTACCACCCTCGAACCCAGGTTCGGCAACCCCACTCCCCGTATTGCGGAGGCTCCTTCGGGAATGCTCAACGCGGTAGGCCTTCAGAACCCGGGCGTACATCATGTAATCGAGCATGAGCTTCCCAGAATGAAGGAGTTCTTCCACAAGCCCGTTATGGCCAACATCTCCGGCTTCGGTCTTGACGAATACGTTGAGTGCGCAAGGCTTCTGGATGCTCAGGAGCAGGTCGGCTGGCTTGAGATCAATATCTCCTGCCCCAATGTCAAGCACGGCGGCATGAGCTTCGGTACCGATCCCGCATCCGCAGCAGCCGTTACCAAGGCTGTAAAGGAAGTAACCCATAAACCCGTTTTCATAAAGCTCTCGCCCAATGTTACCGATATAGTTTCCATTGCTAAGGCTTGCGAGGAAGCCGGTGCAGACGGTCTTAGCCTTATCAACACACTCATGGGCATGAGACTGAACCTCAGAACCGGCAAGCCCATCATTGCCAATGTAACCGGCGGTCTTTCCGGCCCCTGCATCTTCCCCGTTGCGCTCAGAATGGTTTATCAGGTAGCACATGCGGTCAAGATCCCCGTTATCGGTATGGGCGGCGTTTCTTCCGCAAGCGATGTTATCGAAATGATGCTGGCGGGCGCGACCGCAGTTCAGGTCGGCGCAGCAAACCTTGTCGATCCATTTGCATGCAAGAAGATAATCGAAGATCTGCCAAATGTAATGGATGAGCTCAACATTACCAGGCTTAGTGATATCATAGGAGGATATAAATAAAATGAACAAAGATGTAGTTATCGCTCTGGATTTTAAGAACGCAGAAGAAACCTTCAAATTCCTTGATAAGTTTGCTAACGAAGAGCGCAAGCCTTTTGTCAAGGTCGGTATGGAGCTTTTCTACGCCGAGGGTTCCCCCATAGTTCGTGAGCTTAAAGCCCGCGGTCATAAGATATTCCTTGATCTCAAGCTTTGCGATATTCCCAACACCGTAAATCATGCCATGAAGATCCTCTCCGAGCTCGGCGTTGATATTACCAACCTGCATTGCTTCGGTACCATCGAAATGATGAAGGCAGCTGTTGAAGGTCTTACCCGCCCCGATGGCACCCGTCCCCTTCTCATCGGCGTTACCCAGCTCACTTCCACCAGCGAACAGCGCATGCAGGAAGAGCTTCTCATCAACGCTACTCTGCCCGAAACCGTTGTTAAGTACGCACAGAACGCCAAGGCAGCAGGTCTTGACGGCGTAGTTTGCTCTCCCCTTGAAGCACGCATGGTCAAGGATGCCTGCGGCGAAGATTTCATCGCACTGACCCCAGGTATCCGCTTCGCCGACGGCGATAAGGGCGACCAGGTCAGGGTCACCACTCCCGAAAAGGCAAGAGAGATCGGCAGCGATTATATCGTAGTCGGTCGCGCCATTACCGCTGCAGCAGATCCCGTTGCTGCATACAAGCGCTGCGTAAAAGAATTCCTCGGCGAATAATAATTGGAGGTAAATATAATGTCTGTCAGCATTCAAACCAAGAAAGCTATTGCAAAGGGTCTTCTTGATATCAAAGCCGTTTTCCTTCGTCCCGATGATCCCTTCACCTGGGCAAGCGGTATAAAGAGCCCCATTTACTGCGACAATCGCCTTGTTTATTCCGCTCCCGCCGTTCGCGATATCGTTGAAAACGGCTTTGCAGAGCTCATCAAGAACAAGTATCCCGAGGTCGAAGCACTTTTCGGCACCAGCACTTCCGGTATCGGCCATGCCGCGATCACCGCTACCATTCTCAATCTCCCCACCGGTTATGTCCGCTCCAGCGCAAAGGATCACGGCCGTAATAACCAGATCGAAGGCAGACTTGAGCAGGGCGAAAAGGTCGTCGTAGTTGAAGACCTCATTTCCACCGCAAGCTCTGCTATCGAGACCGCTTCCGCCCTCAGAGAAGCAGGCGCAGACGTTCTTGGCATCGTTTCCATCTTCACCTATAACATGCAGAAGGGCTTTGACAAGCTCAACGCCGCAGGCTTTGAGAATACTTCTCTTTGCGATATCGAAACTCTGCTTGAGGTTGCAGCCGAGACCGGTTATATCGGCGCAAGTGACATCGCTCGCATCAAGAAGTTCCGCGACAATCCCAACGATCCCTCCTGGATGGAGAAATAAGCCATGCTGAACGAATTAGCATTAAACTATTCTAATCAATGTCAGGAGGAGCTCAAAGAGCTCCTCTTTACCCTGTGCGCAATTCCCGCTCCCTCCAATAACGAGATCAAAAGAGCCGAGTTCTGCAAAAAATGGCTCGAGGATAACGGCGCAAAAGGTGTATATATTGACGAAGCATTAAACTGCGTTTTCCCTTATGAATGCGAAAACGACGATGAGCTTATGATGATCTGCGCACATACTGATACCGTTTTTCCGGATCTTGAGCCTTTCTCGGTAAAGGTTGAGGACGATCTGGCTTATTGCCCCGGCATCGGTGATGATACCGCAAACCTTGCTCAGCTCATGATGCTGATTAAATTCGTCCTCAAAAACGAGGTCAAGCCAAAACACGGTATCGTTTTTGCCTGCAACGCAGGAGAAGAAGGCCTTGGAAATCTCAAAGGCGTAAGAAAGCTTATGGAAGACTATAAAGGCCGCGTTAAGGAATTCATTTCCCTTGACGGCTCCTATATGGGTATATGCAATAAAGCGGTTGGCTCCATGCGATATGAAGTAACCGTAAAGACCATAGGCGGTCATTCCTACGGTTCTTTCGGCAATCCCAATGCGATCGAGCGTCTCAGCGCGATAATTTCAAGCCTTTATTCCATGCGTATTCCCCAAAAAGAAAATGCAAAGACCACTTATAACGTAGGTCTTATAAACGGCGGCACTTCCGTAAATACCATCGCTCAGGAAGCTTCTATGCTCTTTGAAATGCGCAGCGATGATAAAGATAGCCTTGATAACGTAAAAGCTCAGTTTGAAGGCATCATTTCAATGTACAGGGCTTCAGGTCTTGAAGTTGATGTTAAGGTCGTTGGCGAGCGTCCCTGCATGGGTGTTGTGGATGCAGATGCGCAGAAAGCGCTTGAACAACGTGCAAGCGATGCTATAATCGCTCAGTACGGCACAGAGCCCCATTTCGGCAGCGGTTCTACCGACTGCAATATCCCCTTCTCTCTTGGTATCCCCTCGGTCTGCTTCGGAGGCTATCTTGGAAGAGGAGCTCATACCAGATCTGAGCGCATCACCCTTTCCAGTCTTCCCGTAGGCACCAAGGTGCTCATGGATTTCCTTATGAGCTATTTTGCATAATTGCATAAGAAAAAGCGGTTCAGAAAACTGAACCGCTTAATTTTATTTGTTTACAGGACGATAGCAAGGAACTTGGCGGGTTTATCGCCGTATGCTTCCATGCCATGAGGATAGATGGAATTGAAATAGATGCAGTCGCCCGCATTCAATATGATCTCGTTATCGTTTATTACAACGCGTAAAGTGCCTTCAAGCACAAAATCGAACTCCTGACCGGAATGAGCGTTCTGGCTTACAGGGGTATTGGTCTGATTGGGCTCAATAGTGACCTGGAACGGCTCTGCGACCTTGCCGGAAAAATTATATGCAAGGGACTGGTATTTATAACCAAAGGAATGCGCCATATCAACGCCCTTGCCCGCTCTGGTCACAGAATACATTACAAGCCTTGGATCACCGCCGGTGAGCAAAGCGCCTACTTCGACGTTGAAGCATTCGCTGATGGCTATAAGCACGCTTATCGGAATATCGATAAGACCGGTTTCGTATGCCTCATAGGTCTCAACTGAAACGTTAAGGTTGTTTGCCATTTCTTCAATGGTAATATCCGATATTTCTCTAAGCTCGCGGATGCGTGCTGCAATTCCCATAATATGTTCAGACATAATATCACCTGCTTTATATGTTTGTATTTAGTATACAGCAGATTTATGATTTTAACAAGGCTTTTAGAGCAATATACAGATCAGGCTTCCGCTGCCGTTGTTGATGATTTTTTGAAGCGTTGCCTGAATTTTTCCTCTTGCATCCTCCGGCATACACATGAGTTTTGTGGAAAGACCTTCTTTTATCAGATCGTTCAGGGATTTTCCGAACATCTCGGTCTCCCAGAGCTTTTGAGGCTCGTTTTCAAATCTGTCGAGCATGAAGTTTATAAGCTGAGTGGATTCCTGTTCTGCACCGATTATGGGGGTTATCACGCTGTCTATATCGACCCTTATCATGTGAAGGCTGGGACCGCTTGCGCGGAGCCTGACGCCGAATCTGTTGCCCTGCTTTACGAGCTCAGGTTCATCCAGGGTGAGTTCATCCTGTGTAGGCGCAACAAGCCCGTAACCTGTTTCCCGAACAGATTTAAGCGCATCTGCGACCCTGTCGTATTCATGTTTTGCGTAAACGAGTTCCTTTATCATGAGCATCAGATGCGCATCGTCTTCGATCTTCTCTCCGCAGTTTTCGCCCAATATTTCATAGAAAAGCCTTCTGTCAACATTCATATCGATGTTGAGCACGCCGCTGTCCATTGATATATCCTGAAGATATGGCTGAGCATCACCGAGCTTTGATATCTCAAGGAGAGCGGATTCAAAATCCCGCACACGCATCATGTTTTCAGAAACGTCGCGAATGCAGTCTATAAATCTTGTAAGCAGCCAATGATCTTCACCTGTGCCGATGAGCCATCCCGGTATCTCAAAATTCACCTGCTTGAGCGGAAATTCATAAAGCACGCTCTCCATTATGGAATTAAGCTCATCAATACTTAGGTTTTTTACATCCGCGCTTATCACATTGACCTGATATTCTTCCTGAAGCTTAATTTTCAGCTCAAGCGCCGATTTCGACTTTGGATGAGTAGAATTAAGCACTATAACAAAAGGCTTACCAAGGCTTTTCAGCTCGTTTACAGCCCTTTGCTCTGCGCTGACATAGCTTTCTCTGTCTATTCCGGCAATGCTTCCATCAGTAGTCATAAGGATGCCTATTGTGGAATGCTCTGATATGACCTTCTGCGTTCCGATCTCGGCTGCTTTCTCAAACGGTATCTCCGTTTCAGACCACGGTGTTTTTACCATGCGCGGGATATCCTCGTCATCCGCTCCAAGCGCACCGTTTATCATATAGCCTACGCAGTCAACAAAGCGAACATCAAAACCGATTGTGTCGTTCAACTTTAAGTTCACTGCCTTGGAAGGAACGAATTTCGGCTGTGTGGTCATTATAGTCTTACCTGAGCCGCTTTGCGGCAGTTCGTCGACCATCCTCGTTTTTTCAGGGCTGTCTTCAAAATTGGGAAGCACTAAAAGCTCCATCATTTTTGAAATGAAAGTGGATTTTCCCGTCCTTACAGGACCCACGACGCCGACAAAAAGGGCATTATCCGTCCTCTTTGAAATGTCCTGATATATATCGAAGCTGTTCATAAAAAATGCCTCCCACAAGTATTGCTAAAAAATACTATGAGAGGCAATATTTTTTTAGAACATGCTATTCAAGCAGCATATCGATAAAGCTCTGCGCTGCAAAGGATACGTTCATCCCGCGCATGGTAGCAAGGCCGATATGCCTTGGAGGAATGGGCGTTTTGAGCTTTAATTCAAACAGTTCACCGTTTTTGAGCTCTTTTTGAGCAAATTCGCGGATTACACCGGCAACGCCAAGACCGATCTTTGCAAAATCGAGCAAAACATCAAAGCTGCCAAGTTCGATCTGCGGCTCTAAGACAACACCCTGCTTTGAGCAGAATTCATCGACATATTTTCTGGTATTTGACATGGGCTCCAGCATAAGAAGGGGCATTGCGGCAACCTCTTCCCATGTGAATTCCTGACCGATATAATTTCTGTAATGCTTGGAGAAAACAAAGCAGTCGTTTACGATTCCGCAGGGGCGGACAACAACGCCTTCGGCAGTGATCGGCATATTGAGAAACGCCACGTCGACCTGCCCTGCTCTGAGCAGCTCCAGCGATTCATAGGAGGTTCTGTTAGTGACCCTGATATTGATATCAGGATATCTGTGATGGTATTTTTCAAGTATGGGCAAAAGGAAATGCTTGCAGATGGTATCGCTTGCTCCGATATGTATCTCTCCGCCGCTGAGATTTTTGAGCTGGTTCATCCTCTCTTCGGCGGATTCTATGAGCGAGCAGGCTTGCTCAACGTAACCGTATAAAGCCTCGCCCTCGTGGGTCAAAGCTATGCCTCTTGAATTTCTTGTAAACAGCTGCGCACCCAGACGTTCTTCAAGCTGCTTGATCGCCTGACTTACAGCAGGCTGAGAGATATAGAGTTCACGGGCGGCCTTTGATATGCTGCCGGCCTTGGCAGTGATACGAAATACCCTATAGAGATCCAAACTTATATCCATTTTCACCACGCCCGTCATATAAATTATTTACAACTTCGTCAATTGCTATTATAATACATTATAGCTCATGTGCACAATATTTTAAAGGGAATTTTTAGCATATGTCGAAAAAAATATTTATGCCATCAGAAATCAAATATGTTATAGAAAGGCTTTTGCAAAACGGATATAAGGCCTATATCGTCGGCGGCTGCGTTCGTGACAGCATTATGGGGATAGAACCAAAGGATTGGGATATCACCACATCCGCAACGCCCGACGAGACTATGCATGTATTCTTTGATCATAAAGTCATCCCCACCGGCATCAAACACGGTACGGTCACTGTCTGTATCGGCGAATTTATGACTGAGATCACCACCTTCCGTACGGAAAACGGCTATTCCGACGGCAGGCATCCTGACTGCGTTTCCTTTGTGCGCGATGTGAAGGATGATCTCATGCGCAGGGATTTTACAGTGAACGCAATGGCATACAACGATAAAGACGGGCTTATCGATCACTTCGGCGGTTGTGATGATATTGAAAACAAGATCATCCGCTGTGTGGGCGATGCTGAAACAAGGTTTTCAGAGGATGCTCTCAGGATACTCAGAGCTTTAAGATTCGCATCCGTTCTTGGGTTCGAGATAGAAAGCGATACTGCAAGGGCAGCGAAAAACCTTGCTTATACACTCAATAGGATATCCAAAGAGAGAATATGTACAGAGCTGAAAAAGCTGATTACGGGCAAATATAGCGCCGATATTATGAAAGGCTTTGCAGATATATTGAATACAGCAATCAAATCAGCTGATTTTTCAGGCAAAGCGGACATGATCGCAAATTGTGAGCCGGTTCTTGTGCCAAGGCTTGCTCTTTTGATGGAAAATGTACCCGCTGATTTGGTAGAAAGCGAGCTTGCCGCTTTAAGATTTGAGAAAAGAACGATAAATCAGGTAATCAAAATCTTGCCTTTTGTTATTTCCGGAGTAAAAAGCGACCGTTTCAGCGTAAAGTACGCGCTTTATAAACTGGGATTTGAAGATTTTGCCTTGTTATCAAAGGCTCTTTACGCAAAATTCGACAAAATCGATATACAGGATATTGCAAACGAAGTAATCTTGAATAAAGAATGCTATAATATTTCCATGCTTGACTGCAGCGGCAGGGATATTATAGAATTAGGGTATAAAGGCGCCGAAATATCCTCCGCGCTGGAAAATGCGCTTATGGCAGTGATGCAAGGAAACATCGAAAACAATAAAAATCAAATCATAACTTATATAAAAGGATCGAGGTAATTTAGGATGGATATGGATAAGCTTATCGCAAGAATAAATGAACTTGCACATAAGGCAAAGACCGTCGGTCTTTCAAGCGAAGAGGAATCAGAAAGAAAGCAGCTGCGTCAGGAATACTTGAAGCTGTTCAGAATGCAGTTTCAGCAGCAGTTGGATAATACCTATGTGATGGACGAATCAGGCGAAAAGCGCAAGCTGGAAAGGAAAAGGCCCAACTGATGGCTATTCAGGTTTTTGGAAAAAGCAAATGCTTTGATACTAAAAAAGCCGAACGCTGGTTCAAAGAGCGAGGGGTAAAATTTCAATCTGTTGATCTTATCAAATTCGGCATGAGTCAGGGCGAACTCAAAAGCGTTATCCAGAGCGTTGGCATAGATAATGTCATAGATACTCAGGCTAAGGGCTATGCTGAAAGTCTGCTGCCCTATACAAGCTCTGTCGACGGCAAAATTGCCTATCTGCTCGAGAATCAGGCGTTTATAAAAACGCCCATTGTCAGAAACGGTAAAAAAGCTACTGTTGGTATAGAAACAGAAATATGGTCTCAGTGGATAAAGGACGGGATCAAATAATGAAACCATCTTTTGATTTGAACGCTGTAAAAAGCATCATCGGTACTCATGATGATCTATGGCGCTGGGAAGAAGCGAAGGCTTGTTACGATCCCGAGTTTGTTAAGCTTTTTTCTTATGATTATCTTTTGAGCGTAAACGATCTCGTTTGCTTCGATTCCAAGCATCTGAAAAGCTCCGCAAAAGCAATGGAAGCAATAAAAAACGAGCCTGTGGTCTATGCTCTTGCGTGGTATTACTACTATGTGCTCTATATCCGCGCCGAGTTCGATATGCACCAAAGCAATCCGTATATCCCCATCCCACGGCTTAAAACCGGAAACGCTGTTATAGACAACAGCTTTGGTCTCTGTGTCGATCTTGCAGCAGTAAAGTTTGCAAGAGAACGCTATCAAAGGCTGGGGATCCCGGAATGCTATCTTAAAGATGTATTGCAGGATTTCAATAACTGGATAGGTTATTTCGAAAACAGATACGGTACTTTTGGGTTTGACAGAGAAAACTGGGTGATGCATCACTTGCAGCTTACCCTTTTCAGAGTCGGGCGTCTTCAGTTTGAGATGCGCAAATTCGGAAGGACAGCCATAGTTTTTAAGAAAAAACAAAGCGATGAAGTCATCGCGATAGCCAACAGCGGAATTTTAGTGCGCGCAGATGGGCTGATAGACGGCACAAACGAGGTTTGGGATCCTAAGTTTATGACCCATGTAAAAGTGACTCAGGAAGGCTATCACGGTTTCAGGCTCGATCCGAGGGGTTATATCACCGATGAAACAGTATTTTTGCCCTACTCCGATTGGGAAATTGCGCTGAAGCCCGGGGATAATATCCTTTCCATTCATATACCTAAAAACGGAAGCTTTGCGCCGGAAAATTTAGTGGATTCGCTCAAAGCCGGTCCCGACTTCTACAATAAGTATCTGCCCTGGTATCATCCCAAAGCGCTTGTAAGCGGCACCTGGCTTTTTGAGGATCAGCTGGCGGATATGCTTGGAGAACAAAGCAATATAGTTGCTTTCCAGCGCATGTTCTATCGCTATCCGGAGCGCAGCAGCGATGCTGCTTTTAAGCAGTTTGCGTTCTTTGATCCCGATATTGATTTCCTTACGGTAAAACCAAAAACAAGCCTGCAGAGAAAGATAGTTGAGCTATATAAGAACGGTGGAAAGCTTCATACCTCCGGCGGATTTTTACTTATTTAGGAAAAATATTAAAAAATACGTAAAAACGCTTGCATAATAGTTAAAGATGTGTTATACTTATTGAGTTGATTTATGCTTCAGGAGGTGAACAACATGCCACACGTGCCGATTATTAAGTCTGCTATTAAGCGTGTTGATGTAACGAAGACCAAGACTCTTCGCAATCGTATGATAAAGTCCAATCTGCATACCACGCATAAGAAGCTTGATGCAGCTATCGCTGCTAACGATGCAGCTGCTGTCCAGACCGAGCTTCGCAGCGCCGTGTCCGCTTACGACAAGGCCGCTTCCAAGGGCGTTATGCACAAGAACGCCGTTAATCGCAAAAAGGCTCAGCTTGCTAAGGCTGCCGCAGCGGTTAAGTAATTCAGATATGGAATTTTCAGGGTTGCTTTTGCAGCCCTTTTTTTATTTCCCGGGAGTATGAGATGAAAACCGAATTCATGGATCTTAGCAGATTTGATCTTACGCAAGAAAACATAGCTCTTCAGCTTGACCGCACCCAAGAGGGCGGCGTGCAAAAGGGTTATGTGCCCGCCTACCACTTTTATATTATCGACCGCAAGACGGGCAAAAACGCAGGCAGATGCGATTTACGCCTTGGGCATAACGAAAGACTTTATTACGGCGGAAATATCGGGTATACGGTTTTCCCCGATTTCAGAGGCGATCATTTTGCTCAGAAAGCCTGCAGAGCCCTCTTTAAGCTTGCCAAAGCGCACGAAATGGATTATGTGATTATCACATGCGACCCCGATAATATCGCATCAAGGAAAACTTTAGAAGGCTTAAACGGCGAGCTTCTGGGCGTGTATCCCCTGCCCGACTGGCATGATATGTACAAAGCCGGACATTTACACACCTGCATTTTCAAATTTAAGATATAAAAATACCTTTGACATTTCGTCAAAGGTATTTTTTAATAACATCAATATGGAGTGAGCTCAACTACTGTGGAAGAACCAAACCTGATGGTCAGCACACCGTCTTCAAGGCTGTAGTAGCCTTCCAGAAGGCCGTATTCGGTGTTGAGCGCGATCGCATTGTTATCGCCCAGCATATACTCATATTCTTCAACATTATTGATGGTTACGGTATTGGTGGTAAAGAACCATGTTGTACCATCCTCGGTGACCCAATCACCGTAGAGTTCGGGCGTGCATGCCGTGAGAGTCATGACGATCAATAACGCAGCTATAAGCAAAGCAAGGCTTTTGATTTTTTTCATATGTCAGAATCCCCCTTGTGTATGTTCTTCATTATAGCATACTTTGATGAATATTTCTACCATAATTTATGAACAAGCACTTAAAGCTTCTTGACCTTGGGACCCTGAGCGGTATCTTCGATCACATAACCCATTGCCTTCAGCTGGTCGCGAACTGCGTCTGCGGTTGCCCAATCCTTGGCTTTTCTGGCCTGCTGACGCTTTTCGACAAGCTGCATTATCTCATCGTCTGCACCGGTCTTGTCCTTCTTGAGAAGGCCCAGAACATCGGTGAGCTTTAAGAGCATATCAAGAGCGGCTTTTGCAACTTCTCTATTAAGGCCGGGCTTTACCACGATGTTTGCCGCGGAAACGAGCTCAAAAATTACACCGATAGCATTTGCGGTATTGAAGTCATCGTCCATTGCTTCGCAGTATTTTGCTTCAAAATCAGGCAGAGATGCGATAAATGCCTTCTGATCTTCGGTAAGCTCTGTATCTGCTGCGTTTGCAAGAGCGAATTCATAGTCGGCCTTTGCGTTATAGAGCCTTTCAAGACCGTTCTTGGACTGCTCGACCAGATCTTCGGAGAAGTTGATGGGGCTTCTATAGTGAGCGCTCAAAAGGAACAGACGGATAACTTCAAGGTCATACTTTGTGGAAATATCGCGGACGGTAAAGAAATTGCCCTTGGACTTGGACATCTTTTCATTATTGATACTTATGAAACCGTTGTGCATCCAATAATTTGCAAAGGGCTTACCGGTTGCGCAGCAGGACTGTGCCACTTCGTTTTCATGATGGGGGAAGAGCAGATCCTGACCGCCGCAATGGATATCAAAGGTCTCGCCCAGATACTTCATGGACATTGCGGAGCACTCGATATGCCAGCCGGGACGACCTTTGCCCCAGGGGCTTTCCCAGAAGGGCTCGCCTTCTTTATAGGCCTTCCAGAGGGCAAAATCAGCGGGATTGCGCTTATTTTCGTCAACACTTACTCTGAAGCCGCTCTCAAGCTCGTCGATATTCTGACCGGAGAAATGACCGTACTGCTTAAATTTATGAGTATCAAAGTATACGCCATCGGCAGCCTGATAGGCATATCCGTTTTCTTCGAGTTTCTTAATGATCTCAATGATTTCGGGAATATGCTCGGTCGCTCTGGGATGAACATCTGCGCGCATGATGCCAAGAGCATCGGCATCCTTAAAGTATTCTTCGATAAAATGGTCGCCCATTTCCTTTACAGTGATGCCTTCCTTTTTGGAGTTATCGATCATCTTGTCGTCGATATCGGTAAGGTTCTGAACATAAGTGACCTTATAGCCTTTATACATAAAATATCTTCTGAGCACGTCAAAAGTGGTGAACGGACGCGCGTTACCGATATGGAAATAGTTATAGACTGTAGGACCGCAGGTATAGATCCTTACCTCGCCGGGATGAACGGGCTTGAATTCTTCCTTACGCCTTGTGGATGAATTAAAGATATACATTATTTTCTCCTTTCATATGTCTGCGCAAAAGCGCTTTTGTCATTATTTATTTGATAGAGCTCTTTCAAGCTCTTCAATTCTCTGTGTCAGCTCCTGAAAACGCTGTGCTACGGGATCGGGCAGATGGATCTGGTCCAAGTCGACTCCGACTTTCTTCTCATCCTTTTTGACTATCCTTCCGGGAATACCTACCACAGTGCTGTTTTCGGGTACCTCTTTAAGCACTACAGAACCCGCGCCGATCTTTGAGTTATCCCCTACCTTGAAGGGACCTAAAACCTTTGCGCCCGAACCGATGGTAACATTATTGCCAATGGTAGGATGGCGTTTGCCCGTATCCTTACCCGTACCGCCCAAAGTCACGCCTTGATAGATTGTGACATTATCGCCTATCTCGGTCGTTTCGCCGATAACAACGCCCATACCGTGATCGATAAAGAAACCGTCACCTATGGTCGCGCCTGGATGTATTTCGATTCCCGTAAAAGCTCTTGTAAGCTGAGAAATAAGCCTTGCAAGGAGCTTGAAATGCTTTTTCCATAAAAAATGCGAAACCCTGTGCCACAATATGGCATGCACACTGGGATAACACAAAAGCACCTCTAATGCGTTTCGCGCCGCAGGATCTCTTTCAAGGACCGATCTTATGGTACTCATGTGCTTTCACCCCTGTATCTAAAAAATATAAAACCGCGATCACACCAAGAGGCGATTGACCGCGGTTCCACTCTAATTAAACTCGTAAGGCAAATATCGCTGCCCAAACGCTGCAAGTTACTGCAGGAACTGAACGGGTGCACTTTCGATCACGCTGCTATGAAAACGCTCTCAGCCGTTTCCGACGTTTTCTCTCTTTATAGGCTATGATCTACTCTTCCCGCGTAGACGTTCAAATATTCAATTCAGTTGGATTATACCACAAACCACAGCTTTGTCAAGCCTTAGATCTGCTTGCAGTTGGCGAGCAGATACTTCTCGGCTTCCGCATTCCAGAGGTTATTGGTCTTTTTAACTATCTTGGCAAGCTCAGCATACATGGGATCGGTTTCACCCAGCTTCTCAAAATCATCGATAGCGGTAAGGGGCATATCAAGATGAGTATAAACGAGCTTCTTGCCGCCGGGGATATTGGGAAGGTTGAGGGTGGTTTCGGCAACGGCGTTCAGACCGCCGATATGGGTGACCATACCTGCGGGATTAATCTGACCCTTTGCCATCATATCCAGAGCTTCCTTCATGTCGTCAGTATTGCCGCCGCTGGTGCCGACGATATGGGTAGCGCCGTAATGTACGTTATAGAAATTGAAGTTTGCGCTGAACTTCTTGTCAATGGGACCTGCAAAGAAGTTCAGGCAGCCGTCATGACCCAAAATAGCGTCGGACTGCTCAACAACAGCGCGTACTGGAGCCATGCAGAATACATCATCGTAGCCGGTGCCGCCGGTGAAAGCCATAAGCTGTTCGACCGCATCGCCGCTGCCGGTATTGAGATAATGCAGCTCTACACCGTTCTTTTTTGCCATTTCCACGGTATAAATGGTAGCAGCTCTGTCAAGGCGTTCCTGATTGATATCGGTAACAACGAGCAGACTGGGCTTGATGGGACCGTTGATTGCATAATCGATAGCGCCAAGACCCATGGGACCTACGCCTGCCAGAATAGCGAGCTTGCCGCCTTCCACAATACCCATTTTATGCACATAGGAGCCATACTGTGTATGATACTGAGCGTGGAAAGCGCCGATGATGCAGCTCATGGGTTCTGAAAGAGAGCCGTAGAAGAAAGCGTCGCCGGTGTATCTGAGAAGGCTGCCGGTGGTGAGATATATTTCGGGAACGATGACATAGGTCGCATCGCCGCCAATATACTCATAGGAATAACCGGGAGCGTTCATGGTAGTGGAAATAGCCGGCTGGATGGAAACGCGGTCGCCGACCTTATACTCGTTTTCCCAATTTTTACCGACCTTTGCGATGGTGCCGCAGAATTCGTGACCGACGATTACGGGATGCTCTGCAACATTATCGGGTACGCGCTTATGAGCTGCACCCTGCTCTGCTGCCTTATAGGTGGACATGCAAAGGCTGTCGGAAACTATTTTGAGAAGAACTTCGCTGTCTTTGATCTCGGGAAGCTCAAATTCGCCGAGGCGAAGATCCTCTTTGCCATATAATCTGACTGCTTTGGTTTTCATTACAGAATTTCCTCCAATTTATCTTTAGCGGTATAATACGCTTCAAGCACTCCGCTTTGGAGCGGATGTTTGATATCGATACCGGAAAGTATCTCTATCGCGCTGACAATGCCGCGTTTTTTGACCGTATCCAGAACCTTTTCGGTACCCGGATCTTCAGAGAGATTGAAAAGATAACCATGTGCTATAGCGTTGACAAGATTTTCGGGATATCTGCCCGCCTTCAGGCAAAGCATTGCAGGACCGACAAGTCGATCGCCCACAGCAAGCTTTCTTGCGGTATCGGAACCCAAGCGCTCAAGGGTGTCCTTCAGCATGGGGTTATCGAGCATGTCGACAACACTGAAGCACCATTCCTTCATTTCCTTTTCGTCAAAGCCGAATTCGTTGCAAAGACCGAAAGAACTTTCCTCGATAACGCCGTCTATGACCTTTTTGATCTCGGGATCGCGGATAGCATCTACCGAATAGTAATAATTCCTCGCCGCGCCCAGATATGCAAGCGTTGCATGGCACATATTTGCGGTGTATATTTTTCTTACTTCAACAGCATGTATCTGCCTTGTCATCTGAAGGATGCTGCTTTGAGGAATAACGCTCTTAAATGCGGTCTCATCGGCTACCATATAAGGGAAACCGTTGTTCATGGTCGCAAGAGGCTCGTATTTCAGCATTTCCTGAGGCGGATCTGTCGCCATTCTGGGAACGACGGTATCGATAAGCCCTACTTTTTCTTCAAGGAAATCAAGCGCCGAACCGCCAAGCACGTATTCCAAAGAAGTACGCATCTGTTTTGCGGGATTTACGGTGTTTACGCACATTATGATATCAAGGGGCGAATCGGGAAATTCCATAGCGCGCCTTGCAATACCAAGCGCAAGAGTCTGCGCAACTTCCGGAATGCTGTGCGCGTGCACGGCAACGCCGACTATCGCATCGGGACGGCTCAGAAGCTCGCTGATCTCCCCTTCCTGCGAAGTATGCAGTGCATCAAAGTCCTGAATGCTCACTCTGTGAGTGCTTTCTCTGTTGCATTTGATGATATTATATTTTTTGTGTTCGTTAAGATCATCGACAAGCTTCCTATCGATATCAACAAAAGTGATATGATACCCAGCATCATTGAAAATTTCCGCAACAAAACCACGGCCGATCCTGCCTGCGCCTATGATAATCGCGGTTCTTCTGCCAATACCATTGCCCTGCATACATTCCTCCGGTTTATATTACATCTGCTGACCGCCGGTCACATTGATAGCCTGACCGGTCATGTAAGAGGATTCGTCGCTGAGCATGAATACGCAGGCGTTTGCAACATCGTCATAAGAGCAGCCGCGCTTCATGGGTACCTGGTTGATGTACTTTTCGCGGATGGCTTCCTTGGTGGTGTTCTGGTTGCGTGCATACTGCTCATAGAGGCTATTGACCCACAGAGGAGAATCAAGCATATTGCCGGGGCAGATGGAGTTTACACGGATGTTGTCGGTAGCAAGTTCAAGAGCCAGACTCTGAGTCAGACCGATGCCGCCGAATTTGGAGGAAGCATAAGCGCAGTTCTTGCTGGAACCCTTCTTGCCGGACTTGGAGTTGATCTGGCAAATGACGCCGCCGCCGTTTTTACGCATGAAAGGCACGACAGCTTTGCAGCTGTTGAAATAACCGCAAAGATTTACGGCTACTACCTTGCTGAATTGACCGGGGGTCATATCTTCGATAGCGTTAGAAATGAGGATAGCAGCGTTTGCAACAAGGCAATCGATCCTGCCGTATTTCTCATAAGCAGCCTTAGCCATTGCTTCGCACTGATCGTAATCGGTAACATCGACCTTTACTGCCATTGCGTTTTCAAACCTTGCGGCAACAAGCTCAGCCTGTTCATAGTTCAAATCGGCAATAACCAGAGTTGCGCCCTCTTTATAAAAACGCTCAGCCAGCGCTTCTCCAAGACCCTGTGCGCCGCCGGTAACGATGACGACCTTATTTGCAAGGCGTTTATACTCAGACATATCATCTATCTCCTTGAAAACAAATTATTGTATAGATTATATCACAATGTTCCTTATTTTGAAACAGAAATATGAACATTTCCGATGATTTTTGCGCTATTGCTTATGAATCGGGAACAGAAAAAACCGTGCGAAAAATCCGCACGGTTTTAATTGTTTAATTAAGCGAGTTCGGCAACGAGCTTCTTGGCAAGGTCAGCAGCGGAAGCAGCGTCGGTGGAATAACCGTCAGCGCCGATTTCATCAGCATACTGCTGGGTTACAGGAGCGCCGCCGATCATGATCCTGCACTTATCTCTGATACCGGCAGCGGTAGCAGCCTCAACGGTATCCTTCATAACAGGCATGGTGGTGGTGAGCAGTGCGCTCATGCAGATGAGCTGTGCGCCCTGATTGGCAACAGCGTCAACAAACTTTTCGGGGCTTACATCAACGCCGAGGTCGATGATCTTGAAGCCTGCGCCCTTGAGCATCATAGCAACAAGGTTCTTGCCGATGTCATGAAGGTCACCGCTTACGGTACCGATAGCGGCAACGCCAATGGGCTGGATGTCCTTCTCAGCCATGAGGGGCTCGAGGATTGCCAGACCTGCATTCATAGCGCGGGCAGCGATCAGAACTTCGGGAACATAGATCTCGTTGTTCTTGAAACGCTCACCGACAACGCCCATGCCGACGATAAGAGCTTCATTAACGATAACTTCGGGTGCTACGCCTTCGTTGAGAGCTTCCTGAACGAGGGTCTTGACCTTGGGAGCGCGACCGGCTTTGAGAGCTTCGGCGATGAGATTCATATCTGCCATACAAAATCATTCCTTTTCATTTTATTACTTGTATATAATATAAAATAAAAATAATTATCTGTAAAGGCAATTACTTGACGATTAAATTGTAAAATCTTGCGTTATACCGACTTCCTGTAAGCGTTCGGGGTTACGCCGCATTGTTTCTTGAACACCTTGGAAAAATAACCAGCATCGTTGTAACCCACGCTCTGCGCTATATCGGTAATCGATTTTTTAGTGTTCACAAGCATTTGCTTTGCGTATTCCATCCTCACGTTTGTGAGATACTCAAGGAAAGTAAACCCGAGTTCTTCCTTAAAAATATGACTGAGGTAATATGGGCTTATGTGTATCGCCTCCGCTACATCGGAAAGAGTTATATCCCTCTGATAAGAAGAGCGTATAAGCTCCAAAGCATCGGCCAGAACACCGGTATTTTTGACCGTTCGCGCATTATAAACGGTATCAACGAACATATTCAAGGTCTTTACGACCCAAAGACAAAGGTCTTCAAACTTTTTTATTTGAGAAAGCTGCCCTATAAAGCTGTAATTGAGCCCCAAAAGGTTTTCGAGCTCAGCTCCGCCCTCGACTGCGGCTCTGGAAATGACGACCACAAGTTCAAGCACTCTTGATTTGATAATGTCCATATTTCCGCCGTTATTATAGAAAATAAGGCTCAAAAGCTCATTTAATATGGCGGTAGACCCGGCTTTATCGCCGATCCTCACCAGCGCAAGAAGTTCCCTTTCCTTGCCGATCGGGTATACATCCATTGCGGCGTATCGCCTTTGCGCTTCGTCGGAACGCTTTCTTTCGATCAGCATATCGGCAATGCGCATCTGCTGAGCGTTGATCTCCTGCTGCTGCATGAGCGATACCATACCGGTTTTTACGATATAGTTCACTATTACATACATCATGTTTGCAGCTGCCATTATCCTGCGCTCATTAAGCACATTTACGTTTTCCGCAGCGGAAATGATCAGATCCTTATCCAAAGGCAGATCGCTTAGTCTTCTTAATATGTCTTCCTTCGCAATATCGTCCAATTCCCATAAAAGGACAGGACCGCAGGCAAGCACGCCGATATATGTTTCTTTATACAAAATCGGGGAATATATTTCTATAAGACCGGCATGGCAGATGGCGATATAAGGCTCCCCAATTGGGATTGCTTTATGCCCCGAATCGCTCATTGAACACATACAGCGTCTTAAACCTTCTTCGCTGTGTGATATCAGTTTGCATATTTCGCACGACGAACAAAGCTCACGAGGTCTGATTACCAGTTTTTCATCAGCAGATATAAACATTGCGTTCATACCCGTCGTGAGCACAAATGAATCTATCAACTTTTCCAGTTCGGTGCTGTCAATTACATCGCGAATATCGTAAATCAAATACATGCCTCCCAAATCGCTTACTTCAATTTTATATTTTTTTCTTCGATTTGTAAAGCAAGTTTTTTTAATATCGCAAATTGTTAATCTTATACGATCTTTGTCATTGTAATTATTGTCCCCATCAGAGGCTTTGAGTCGATTTTGACTTCATCCATAAAGCTTTCCATAATAGTAAAGCCCATTCCGCTTCGGTCAAGTTCGGGCTTAGAAGTATAAAACGGACGACGCGCCATATCTATATCCTCTATGCCTTCCCCACTGTCTTTGACGCTGATATAAACCTTTCTGTCATCGATCCATATTTTTAATTCCACTTCACCGTCTTCAGTTGAACTATAGCCGTGGATTATTGAATTTGTGACAGCCTCGCTAACTGCAGTCTTTATATCCTCTGAATCCTGCAGGGTAGGGTTGAGTTTCAATATAAAAGCGCTTGTGATAATCCTTGCCAGGCTCTCGTTTTCCGGTAAAGCCGGAAACTTTACGCACAAATAGTTTTCCATATATGTCACTCCTTATAGTTTTTCTGCAACCGAAAAAAGTCCCGAAATATCAAGGATCCTTTCTATTGAAGGAGAAACCGAACGAAAATATAAATTTGCATTTCGGCTCTTCAGCTTTTTATAAAGCCCAAGCAGTATACCTATACCTGAACTGTCCATGAAAGTAAGCTCGCTCATATCAATAATAATATCATTGGCATATGCATTTGATATCGCATAGTTCAGTTCATCTTTTATCCTGCCTGCGCTGCTGTGATCCAGTTCTCCTTTGATGCATACAGTAATAGAATTCATATTGACATTGCTTTTATGATCCATTTCTACACCTCTTATTATTATATTATTACTCAAATTTTATACTATAAATCAGTAAAAATAATAAAAGCTTTTGTATAAGACAAAACCGGTTTAATTCTAACAAAAGTCGACAAGATACCCAGGTATATATCATTAATACTATAGTTTGTTTAATTACATACCACAGTTTGATTATATTAAACTATGGTATGGTATAAATCAACTTGTACAGTACAATAATATAACGGGTGATAAAATTGAAAAACAGAATGATGAAGATAATTCGATATTTACTTATCAGCTTTATAAGCCTTTTCATAATAGGAATATTTACTTTAATATTGATTTGGTTCTATGCGGTCGATAAATGGGGTACTTATGACAGGGATGCTTTAGAGAATTTATCCTTATCGACCTATTTATATGACAACAGCGATAATATGATAGCCACAGTGTTTTCGGGAGAGAACAGAACAAAGACCGATATTTCTGAATTACCTGATCACATTTTGAATTCATTCGTTGCAGCAGAAGATTTGAGATTCTATAACCACATAGGAATAGACCCATACCGTATGTTGGGAGCTCTTGCCGCAAACTTAAAAAGCGGAAGGATCGTACAGGGGGCAAGTACAATAACCCAACAGCTTGTTAAACTGTCCCATGGTTTGACACCGGAGAAAAAGTATATGCGAAAATTGCAGGAAGCTTATTATGCGATTTTGATAGAAAGAGATTACAGCAAGGATGAGATTCTTGAGATGTATTTGGATTGCGTTTATTTCGGTAACGGAGCATATGGAATAGAATCCGCTGCAAAAAAGTATTTCGGCAAAACTGCAAAAGAGCTGGATTTGATAGAATCAACGGCGTTAGCTGCAGTCTTAAAAGCGCCTTCAAATTATGCTCCTCATTTGAACGAAGAAAATAACAAAAAGCGCAGAAATTCAATATTAAATACTATGCTGGAAAATGATATGATAGATGAAAGGGAAGCCTCAGCTGCAATGGAGGCTCCCCTGCCCTTAACCGATACTGCCGGCTCAGCAAATAACACGGCGATCTATTCTTGGTTTATAAAGAAAGCTGTTGAAGATGCAGCCAGCCTTCTCGATATTAGCACTCAGGAACTGTTTACAGGCGGTTATAGGATATTCACCACGATGGATGCTTCCGCTCAGGAGACAGCTGTGCAAATTTTGTGTGAAGGAGATTTGATACCGATAAGCAGAGCAGGAACAAACGCTGAATGTGCTCTTGTATATATTAATAAGGACGGCGCTGTCGAAGCTTTGATCGGAGGAGCAAACAAAAGCGCAAGCGATTTTTCACGGGCAACGGATGCTAAAAGGCAGCCCGGTTCCGTGCTGAAGCCGCTTGCGGTGTATACTCCTTGTATTGAGATAAAAGGCTTGATGCCGACGGATGTTTTAAGGGACGAACAGATGGACTTCAACGGATATGTTCCCTCAAATTACGGAAATGCGCTCTACGGTAAAATAAGCTTCAGAAAGGTATTTGAGAAATCACTGAATATACCGGCGGTTTATTTGCTGGATCAGCTTGGCGTTGAAAATTCACGTGATTATCTGAATAGATTCGGGATTTCTTTTGAAAATGAAGACAGATATTTATCACTTGCCTTGGGTTCGATGAAGTACGGAGCGTCGCCTTATGAACTTGCAAACGCATATCTTACCTTCATAAACGACGGATTTAGACCCAAGGCTTATACCATACGTTTCATCACAAATTCAAAAGGTGAACTTATATATGAGAATAATGAGTCACGCCAGTATGTATCTTCGCCGTCGAGCGCTTTTATAGTATGTGATCTTATGCGCAGTACAGCTTTGGACGGTACAGCAAAGAAGTTATCGGTTTACGGTCATCCAATAGGCGCCAAAACAGGCACAGTAGATTATAACGGCGTTGGAAACAGGGATGCATGGATTTGCACGATAACTCCAAACCATAGTTTGGCGGTTTGGATGGGTTTTGATCAGACAAACGAAAATACTCATCTTGACAGCAGCGTTACCGGATCAAATCAGCCTGCAAGCGCAGCTCTGCGATTCTTCCAGGAGCATTTGCCCGATGGTGACGGAGAATTCATAAAACCCGATGGGATCAACTGGTATGCGATAGACAAAAAGACATACGATGAGGAATTCGCCATAAAAACAGCTACTACGATAACTCCGCAGGAATACATCATGTATGAGCTCTTTGAGAACAGTAAAGCACCGAGCGAAGTATCTGATTTTTGGCAAATACCGGGCCTTCCTGAGGATATATTTATCAGCAGAAATATAGGACAGGGCATCAACATCGGCTTTACTTCTACATCAGTAAACGCAAGGTACAGGATTTACAGAAGAAAGAATCAAAGTGATGGTTTTACAGAGATTTATGCTGTAAGCAATATAGAGCAAGGTGAACAGATAACATATTCTGATAATGATGCAGGTTTATTGAGTCAATATGAATACTGCCTGACCGCAGAGCACGCCCTTGCGTATGATATGGGGGTTCATTCCGCTGTAACCGATCCGTCCCCTGTTTATACCGCTCCGCGAAGCTTTGATTGGTTTGAACGATGGAGCATACCGGATTAAAAAAAGCGCACGAATTTCGTGCGCTTTTTTGTACTTTTAGTTTGATTTTACAAATTCTGCGATCGTGTTGATCACTGCTTCATCTACATTGAGCCTGTGGAAATATTCGCTCGGGTTTTGGCTTCCATCAGATTCGGTCATCATATGACCGAGTCCTTCAAACTCTTTAGTCACAAGCTGAGCATTTACATAGCCTTCAAGCAGAGACTGCCAATCTGCTTCGTAGGTCTGATAATCCTTGAGACCTCTTATGAGAAGAACAGGCTTTGTAATCAGGGTAAGATCCGGTTGAGTGTCTATTTCTTCCCAGTAATAAAAGCCGTTATAATTGAAAATTGTCTCCTCTGCGGCATCAAGGAAGGTCTGATTCTTGAGCCTTACAGCTTTCTGTCGTTCCTGCTCGAGGTTCGAAAGATCATCTATACTGGAAGCGCCGTTGACCTGAACATAATTATAGTTTTGGTCATAATGGAGCTCCCATAAGGGACGATTGGTACCCGAAAGAACGATTATACCTGCGCTGTCGAGCTCGCTGTCAAGCCTTGCTGCGATCTTGCCGCCAACAGAATGACCAAGAATAAACAGCTTATCCGCATCCACATACGGCTGAGTTTTCAGCAGTTCATATGCCATAGTATAATCCCTGGTGAATTCAAGTTCCTGACAGAATGAAATGAAATCGTTCTGAGTATTTTCATAAGTGCGCTTGTTCATGCGCAGGGTTGCAATGCCCTGCTCTGCAAGACCGTGAGCGATATCACGCATGATTTTGAGATGACCATACGGAGAATCCATATGCAGCGCGCCGGAGCCGGGAATGAGCATTACCGCAGGAACATTTTCCGCTCCTTCGGGATAGCAGAATGCCCCGTGCATGGTAGTGCCGTCGACATTTACGAAAGAAAACTCTTCTTCAACAATACCTGCGGGCATTTCATATTCGTCGTGGAAATCGTTGTACCTGACGGAATACGAGGTCATTTCGCCATACTCATTAAAGAAAACTCTGATTATAACGCCGATGTTTGAAAAATCATAGCCGTAATCCACAAGGAATGTGCTCTCGCTGTCCCAACGGGTGGCTTGCAGACCCATATCTGCAACATACTCTCCGCAATAATCGGTGTTCAGATTCCAGGTATCTTCAAACACTATATACTGCATAGAATACTGAAGGCTGACGGTCGAGGCGTCGTACGCCGCTTCCAGATCGCCCTTTGCGATAAGATCGGTCATAGTTTTGGCAAGTTCACACATTTCTTCTTCCGATGCTTTTTCCCTGCCGACACAGCCCGTCGCAGTGATCAGCATTGAAAGGACTAATACAAGCGTAATTATTCTTTTTAGCATTTTATCTCCTTTAGAGGCTCTCATAGCGGATGCGCTGCAGCACTTCCACCCTGCACTTTAATGCGTCGACCTCTTCATTGAGCACTTTAAGAGGTGCTTCGCGGGTAATGAAACCAAATTCATCAGGATATCTGGAAAGACGGACAATGCGGATGTCTTCCATTTTTTCAAGAACATAGGCTTCCTCTTCGCTGTGTTCAAGACCCTTTATTCTAACGAAAAGTCTGGTGGGAGCATCTGCGGGATCAAGCGCTTTAGGAGCTTCATCGCTGTATTTATCTGCAGCCTTTACATCGTTTTTATGCCAGATTGCATCGATAATATCGCCGCATACTGCGCTTGCGGTGGGCAGCATGCCTGCTCCTCTTCCGTAGAACATGGTATCGCCAACCATATCGCCGCGGACCATAACGCCGTTGAAAACATCATTCACAACAGAAATGGGAGAACCCAGGGGAACCAGCATAGGAGCTACAAGGGCATAATAGCCTTCGTCTGTGCGCTGGCTCATAGCGATGAGCTTTATGATCCTGCCCATCTCCTTTGCATACACCATATCTTCGCGGGTCAGGGTATCAATACCGCTGCAGCTTATCATGGAAGTATCAAGCTCAGCGCCGAACGCAGCATGAGAAAGGATGCATATCTTTCTCTGCGCATCGTGGCCCAGAACATCAGCGGATGGATCAAGCTCTGCATAGCCCAGCTCCTGAGCTTCCTTGAGCGCCATGTCAAAAGCAACACCGCCATCCTTCATTCTGGTCAGTATGTAATTGGTGGTGCCGTTCAGAATACCGGCGATCCTTACAATATGATTAGCAGCAAGACACTGCCTTAGCGGACGCACGATCGGAATACCGCCGCCTACGGATGCTTCATAAAGGTAATTAACCTTCTTCTTAGCGGCAATGGAAAGAAGCTCCTTGCCGTGAGTTGCGATAAGCTCCTTATTGGAGGTGATGCAGTGCTTGCCTGCAAGAAGCGCCATCTTGGTAAACTGATAAGCAGCGCCGATACCGCCCATGCATTCAACAACAACATCAATGGAATCATCGCCGATTATGTCGTTTACATCCTTTGTAAATCTGTCGGAATACGGCAGATCATCAAAATCACGAAGGTCAAGGATCTTTGCGACTTCGACCGGTTCACCTGCTCTGTTGGCCATAAGCTCTGCGCTGTCAAAAAGGATCTTGGCAACGCCGGAACCTACCGTGCCATGCCCCATTATGCCTATCTTCGCCATCGTATAACCATCCTTAATATTTATCAGATTTTGCGGATCCTTACTTTGTTCATCAGATCCTCATATGTTTCTTTTTCAAGCAAGCCTGTTCCGTTTGTCATAACGCCCGCAGTTCCCGCAGCGACCGCACTTGCAAATATTGCTTCAATATCGCTGTACATGCTGATACCATGAATGAAACCGGCGACCATGCAATCGCCCGCACCCACAGTCGACTGAACATCGACATCTATTCTTGGTGCAAAAAGTGCATCGTTTTTTGTTACCAGCATAGCGCCATCGCTGCCCATGGAGATGAGCACATATTTTACTCCCTTTGCGATCAATGTTCTTGCACAGGTAACGATCTCATCCGGTGAAGCAAGCTTTTGACCCAAAAGAGCTTCAAACTCATGGATATTGGGCTTGATCATAAAGGGTGCAGCTTCTGAACCAAATTTGAGCGCCGTTGAATCCGCATCGAGTATTGCGGGGCAATGTATCTCATTTATAAGTGTCTTATAAAGATCCGGCGGACATCCGGGAGGCATTGAGCCTGTAAATACCATGTATTCACATTTCTTTGAAAGCTCGATACATTTATCGCGTACTGCATTAATCAGGCTTTGATCAACCGCCGCTCCTTTTTCGTTTATCTCGGTAATCGTACCTGTCTTTTTATCCCGAAGCTTAATGTTTGTTCTGGCTGAGCCATCTGAAACTATAAAATCACAGATAACATTTCCCTTTTCTAATCTATCATAGAAAATATCGGCGTTTTTATTATAAAGGAAACCGGTTGCAGCGGCTTCTTGCCCAAGTCTTTTCAGCGCAAGCGCCACATTTATACCCTTGCCGCCCGCATCGAGCATGGCACTTATGACCCTGTTGGTACCGCCGAACTGGAAGGATTCTACTTCGCAGGTTTTATCAACACTGGGATTTAAGCAAACCGTTACAATCAAAGCACCGCGCCCCCTTCCTTTTATATACAAAATAAGGCGCTTCGGTGTATATTTACACTTACGGCACCTTATATATAATCATAACATAACCCGGTTAATCAGGCAAGTTATTTTTTGATTATGTCAATATTTGTTTACTCTAAAGGAATCCCGGCTTTGCAAAGAGGGCAATCCTCGGGCTCATAGGATTCTGTATGCAGGATCACAAAGGATTCCTTTTTATATTTGATAGGAGGGCGCTCGTTTCCGTGGTTTATAACGGATGCTACGCCTACAACTTCGCCGCCAAAGCTCTCCACAAGAGCTGCAACCTCGCGAATAGAACCGCCGGTCGTGATCTCGTCTTCCGCGATCAATACTCTCTGCCCGGGTTTGATGGAAAAGCCGCGCCTGAGCTTCATGGAACCGCCGGAACGCTCGGAGAATATCGCCTTTACACCAAGAACTCTTGCAAGCTCATATGCAACAATGATGCCGCCGATCGCAGGACCGATAACGATATCAATTTTGTCTTCCTCAAAAGCCTTGGCAAGAATATTGCAAACCTCGCCCGTTGCCTTGGGATCCTCAAAAAGATGCGAGATCTGCAAATACTGTGCGCAATGCTTGCCGGAGGTCAGCATAAAATGTCCATCCTTCAAAGCACCTGTATTTTTCAGCAGCTCCAGTCTTGTCTGATCGCTGCACATGATATTCTGCATATCTGTCACCTCATGTCAAAAAAATGCGAATAAATATAATAATTCTACATGTAACACGAAAATCCTTCAATTTTTTTCGATTTCACTTTTCAAACAACTGTTTCAAGGATTCACTTAAAGAGTCTTCCATGCCTTTGAGCGTACTTTTGTTATATAATTCCATATACGCTTTATATTCCTTTTCAAAATCAGATCCCGAACAGGTTATAAGCTTTTTGAAAACAACTTCCATAGCAATTTCTACGTTTAAGGTATATTCCTGCTCAAGCACTGCATAAACAGCTTTTGCCTTTTCCTCTTTTTCGGAATCAAGCTCAATATATAAGACCTTACCTTTATCGACTATGTCCTTTTTATAAAGATAAGGAACAAAATATCTTTGATCAAACTTTATATTGTTAAGATCATAAACATAAAACGGACTTTCATAGCCTACATCCCTTGAGCATACTCCGTAAACCTCGTGATTCCAATACTCATAAGAGCCGCTCAATGCGTTCACAAGACCGTATTTCCAGCCATCGTTTTCGCCGGATATGCCGCTGAGCATATAATCTGCGACCTGATCGTACTCGTCCTTGAAACGCCTTTGCTGCCCTTCACCTTCTGACAGATCAACGCCCCAGTTCCTGAGCTCCTGTGCTTCAAGCGAATAGTTCCAATCCGCCCATTTCAGTAGCCATTCAAGATCGGCCTGACCAAATCGCTTAGCGTTAAACCCTACAGCACCTCGTGTTTCAAGAGACAGCTTTACCGCAGCGCCGCCGCTTGTGCTTGAAGTGAAAGCGGGGAAAAGCCGCCAGCCGTATTCGTTGCCCGTGATGGGCGATATCTCTGTTTTCGGTTCAAGCCACCAGTTCATAACGGCATATGATCTACTGTTTGAAGTATCGGACATAAAATCGGTGATCCAGCCGTTATTGTAAGCAGTATTAAGCCACAGAAGATAATCATGCCACTCATCTGTGCTTTCAAAGAAAGCCAGATCATCCGATCCAAAAGCGATGTTATTTGGGTATAGCGGCATATCGTCAAATATACGGTCTGCAAAGCTGTATCCCGACCACTTTATAGCCGCAGCCGAATTATCCGCCGCAGGGTGGATAACGCCGACATCAAGTCCATAGGCTTTGATGCACTCCTGCGCTTTTTTTAGATATTCGGAAAGATCGTCAAGCGAATTTATATGACTGTCATCAATATATGCGTAGTTCATATTATCCGCATATACATCGTATAAGGTCTCTATGGTGGAAGCAGGTACGCTGCCCTGCTCTACCGTGTTCAAAATATCATCGCGTATCCAGATATACGATATGTTTATTTCCGTGTTGTCGATCCCATATCTGGAATCCCTTATATCCTCCTGAAAAAGAGGTGAAGGCAGAGTCGGGATATAATACCACTCGCCCGTATCCTCATCCGCATTTGCATAATACCAGTCTTCAAAGGATATTCCCATTCGTTCAAGGCGAGCTATAGTTTGCGGCATATACTCTTTAGCTGTTTCAAATGGGATAGAAAGAAGAAAACCCGAATTTTTCAGGAGCTCAAATCGTTCTTCAACATCGAATATGCCTTCGTCCACAGCTATGATGTCAGGAAGAGTATTCCCCGCTACAGCATTTGTGATATATGCCGTGTAATCGTTTACTCCGTTCAGAGCCTGAATTTCTGCCTTTACATTCGTTTTCTCTCGCCAGATATCGGTCAGAATATCAGAATCGCTTTTTCTGTCCGTTAAGGCTTCAAAGCCGAGCATGGTCACGGTCTTAAAACCATGATCCGTTTCCTGAACGTCTTGAATCGCCTCTTCAAGCTTTGGTGTGGAAACAGATTCGGGGAGCTGATTTTCAGAACAACCCGCAAGCGTAAGCACCACAGCAATGCCAAGCAGCAAAGCAAGTATTTTCTTCATAAAATCAACTCCCCGTAAACAAAATTCTATTTAATTGTATCAGAGTTCCGCAATACGGTCAAATGCGGGTTTCAGGGTATAGTAAAGGCTGCAGTAAGTTTCATATACCTTCTGATACTTTTCATGGTTTTCCATGTTGGGAAAGTTTACGGTTTCTTCTTTAAGGACAGAAATCGCATCCTGCACGGAAGGCCAGACACCGACGCCGACACCGGCAACAAGAGCAGCACCGTAAGCGCCGCCTTCGGTAGCGCCGGAAACGGTATATACGGGAACGCCGAATATATCCGCAAGCAGCTGACGCCAGAAAGCGCTGGTGGTAGCGCCGCCTGAAGCGATGATCTTCTCAACCTTAATATCGGGGTCAAGGCCTGCGATTATCTCAATAATAGAGCGCAGAGAGAAGGTTACGCCTTCCATGACAGCCCTTGCCATTGAACCCATATCGGAAAGCAGGGAAAGACCTATAAAAGTACCCCTTGCGTTGGGATCATTGTGGGGGCAGCGCTCGCCCGCCTGATAAGGCAGGAAGAAAAGACCGTTGCAGCCAAGAGGAGCCTCTTCAGCAAGTTTGTTGAGCTCATCGTATGAAATGCCGTTTGCAAGGTTGTCCTTGAACCATTTATAGGAACCACCTGAGCAAAGAGTGGAGCCAAAGGCATGCCAGAGATTGGGAGCGTTGTTGCAGAACATCTGCAAAAGACCGCCTTTGTTCTCGTAATACTTATCAAGACCCATGGAAACATTACCGGAAGTACCGATTACAACGCCGACTACGCCGGGCTTTACAAGGCCGGTACCGGTGGTCTGGATGACGGCATCGCCGCCGCCGCCTACTACGGGAAGGCCCTCGGGCAGACCGGTGATCTCTGCAGCTTCTTTGGTAACACAGCCTGTAAGAGCGGTGCTTTCCACGCACTCGGGGAAGAGATTAGGATCAAGGCCCACTTTTTCGATAAGCTCTCTAGCATATTTGCGGTTCTTGCAATCGAAGAAGCCAAGACCGGAGGCATCGGAAACCTCAGTCATCTTAAGACCTGTGAGCATCAGACGGATATAATCCTTGGGAAGCATAATGGTCTTGGTACGGACAAAGTTTTCGGGCTCATACTGCTTCATCCAGAGTATCTTACCGCCTGTATAGCCGGGGAGCATCTGGTTGTTGGTATAAGAAAGCAGACCGTCAAGACCACCGGCTTTTTCGGTGATCTCTTCGCACTGGGGCATGGTACGAACATCGTTCCAAAGGATAGCGGGACGGATGACTTCGTTGTTCTCGTCAAGCGCTACCATACCGTGCATCTGACCGGAGAACGAAAGACCCTTGAGCTCGGATTTATCCACGCCTTCAAGAACGCTGTGGAGGGATTCGACAACTGCGTCCCACCATTTGGACACTACCATTTCAGACCAGCCGGGCTTGAGCACTAAAGTGTCATAACCAACTGTTTTGGATCTGACGATAGAGCCGTTTTCATCAATTATTATCGTTTTGGTACCGGAAGTGCCTACATCGATACCAATAAGAAGCTTCGCCAATTTAGTTTCCTCCTATTCATATTGCAGGATGCTTATGCCCCAAGGCTCAAGGCAAACGCTTGAAGATACCTTTTCGCCTGTTAAAGCGTTTGTATATTCGGCGTTTTTAAGCGTAACAGTCTTTTTCCCCGTTGAGTAGTTCATAACGAAAATCGTCTTTACGCCGTCCTTTTCTCTTTCGGTGACATAGACATTTTCGGGAAGAACATCCGTATTTCCTGCGGGTCTGTATATGCCGGCTTGGTTTATGAGGCTTCCAAAGAATGCTTCAAGCATTTTGTTTTCCGCTCTTGAAGCGACATAATATGCTTTGCCTTTGCCAAAACCGTTGCAGGTGATCGCAGGAGTTCCCTTATAGAAATCATCACCGTAGACCGCAAGAGTTTCAGCACCTTCTGTATGAACAATATCGCACAGAAAACCGCAGTCATATTCGGTTCCATCGCTAAATACAATACGGTTCTTCTGATCGGGATAAAGAACATCGGTTTCTTCTGCCCAAATGCCAAGAACATCTCTTAGTCTTCCGGGGAAGCCGCCTAAAATGCAAAGGCTGTTTTCGTCGGTTATGCAGCTGGCATAGGTAGTAACGAAAATGCCGCCGTTTTGCACAAATTCTCTTATCCACTTGTCTGTATCGGGCTTCATGAGATACATCATGGGCGCGATGACGAGCTTATAAGCGGAAAGATCACTGTCGGATTCGACGATATCCACGTTTATACCGTGGCGTTTGAGCGCGCGATAATTCTCAACGCAGACTTCAACATATTGCTTATCGCCTTTGTGATAGCTCTGAGCAAAGTTCAGTGCCCAGCGGTTATCCCAATCGTAAATGATCGCAGCTTCCGCTTTGTTCATAGAACCGGCCACATTCTTCAGCTTTTCCAAAATATCGCCAAGCTCGGCAACTTCTGAGAACACCCTGTTGTTCTCAGTGCCTTCGTGACTTACCACTGCGCCGTGATGCTTTTCAAAACTGCCGCGGCTTTGTCTCCACTGGAAATACTGCACGCTGTCGGAGCCGTGCGCAACCGCAGTAAGAGATGAAAGCTTTTGTACTCCCGGGCGCTTCATGCGGTTCACATCAGACCAGTTGACCAGCGATGGAGTTGACTCCATAAGCAGGAAGGGCTTTTTGAGGAAGCTCCTTGAAAGATCGTGCATGAAGCAGGTGTTGAGCATCATTTCGTAATCGGAATCATCGCCTCTGAACTTTGGATATGAATCCCAGCTGGCAACATCGATGACATCGGTAAAGCGCCAGTAATCAAGCCCGCCGAAAATCTCCATAAAGTTTGCGGTAATTGGCTTTTCGGGAGCAAACTCCTTCAATGGAGCACATTCGGCTTTCATGAAATCGACGGTTTGCAAAGTGCAGTATCTTTTCCAATCGAGCCTGAGCCCGTCGATGCTGCCTTCACCTCTTGTAAACGGAGGTTCTATCTCATCAAAATCATTGTACCTGTGGCTCCAGAAATCTGACCAATAGGCCCTGTTGAGCTCTTCTATGGTGCCGTACTTCTTTTTGAGATATATTCTGAACTCGTCCACGCAAAGCGGGCAGAAGCACTCGCCGCTGTATTCGTTGGAAATGTGCCAGCCTACAATCGCAGGGTGATCACCGTATCTTTTTGCAAGTTCGGTATTTATTATGCGAACCTTTTCCCTGTAAATCGGAGATGTCATGCAATGATTGTGCCTGCCGCCGTGATGATTTTTGGAATCATCGGCATTTGTTCTGAGCACTTCTGGATACTTATAAGACATCCAGGCGGGTCTTGCGCCTGAAGGAGTAGCAAGCAAAACCTTTCTGCCGGCAGCATTAAGGTCATCCAGAACCTTGTCGAGCCAACCGAAGTTGAACTCGCCTTCCTTCGGCTCAAGGGCTGACCATGCAAAAATACCTACGCTGAAAAGATCGCATTTTGAAAGCTGCATGAGCCTGATATCCTCTTTGAGGATATCAGGATACTCACGCCACTGATCGGGGTTATAATCGCCCCCGTGCAGTATTTTGTCGAATTTCCAGTCGGCCATTTTATTCACCAGCAACGGCTATCTCGCTTATCATAACGGAAGGCATGATAAGCATAGCTGAGCCGATATCGGTATACATGTCTGAACCTACGGCAACTATGTTTTTGAGCACTTCAAAGAAATTGCCTGCAATGGTCATCTGTTCAAGAGGACCGGTAATTACTCCGTCTTTTACCTCAAAGCCCTTGGAAAGCAGGGAGAAATCGCCGGAAACGGCATTTGCACCCGCGTGCAGACCGGAGATATCGGTGATTATAATGCCGTCGCCCATGTCTTTTGCAAGACCTTCAAGATCCTTTTCACCGGGATTTACGGTCATGATGACTGCGGAAATTCCTACAGGGCTCTTATAACCGGCTTTTGCACCGTTGCCGGTGGGCTTTACGCCCTGCTTATTTGCGGTCTTGAGGTTGTGAAGAAGGGTCTTCAGAACACCGTTTTCGATAATGCTCTTATCAACGGTGGGAACGCCTTCATCGTCGAATTCGGAAATGCCTATGCAGCCTTCGCGCATGGGTTCATCCCTAAGGGTAAAGATATCGGAAGCGACCTTCTCGCCTTCCTTGCCCGCCAGCAGAGAAAGACCCTTCTGAGCGTTTTCTGCGCTGAAAACGGAGGAGAAGGTCTGCATGAAGGTGCAAAGAACATCATTTCTCATGATCGCCTTATACTTGCCGGACTTGGGCTGCTTTGCGCCGATATAGGCAAGAGCATCGTTTACCGCGTCCTTAGCAAGAGCATCGATATCAACGCTGAGGATATCATGACCCATCTTGAATGCACTGCCGTTGTACATAAGACCGTTATCTTCCACAACAGGACCTACCACGATAACAAAGTAGTTGGTATTCTTTTTCAGATCAAGTCCCTGAGTGTTCTTGATAACGACGCTGGAGGATACGGTGGAAACGCGGTTATAAGCCACGGTCTTGACCCTCTTGTCGCATGCCTTTGCTGCTTTTTCAAGGGCAAAAGCTATGTCGATCTTCTGGTGTGCAGAAACACTATTTAAACTTTCGTCATAAGCTGCGCTGCCGTCTGCATATTCGCTTCCGCCGTCATAGATGAACTCGATATCATCATTTTCAACGGACTTTGCAGATTCGATAGCTTTGTTTATGAGCATTTCGCAGACTGCATCGTCTGCGATCTCGCTGTAGGAATAGCCCATCTTGCCGCCGTAAAGACCACGGAAACTGATACCGGTGCTGGAGTTTACGTTATATGCATCGATCTCGCCATTGAACACGGAAACCGCAAAGCTTTCGCCGGAAACGGCATATACTTCTGCCTTTTCAAAACCGGCTTCCTTCGCTTTCTCAAGCAGTATATCAAAGAATTTTTCGTTCATGCTTATCTACCTCCCACGGTTATGGAGCTGATACGGATCATGGGCTGACCTACATTTGCTGGGATGGAACCGCTCTGAGAGCCGCACATGCCCTGTTCCATGGTCATATTCTTGCCAACTCTGTCAATCTTGGGCAGTACCTGATCGCCCTTGCCGATGAGGGATGCGCCTCTGACGGGGGTGGTGATCTTACCGTCCTTTACAAGATAAGCTTCCCTTACGGAGAAGTTGAATTCGCCGGTGGTGGGATTTACGGAACCGCCGCCCATTGCCTTGCAGTAAAGGCCGTCGCCCATGGAAGAAATGATCTCTGCATCGTCGTCGTTGCCGGGAGCGATGTAGGTGTTGGTCATGCGGGAAGTTGCAGCATATTTATAGCTTTCTCTTCTGCTGGAACCGGTGGGATCCATGCCCATTCTGCGGGAACCGAGACGGTCGATCATATAGCTTTGCAGTACGCCATCCTTGATGAGAACGTTCTTTCTGGGAGCGAAGCCTTCATCGTCGATGTTAAGGCTGCCCCATGCATTGGGAATGGTACCGTCGTCGATCGCGGTTACGATGGAAGAAGCGATCTTCTGACCGAGCTTGCCGGAGAACTGGCTGGTGCCCTTGGAAACGCTGGTAGCTTCAAGGGAGTGACCGCAGGCTTCGTGGAACAAAACGCCGCCGAAACCGTTGTCGATAACTACGGGCATAACGCCTGCAGGGCAAGCGGGAGCCTTGAGCATGGTGACCGCCTGCTTGGCGCTCTTGATACCAAGAGCCTTAAGGTCCATGCCTTCAAAGAGCTCATAGCCCGTCTGAGCGCCGGGATTTGCTGTACCCACCTGGTTTTCTCCGCCCATGCTTGCGATTGCAGAGATAGAATGCGCACATGGGTACGGCTGTCCTCGGCATAGAGGCCTTCGGAGTTGCATATGAGCACATTCTTTTCTTTTTCCAAAAGGGTGCCGGTGACCTGCGCAATAAGAGGATCGTATTCCTTTGCGGCAAAGCATGCTTCCTTGAGCATGTCGGTCTTTCTTACCACCTCAATATTGGAGGGAGGAAGAAGTATGGGGCTGATCTGGCTGACCTTTGAGGGTGCAAGGGTAACTTCCCTGCCCTCTTTGATAGCGCCGATAGCCGCTGCCGCTTTAAGAGCGGTATCGGTAAGCCCTTTAAGGCTGGTGTCGTTGGTATAGGCATACACGGTCCTTGTGCCTAAAAACACGCGGATACCTGCGCCGTGCTCGCGGCCGGAAACGACCTGTTCGATTTTGCCGGACTGCAGAGTCGCAGTGCTGGAATGCTGATCTTCCGCATATATTTCGGCGAAATCGCCGCCGGAAGAAAGCGCTGCTTTAAGTACCGCTTCGGCTACATGCTTTGGTATCATTCAAAAACCACCTCTATCTTCATTTTTTATTATTCTTTTGATTATACTCGCCGGCCTGGGCTCTTAAACTGCGAAGTTTTAGGATATTTGCCTCGCCGCCCTGATCGGAGGGTATATAGAATTTCTTACCAATTGCGTCATCGGGCATATACTGCTGATAAACAAAATGTCCCGGGTAATCGTGCGGATACATATAACCTTCACCGCTGCCCAGCTTATCCGCACCTTTGTAATGAGTATCCCTCAGATGTGCGGGAACGGGAGTGTTTTTCGCGTTTTGAGCGTCTTCAAACGCCGCATCCACAGCCATCACCACAGAATTTGATTTCGGGCTTTCGCAGATAGTGATTATCGCCTGCGCTATGGGCAGCCTTGCCTCGGGCATACCGATGGCTTCAAGCGCCCTGTATGCGTTTATTGCGGCTGTCATTGCGTTACCGTTTGCAAGACCTACATCCTCGCTTGCATGGGCGATACAGCGCCTGACTATGATCCTCGGATCAACGCCCGCAACTATCATCCTTGCAAACCATGCCAGCGCCGCATCCGAATCGCTGCCGCGTAGCGATTTGCAGAACGCTGAGAGCATATCGTAAAAATACGATTCATCCATCTGCAAAACCTTTTGCTGTATGGACTGCTCTGCAACATCAAGGGTGATTATCACCTTTCCGTCCCTGTTCGGCTTTGTTGTGAGCACGGCTAGCTCAAGCGCGTTCAGCGCGCTTCTTGCATCGCCGTCGGCTATAGCCGCGATATGCTCGGCAGCATCCGCCTCAAGCTCGATATCCATATTCCCGTAGCCGTTTTCGGTGTCCGTCAGAGCTCTTTCAAGAGCCTTTAATATATCGCTTCTTCCCAGCTGCTCGAATTTGAATATTCTGCATCTGGACACGATAGCGGGGGTCATGGCTATCATCGGGTTTTCGGTAGTTGAACCTATAAAGCGTATGGTTCCCTGCTCTATTGCGGGAAGGATCGAATCGCTCTGCGCTTTTGACCATCTGTGACATTCATCAAGCAAAAGATATGTACTTTGACGATATAAGGTTATACGGTCCTGTGCTCTTTTTATGACCTCTCTTACATCGGATACTCCTGCCATAACAGCATTAAGCTTTTCAAAAGCCGAGCTTGTGGTGGATGCGATTATAGATGCAAGCGTAGTTTTGCCGGTACCCGGCGGGCCGTAAAATATAGAGCTTGTGAGCCTGTCGGCCTCTATCGCACGCCTGAGGAGCCTTCCTTTACCGACTATCTTTTCCTGACCGTAAAAATCGTCAAGTGTCTGAGGGCGCATCCTGTCTGCCAGAGGAGCCATGGCTCTTTGATTTTTTTCAAGCAATGTTTCCATATAAATCTCCCTAATACAAAAATATTTTATCACATATTCTATAAAACGGCAATAATTCTTGCACTTTGAATATATGTATGTTATAATGTTATAAGTAATTTTTTGCTTTGATTTTGGAGGGTTATTTATGTCCGGACATTCCCATGCTGCTAATATCGCCGGCAAGAAGAGCAAGACCGATGCCGCGAAATCCAAGATATATACCAAGCTCGGAAGAGAAATCTCTGTAGCCGTTCGCGAAGGCGGCGGTGATCCCGTTTCCAACCAGAAGCTGCGCGACGTTATCGCAAAGTGCCGTGCTGCCAATATGCCCAACGACAACATCTGGCGTTCCATCCGTAAAGCAGCTGGCGAAGGCGAATCTGTTGATTATGTTGCAAACCTTTACGAAGGCTATGCTCCCGGCGGCGTTGCCGTTATGGTAGATACCCTTACCGAGAACAAGAACCGTACCGTCAGCGACGTTCGTCATGCTTTTGATAAGCACGGCGGCTCCATGGGCGCTTCCGGCTGCGTCAGCTATATGTTCGACCGCAAGGGCGTTATCGTTATCGCTCAGGGCGATCTTGACGAAGACGAATTCATGATGACCGCTCTTGACGCAGGCGCAGACGATGTTGAGCTCAATGAAGGCTATTTTGAGATCACCACCGATCCCAACAACTTCTCCGCAGTTCGTGAAGAGCTTGAAAAGCAGGGTCTGACCTTCGAATCCGCTGAGGTCAGCTATGTTGCTCAGAACTATATCGAAGTTTCCGATGAAGAGACCGTTACTAAGATCAAAAAGCTCATTGCTATGCTCGAAGATCTTGACGATGTTCAGGAAGTTTACCACAATGCAGAGCTTCCCGTTGACGATGAAGAATAATTAATATAAAACAATAAGAGATGATGGAATTTCCATCATCTCTTTGTTTTACATATCAAGGTATTTCAGCAGTCTTTCCTTAGGAAGCTTTGCTCTTGGGTATTCGGTGAGTGAATCCAGCTCGTACATAATTCCGTAAAGCCCTATTCTCTTTTCTGTGTTTGAATTTTCAAACATTTTGGGAGAATATTTCCTTACCCATTTCATGAGGTCTGCATAATCCTCTTTGAGCTGTCTTGGATCGTCTTCCTCGTTTGCATAGCAATTGGGAGTAAGCTCCATGCGCTTGAAAACATCCAGAGTATAATCAAAGGGAGCTTTATAGATCATCTCGTAATCTATGAGATAAAGCTTTTCGCCCTCGAAAAGGAAGTTATCAAAATGGGCATCGGCATAAACGAGGGATGGCGCTGCTTCGTCAAGTACCTCCTGATGCTCTGCAATATAATCTTCAAGCCTTTTTGAAAGCTCTTCATCCACTCCGCCTGATTCCCTTGCAGCATTCAAGCGCTCTTTTATCGTGCCGATAACATATTTCTTCCACGGAAGGAGCGACTGCACGCATTTGGCGGCAGCCAAATCGGTTTTACTCAGCTGATTCAGTATCAAGCATACCTGTTTTACGGTATTTTCTCTTTGCTCACTTGTCATATCGGGCCAAAGATGGAAAATACTGCTGCCGTTGATCCTTTGCAGGATAAGGTAGTCCTCGCCCATTGCCAGAAGTTTGGGAGCAAACTCAGGGCGTATTACATCATAGACGAACCTTTCCCTTTCAAGAGCTCCCTGTTCTCCCTTGAAAACCTTAACAACACAGCTGTCAGCAATATATATATCGTTTATAAATCCTGCATTGGCTTTTTCGATATTATTATAACCTATGCCATGCTTTTCAAGACAGCTCTTTACGTAATCGATACCGTTCATTATTTGATCCAAGCATTCAGTGTCTCAGCATCGTCATAGAAGGTTTCCAAAGTACCGTCTTTTACGAATTCGAGCATAAATGCTCTGTCCTTTCCGTCCTGATTTAGAGTATGCAGATATGCACCCCAAACACCGTTGCCCTCGCTAAGGCTGTATCTCTCTTTTCCAGCCCAATTGAACACATGTACATTGCTCACATAAGGCATTGCTGTTTTGAGAGAACCCATGTTATATACAAAATCCTTATACTGGTTGGGCTGCCAATAAAGGTATGCATTGGGATGGCCGATCTCCTCTATCAGCTTAACGGCCGATTCGGGAGTATTGGTAAGGGTCTTCTGATGATATTCAAAGGAAAGAGTAATGCCTGCATCCTGAGCATATTTTGCAAACGCTCTATACTGCTTAACCATATTTGCTCTGACATTTGCGGGGACTTCTTCGCTGTCCAGAGTTCCAGCCCAGATGCGGATATTGGGTGCGCCCATTTCATAAGCGGAGTCCACAACGGGAATAAACTCTGCTTTTACATCTCTTACAAGCTGTTTTCCGAAATAAGAACCGTAGGACAGAACTTCAAGGCCTTCTTCCCTGCACATATTCGCGATCTCGCGTGCGGTTTTGAGATCGCCGCAGGGCGCATGGATATCACTGCCCCATTCAATGCCGTCAAGACCTGCTTTTTTTACCGCGCCAATTATTTCGCGGGGTCTCAGGTTGCGAAAAGTTACGGAAACAAGACCTGTTTTATTCATAGTAAAACGCTCCTTAAAGCTGCTGATTTACAAAAAAGGGCGGGATAAATCCCGCCCGAAGGTATTAAATTATCTCTTGACTCTGGCGTTGCCGGACCATACGCTCCAGACCATGTCTTCGTCAGCGGGCTGTGCATAGTCGGTGAGGAAGGTGGTTGCAAGTGCGCCGCTTGCCCAACCGAACTGGATCCACTTTTCGGACTCCCAGCCACGGAGCATAGCATACAGCATGCCGCCTACGAAACCGTCGCCGCCGCCGATGCGGTCGAGAACATGGATTTCACGAGGCTCAACAACATGCCATTCGTCGCCGGCCAGCATGATAGCGCCCCACATGTGGGAGTTAACATTGATAACCTGACGCAGAGTGGTTGCGAATACGGAAGCATTGGGATATGCCTTCTTAACTTCGCCGATCATTTCCTTGAAGGAATCGATCTTGTCGCCCAGACCCTTGCCGCCTGCTTCGGGGCCCTTGATGCCCAGAGCGAGCTGGAAGTCTTCTTCATTGCCGATGAGAACGTCAGCGATGGAAGCGATCTCGGAGAAGATGTCATGGAGCTCCTGCTCACGATTCTTCCAGAAGGAAGCGCGGTAGTTGAGGTCGAAGGAAACAACGGTGCCATACTTCTTTGCAGCGCGAGCGAGCTCGAGGCAGAAGATGGAGGTCTCATGGGACAGAGCGCCGATAAGGCCGGAGAGGTGGAGGATCTGAACGCCTTCTTCGCCGAAGATACGGTCAAGATCGAAATCCTTGATGTTGAGGGTCAGGCCGACTTCGCCGGAACGGTCGTTCCAAACGCGGGGACCGCGGGAACCGTAACCGCTGTCAGCGATATTGATCTGATGGCGATAGCCCCAGGGGCCGCCCTGATCTACTTCTGCGCCTTCGTAGTCAATGCCGCGGGAACGCAGGGACTGCTTGATGATGGAAGCAACGGGGCTGTCTTTTACGAAGGTGGTGAGAACCTTTGCGGGGAGACCCAGAGAAGCGGAAACGTTGAGAACGTTGGTCTCAGCGCTGGTTACCTGCATATCGAACTGGCTGGAGGTATGAACAGGCTGACCTGCTGCGGGGCAGATACGAATACCCATGGAGCTGGGAGCCATGATAGCATACTTGCAGTTCTGTCTTAACTCTTTCATAATAGGATTACCTCCATTTAATTTTCGTTTGAATTTATTATATACCATTTATCGCCAAATAGCAATCACAATCTTGCCGTTTATTTTCACGAATTTCAGATTTGCACATTAAATCCCGTAATATTTACTGCAAAGCAATGATTCATACTCATCTTTTTGAATATCAAGGCCTATCCCGACGCTTTCATACCATTCAAGCATCATCATAAGACCTTTGGAAAGATCGTATTCAAATTTGAAATCACCTACAGCATACCTGAATTTTTCTATGCTGAAAAGGCTCGGATATTTCTTTTCGTGATAATAATGCCCAAACAGCACAGGATCCTCTTTGTACAGTTTTTCTGTCGGGATATACGCAAGCTTGGGTTCTATGCCCAATATCCTTCCCGCTTCCAAATACAGATCCTCAATATTATGAAAGGTATCGTTTGCAAAATGGAAGCTTTCGCCGAAGGCTTTTTCATTTCCGCAAAGCGCAATATATGCCCTTGCGATATCGGGAGAAAAGGTGAATCCCCATGGGATCACGCCTTCGCCCAGCATCACCATAGGTCTGCCGTTTTTTATGCGGTCAAAAATATTGTAATTCTGGCGCATCAGCCCCATGTTCATACCGCCGACGCCGAAAATCAGGGACGGGCGCACTACGGTTATCGGGGTCTTCATATCACCTTTTCTGCTATCTATATATCTTTCCATTTCGGCTTTAAGATAGCCGTAGGTATACGCATCGCTTGTAAGCAGGCCTTCTGCGCTTTCCTTTACAGGCATCGATTTATACGGCCGTTCATATGCAGCAATGGAGGAAGTGAATATGATCTGCCCGCAGCATGAATCAAATGCGTCTATCGTATCCTTTGCATCGCTTGGATTAAACGCGATCATATCGATAACAACATCAGGATGTAATTTAGCAAGTCTTTTTAATTCATAACTGTGCCTGTCGCCGATTATGGTAACTGCGTTTTTATTGCCTTCCCTGCTGCCTCTGTTAAAGGCATACATTTCGTGTCCTGCAAAAATGCCCGCATCGATGACCCTTGCGCTTATAGAGCCCGTTCCGCCCAATACAAGTATTTTCATACGATCATCTCCGTTCTTCTCGATACAACGATTATAGCATAAATATTTGTTTATTTGTATTGGTTTTTTGTTATAATGTACGCAGATCAAATTCGGAAAAAGTACTTTAAATATATATGCAATTGAGGTATAATATAGAAGATTATGCTGATTAGACTTTAAGGTAGGTTTTTGATATGGTAAACGAAAGACTTTTGGCAGGCTCAGATGTTTTCAAGAAGCTTTACGGCGATGCCTGGGAGAAGAACGCCCTTCGTTATGAGGTTCTTGCAAACGAATACAGTGAACGTTTCGGAAATGAGATGCGCTTTTTCAGCGCACCCGGGCGTACCGAGATAGCCGGTAATCATACCGACCATAATCACGGCAGAGTTCTTGCGGCAGCTGTAGACCTTGATACCATTGCAGCAGCCGGCAGGATCGAGGGAAATGAGATCGTGCTCTATTCTCACGGTTTTGATAAGCCTTTTGTGGTCGACATTACAAATCTTAACGTTGTTGAAGAAGAAAAGAACACCTCCTGCGCGATCATCCGCGGCATCTGCGCAAGGTTCGTTCAGGAAGGCAAACCCATCGGTGCATTCGGCGCCTGCGTGGATTCCACAGTTAAAGGCGGCAGCGGTCTTTCCTCTTCCGCAGCGTTTGAAGTTCTGGTCGTCGCTATACTTGATCATCTTTTCGGCAGCGGCGATATCGACGGCGTTTCCAATGCCATCATTTCTCAGTATGCCGAAAACGTATATTTTGGCAAGCCCTGCGGGCTTATGGATCAGACCGCATGCGCTCTTGGCGGGCTTACTGCCATTGATTTCAAGGATCCCATGCCCGTGACCGACGGTCTTACCTATGATTTTGCTTCCAAAGGCTATAAGCTTGTCGTTGTAAACACCGGCAGTTCTCATGACGATCTGACCGACTGCTATGCTTCCATCCCTCAAGAGATGAAAGCAGTCGCAGGCTTCTTCGGCAAGAGCGTTCTTCGTGAAGTCAACGAGGACGAATTCATCGAAAAGATTCCCGAGCTTCGTAAAGTCGTATCCGAACGTGCCATCCTTCGCGCTATGCATTTCTTCAATGATAATGCAAGAGTACCTCATATGACTCAGGCACTCAGGGATGACGACCTTAATACTTTCTTCAGCCATTCCATTGCATCGGGCGAAAGCTCATGGAAGCTGCTCCAGAACATCTATCCCGAAGGATCATGTGAGCAAAGCCTTGCTCTTGCACTTGCTCTTTCCGAGAAGATGCTTTCGGGCAAAGGAGCCTGGCGCGTACACGGCGGCGGCTTTGCAGGTACCATTCAGGCATTCGTTCCCAATGATATGCTTGAAGCTTTTGTTATAAGGATGGATAAGGTTTTTGGGCAAAATGCCTGCACCGTGCTTTCCATCCGCGCACAGGGCGCTATCGAACTCAACATTTAATAAATACAGTAGGAGGCTAGAACATGATACTTATTAAGAATGCTCATATCCTTTCCATGGCAGGCTTTGATTTTGAAAACGGCTGCGTGCTTATCAATGACGAGGGCAAGATCGAGAAGGTAGCAGAAACTATCGACTGCGAATGCGCTCAGGTCATCGATGTAAGCGGCGGCTGGCTCTGCCCGGGTTTTGTAGACGCTCATTGCCATATCGGTCTTTTTAACGACGGTATGGGTTCAGAGGGCAGCGACGGCAACGAAGCCACCGCTAACATCACCCCTCAGATGCGCGCTATCGATTCCATCAATATGCGTGATGTAAACTTCCGCGAGGCTATGGAAGCCGGCGTTACCACCCTTTGCACCGGCCCCGGCAGCGCAAACGTAATCGGCGGTCAGTTCGTTCTTATGAAGAACAAGGGCGCTCAGCGTATCGAAGACGCTATTATCAAGGAGCCCTTTGCGCTCAAGATCGCTTTCGGCGAAAACCCCAAGAGAGTTTACGGTTCCAGAAAGCAGGAGCCTTCCACCCGTATGGGCACCGCTGCCGTTCTGCGTCAGGCTCTTGAAGATGGCAAAAGATATAAGGCAAAGGTCGAACGCGCAAACGGCGATCCCGAAAAGATGCCCGATTACAGCTTAAAGCTCGAAGCTATCAAGGGCGTACTGGACGGCAAATATCCCCTGAAGGCCCATGCGCACAGAGCCGACGATATCCTTACCGCTATCCGCATCGCAAACGAATTCGGCCTTGATTATACTCTTGATCACTGCACCGAAGGCTATCTCATCGCCGATATCCTCAAAGAAGAAAATGCAAAGGTCATCATCGGTCCCCTCTTCACCGAGCGCAGCAAGGTAGAGCTCAACCAGCTCACCAACAAGGCAGCGAAGATCCTTTACGATGCAGGCGTTAAATTCGCACTTATGACCGACTCTCCCGTTATTCCCGAGCAGTATCTGCCCGTGACCGCAGCCGTTCTTGTCAAAGACGGTCTGCCCGAGATGGAAGCCCTCAAGGCGATCACCATCAACGCAGCCGAGATCCTCGGCGTTGGCGACCGTGTAGGCTCCATCGAGCCCGGCAAGGATGCCGATATCGCGATTTTCAACGCTCACCCCCTCGATTTCAGAGCAGTCGCTCAGTATGTTTTGGTTGACGGCAAGATCGTTCATCAGAAATAATCATGTCAAAGACTTATTTCGTTGAAAACGAAGCCAAGACGGAGGAGCTTGGGAGCAGCATAGCTCCCCTCCTCCGCAAAGGCGATATTATCTTTTTGAGAGGCGACCTTGGCGCGGGAAAAACTACTTTTGTGCGCGGCGTTGCTTCTTATTTCGGATGCGAGGATATGGTCACGAGCCCGACTTTTGCGCTCATGAACATATACGACAACGAAAAGCTCAGCATTTATCATTTTGATCTTTACAGGCTGGGAAGCGCCGACGATATTTTAGATGCGGGCTTTGACGAGCTGATGCTCGATAATAAGGCCGTATCCTTTATCGAATGGCCCGACGAAGCACAAGAGCTTTTGACCGACTGCCCCTTGACCTTTATCAATATAAGCTATGAAGGCGACGGAAGGCTGATAGAAATAAACGGCGAACTGGAGGAAAGACTATGAACATACTTGCTGTTGATACATCCGGTCCCGTTTGCTCCGCAGCCGTTTTGTCAGGCGGTAAGCTCGCATCATTTGCCCTTATGCAGAACGGCAATACTCATTCCGTGAACATGATGCCGATGATAGATTATGTTCTTGACGGCGCATGCATGGGCGTGGGCGATGTTGATTATTTTGCCTGCGTTACAGGCCCCGGTTCTTTTACCGGAGTCAGGATCGGCGTAACCGCTGTAAAAGCTCTTTCTCAGGCAACGGGAAAGCCCTGCATTGAAGTAAACGCGCTTGAAGCGCTTGCTCACAGGGATTTTCAGGGTGTAGTCTGCCCCATTCTGGACGCAAGGCGCAATCAGGTTTATTGCGCGGCTTTTAAATGCGGCAAGCGTCTTGAGCCCGATGCAGCGATCGCACTTGACGAATATCTTGAAAACATAAAAAAATACGATCCGCCTTATCTTTTTGTTGGCGACGGCGTTCCTGCATATACTAAGGTTATAAGCGAAGCTCTCGGCGATAAAGCGATTTTTGCAGACGCCGCAGGTTATGTTATATCGGCTGCAGCAGCAGCTGTTTTGGCAGAAAAAATGACCGATAAAGCGGTTTCGCATTTTGATCTTGAGTCTTATTATCTCAGGGTTTCTTCTGCTCAAAGGGAGTACGAAGAAAGGCAGGCAAAGCTTGGAAACAAACAGTGATATCATTATAAGAAGACTTGCAAAGGCTGATCTTGACCAGATATTGGAGATCGAAAAGGAAGCTTTTTTGACCCCCTGGCCAAGAGAATTCTTTGAGCAGGAAGCGGAAAACAAGGCTGCCTACTATATCGTTATGGAGCGCCTGGGCGAGATTATTGCCTACGGCGGAACCTGGCTTTCGGTATTTGAAGGACATATCACAAACATCGCCGTAAAGAAGGAATACAGGCGCAGGGGGCTTGGGAAAGCTTTGGTATCAAATATACTGAGCTACCTGAAAAGCGTTTCCATTCCGTTTGCAGTGCTTGAGGTAAGATCTAATAATAAAGCCGCGCAGGAACTTTACAGATCGCTTGGGTTTAAGTATTATAAAAAGGTTCCCGGTTATTACGAAGACAGCGGCGAGGACGCGTTTTTATATATGTGCGAGCTTTCTCGCATAAAATAGGCGTATTTTGTTTGTTTTTACGGCATATTATTTATTGACTATTTATTTTTGGGTGATCTTAATTGGAAATTATCATTGACGGAATCAAAATCAGATACGATCAGGAAGGTCAGGGTGAAGATGTTCTCCTGCTGCACGGCTGGAGCGGCAGGGCAGACAGCTTCAGGCCTGTCTTTAATGCGCTGATGGGTATGTATCGAGTGACTGCAATCGATTTTCCCGCGCACGGCGGAAGCGATGAGCCTGACTGCCCCTGGGGGATCGAAGAATTCTGTGAATGTCTGAAAAAGTTCATAAAAGAATTGGGCATAGGTCCCTGCCATGTTATCGCTCATTCATTCGGCGGCAGGGTGACCCTTATGGCAGCGGCAAAGTACCCCGAGCTTTTCAAAAAGATAGTGCTCACCGGTACTCCGGGGCTTACCCCAAAGCCCACCTTAAAATCGCGCGTTCGCGGCTTTGCATACAATGTGTTCAACAGCTTTGCGACCGATAAAATGCGCGATGCGCTCAGGGATTTTTTCTCATCGCCCGATTATAAGGCGCTTTCGCCTTCAATGAAAAAGACTTTTGTCAAGATCGTGAACAGGCATCTTGACGAGTTTTTGCCGGACATCAAATCCCCCACTCTTCTTATTTGGGGCAGCGATGATACTGCAGCGCCTTTGTATTTTGCCGAAACCATGGAAAAAGAGATCCCCAACGCAGGTCTTGTGGTCTTTGACGGCTGCGGGCATTTTGCCTATCTTGACCGTGTGCTGGAATTCATAAAAATAACAAAACATTTTTTGATAAACGGGTGATATTTTGGATAACGCATCTATTTTACTTTGCGCAGCATCGGCTCTTGGCATTGCATGGCAGATGCTTCATATATTCCAGCTTGAAGGCTATGTGCTCAAGCCAACCTTCAAATGGATATTTGCAAATCCCTCAAGGCTTCTTCTGCGACCGGCTTTCATAGTTTCTGTGATCGCTTCTGTTATAATACTTTTCAGCGGCATCGGCATTCTTAATGCTGCATTGGGCGCAGGAGCCGCAGTGTTTGCATGGCTCACCACCATGCCCCTTGTATCGGGTGAAAATGTCAAGAAAAAGATCGCTTACACCAAAAGGCTTCAAAGGCTTATCGGCGTTCTGATCGCGGTTTGGCTGGTCATAACCCTGCTCGCATTTTTAACCAAGTTTATGCTCGTGCTCCTGTGCGTCATTTCACCCCTGCTTACTCTCATTGCAGGCTGGATCATGGACCCCGTTGAAAAAGGTATCAACAGGCGATTTTTCGAGGACGCAAAAAGAAAGCTCGCTGCGCGTGATATAATAAAGATCGGTATTACCGGCAGCTACGGCAAAACCTCCACCAAGTTTATACTTACCCAGCTGCTCAAAGAAAAATACAATGTGCTCACCACCCCTTCCAGCTTCAATACACCCATGGGACTTACGAGAGTTATCCGCGAGCAGCTCAAGGATGAGCATGAGGTATTCGTAGCCGAGATGGGCGCTCGCCATGTTGGCGATATAAAGGAGCTCTGCGAGCTGGTTAACCCCAAATACGGTCTGATCACCAAGGTAGGCAAACAGCATCTGGAGACTTTCTTTACTCTTGAGAACATCATAAATACCAAATACGAGCTTATCGATGCTCTGCCCAAGGATGGCATGGCCTTCTTTGCCGACGATAAAGATATCGTAAAAGGCATGTATGACAGAACCGGTATAGCAAAAAGGCTTTCCGGTTTTGATGAAAGCTGCGATGTTTGGGCATCTGATATAAATGTGAGCGCTCTTGGTTCCACCTTTACCATCTGCAAGGGAAATGACAGCATCAAGGTTTCCACAAAGCTCCTTGGCCGTCACAATATCAGCAACATCATGCTATGCGTCAGCTGCGCTCTTGAGCTCGGTCTGACCCTTGAGGATGTCAAAAATGGGCTTTTGAAACTCGAACCTGTAGAGCACAGGCTGCAGCTCATACCCGGTGCAAACGGACTTACCGTTATCGACGATGCTTTCAACTCCAACCCCGAAGGAGCAAAGGCAGCGCTTGATGTTATCAAGAACTTTAACGGCAGGCGCGTTATAATCACCCCCGGTATGGTAGAACTCGGCGGCGAAGAAAATGCGCTGAACGAGCAGTTTGGAATGCAGATGGCTTCCAGTGTCGATACCGCTATTCTTATAGGCGCAAAGAGGACAGAACCCATATACAACGGTCTTATAAAGGGCGGGTTTAACAAGGACAATATAATTGTGGCAGAAACCCTGAACGAAGCTACCGCGCTTATCGGAAAATATGCCGGCCGCGGTGACGTTGTTCTTTTCGAAAACGATCTGCCTGATAATTATTGATATAAAAATCGGAGGCAAATAAAATGGTTTTAGGCGTGCTTTTCGGCAGCAGGAGCTGCGAACACGATGTTTCCATCGTAACCGCTGTTCAGGCGATGCAGAACATCGATCAGAAGAAGTATAATATCGTTCCCGTATATATCGACAGAGACGGAAAATGGTACACCGGCGACGGTCTTGCTAATATGGCAAACTATCAGGTTTCCATGAAGGAAGCCTACGGCGTTACCCCTTGCATCCCTGCGCCCTACGGCGGCAACAAGCTTGCACTTTATAAATGGCCTCTCAGAGGATTCATTTTCAAGATGAAGCCCCTTGCAGTAATTGATGTAGTCCTCCCCGCTTTCCACGGTGTAAACGGCGAAGACGGTTCTGTTCAGGGCATGCTTGAGCTTTACAATGTACCCTATGCCTGCCCCGGCATCACCGGCAGCGCAGTCGGTATGGATAAGACCGTTATGAAGGCCTGCTTCAAGGGATGCGGGTTCCCCATGCTTCCCTATGTATGGTTTACCCGCGACCATTACGAAAAGGCTCCCAACGAGATTATCATGAAGATCGAAGAGGAGCTCACCTACCCCGTTTTTGTAAAGCCGGCAAACCTTGGTTCTTCCATCGGTATTTCTAAGGCAAACGACAGAGAAGGGCTCCTCAATGCAATTGACATCGCAAAGGCTTATGACAGAAAGATACTTGTTGAAAACGGTCTGACCGAGCTTGACGAGATCAACTGCGCGGCAGTCGGTTTCGGCGAGGATGTTACGGTTTCTCTTTGCGAGCAGCCGGTTTCCTGGGAGGATTTCCTCACCTTTGACGATAAATACATGCGCTCCAATTCCGGCAAGGGTATGGAGAGCCTGCAGAGAAAGATCCCCGCTCCCATCAGCGATCAGATGACCAAGACCATTCAGGATATGACCCGCGATGTGTTCAACTGCCTTGACCTCAAAGGCGTCTGCCGCATCGACTATATGATCGACAAAGTAACCGGCAATCTTTATATCAACGAGATCAATACCATACCCGGTTCTCTTTCGTTCTATCTCTTTGAACCCCTTGGCATCTACTATTCCAAGCTGATCGATATGATGATCGATTCTGCCATCAAAGCACATGAGGAAAAGCAGAAGAACGACTTCTCCTTTGATTCTCAGATACTCAAGAAAGTCGGCAGCGGCCTTTCCGGCGCAAAGGGCGGTAAACTCGGCGGCAAAATGGGCGGCTCCAAGATCGGTAAAATGTAAAAGGAAAACACAAATAAAAGGCAGCATTTGCTGCCTTTTTTGTTTACTTTGAAATTATCGGATATTATCAAAAACGGTTTTTAATGTTTTATGAGCAATATCCTGAGCCCACGAACCTATTCCGGCTGCATAAAGCCTATCTTTAAGCTCACCGTTCATTTCTTTTCTTAGTATGCAATCGGTATCGTTGCTGTCAAAGACGATCCGCTCTCTTGGTTTGGATAGTATCTTGCTATTGAACGGACAAACATCCTGACATCTGTAGCATCCATCGAGCGCGTGAACAGCCCGCTTTGCATCATCATTGATATAGTTTCCCGTTTCCAGCATTGCAGAAAGGCAAAGATCGGTATCAAGGATAAAGCTGTCCTTCTTGAGCGCACCTGTCGGGCAATTCATAATGCATTTCTGACAGGTATCACAGAAGTCCATATACCCAAACTCACGCCATTCGTATTCCTCGGGCGCGGGCATATCGCTGAAATACAGCATGAGCCCATAATAACTGCCCATATCTTTAGCAAAAGTAATGTTGTTCTTGCCATACTGTACAAGACCCGTCCGCGCCGCTATGAGCTTTCGTGGAAGCCACAGGCAAACCGAAGCGTTAAAACCTGCATTTTTTATCTTTGTTTCAAACTGAGTCCAATACCTTGTTTCCTCGCAGGCAGTCATGGTCTTAAATACCATATCGTTATACTCAAACACAACATCGCGGATAACAAAGGGAGCAGCTGCTATGATTATACTTTTAGGTTCAAAGCCGACCTCGGGAATACTCAGAACATATTTTTTGTCCAATATCCACTTTTGAAAACCGTTGAGATGCTTTTGACTCAATACATCCTTGATGTTTTCTCTGATATCATCAAGGCAGCCCACCGGAATGACTGCAGCCTGCATATCATCCGGCAGGAGCGCGGAAAAATCGTAGTCCATCCCCTGTTTCCTCCGTTTACTTATATCAAAAGCAGTGGTATAATAATCGTGCATTATATATTTGAAAGGAAATCTGCTATGAATCCCAAAGTACGTATTACCATGCAGCAGCCATCCGGCGTTATCGAGCTGGAGCTCTATCCCGAAACCGCTCCCATCACCGTTGAAAACTATGTTAAGCTCGTTTCCGAGAAGTTCTATGACGGTCTTACCTTCCATCGCATCATCCCCGGCTTCATGATCCAGGGCGGCTGCCCCTTAGGCACCGGCACCGGCGGCCCCGGCTGGCAGATCAAGGGCGAGTTCATGATGAACGGCGTCAACAACCCCTTAAAGCACACCCGCGGCGTTATTTCCATGGCAAGGTCTATGATGCCCAACTCCGCAGGCAGCCAGTTCTTCATCATGCACGCAGATGCACCGCACCTTGACGGTCAGTATGCCGCATTCGGCAAGGTAACCTCAGGTATGGACGTGGTCGATGCAATCGCAATGACCAAGACTTCCTTCGGCGATAAGCCCGTGACCCCCGTTGTTATCGAAAAGGTCGAGCTTATCTAAACTATTCTACGTAACCCAGAGTCTTTAAGTCTCCGATGCGGTTGCGCCAATCGGGCACCACCTTGACCCAAAGCTTAAGGTTTACTCTGGTATCCATCAATCTTTCGATATCTTCCCTTGCATGAGAGCCGATCCTGCCTATCATCGTGCCGTGTTTGCCGATGATGATGGATTTATGGCTCTCTTTTTCGCAATATACGGTCGCTTCAACGTGAAGCACGCCACTTTTTGCAGTGGAAATGCTCATTATCTCTACGCCGATACCGTGTGGGATCTCATCGGTCAGGTTTCTTAAAGCCTTTTCACGGATAATCTCAGCGATCAGGAATCTCTCGGGTTGGTCTGTGATATAATCATTGGGGAAGTATCTGGGACCTTCGGGCAGATACTTTTTAATGCACTTCTTTACGATCTCAATCCCGTCGCCCTTGAGCGCGCTGATGGGAATGATATCGTCAAATTTATAATCGGCAAGTTTGGTGATAAGCGCAACGAGCGCATCCTTGCTGATAAGATCGATCTTGTTGAGAATCGCGATCTTGGGGCATTTGGATTTGATATACTTATCTGCGATCTCATAATCCTTATCCCTGATATCTGAAGCATCAAAAACAAAGACGATCATTTCTGTATCATCCAAAGCCATGTCGACAGCTTTCATCATGGTGTCGCCAAGCTTGGTCCTTGGAGTATGGATTCCGGGAGTATCAAGGAAAACCGCCTGCCAATCCTCCTGAGTATATACGCCCATGATGCGGTTGCGGGTGGTCTGCGCTTTTTGAGAAACGATAGCGACCTTTTCACCCACGATGGCGTTCATGAGAGTCGATTTGCCGACATTCGGTCTGCCGATGATGGTTACAAAACCGGATTTGAAACTTTTCTTTTCCATATTAATTACCTTACAAGATTAATTTTTTCCATAGCGCGTTCTTCAAGGGCGCGCATTATTTTTTTGTCTTTGTCCACCATGTGATCATATCCAAGAAGATGCGACATGGAATGGACAAACAGATACACAAGCTCTCTTTCAAAGCTATGACCGAACTCTTGCGATTGAGACAATGCCTTATTGACGCTTATCACGATATCGCCCAAGGCAACGGCACCCGTTTCGATATCATACTGGCTCTTTTTGGGCTTAAACTGCGTTTTATCAAGGCAATTAAAATTTATAAGCGGAAACGACAGCACATCGGTCGGCCTGTCCACATTTCGCATATCTTTGTTTACCTGATGTATACCGCTGTCATCCGTAAGCATAAGGCTTACGAATGCGGGATATACAAAGGCATCGCATTCAAGCACGGCGTTTCCGGCGTTTGTCAGCAGGCTTTCAAGCGTTTCTGCACGCTTGATAAGGTCGGGATCACAAACATTTTCATCCTTTATGATTTCGATAGTGATCATTTTTCGCTCTCCTGAGGCTTTTCGTCGGTATTGCTCTTCGCATCTTCCTTATTATCCTGTGCCTGAGGCGCGTTTTCCTTCACTTCTTTCTTTGCTGCGGGTTCAGCCTGCGGGATAGCCTTGGGATCTTTCTTATCAAGCTCAGGATACGCTACCCTGTTATGATAGAATCCGTTCAATACAAACAGGAACGCCTGCGTTGTCTTTTCGATTTCGGCAAGGGTCAAAGGAGCGTCATCCAGATCACCTTCGACAAGTCTGCCGCGGATCAGCTTTCTGACCATCGCTTCTATATCCTCGGGGGTATGGCGCTTGAGCGATCTGGTCGCCGCTTCAGCGGTATCGGCAAGGAAAACTATCGCTGTTTCCTTCCCGTTCGGCTTGGGACCTTCATAGGAGAAATCCTTGATATCCACATTATCGCTGTTTTCGCCCTTAGCTTCAGCGTTCTTTTTAGCGGTGATATAGAAATAGGAAGCCGCCGTTTTACCGTGATGCTGACGGATTATATCCTCGATCGCCTTGGGGAGCTTATATTTCTGTGCCAGAGCAACGCCGTCGTTGGTATGAGAGGTTATAACAGATGCGGAAACATATGGATCCATGGTATCATGGGGGTTTACTTCGCCGATCTGGTTTTCCTTGAACATAACAGGGCGCTTGAGCTTGCCTACATCGTGATAATACGCCCCTACCCTTGCAAGCAGCTCGTTTGCGCCTATTTCATGGGCAGCGCTTTCGGCGAGATTTGCAACCAACAGGCAATGCTGATAGGTGCCGGGAGCCTCAAGCTGCAGACGCCTCAGCAGAGGATGATTTGGGTCAGAAAGCTCCATGAGCTTTTGAGGTGTAACGATTGAATAAACCGATTCAAGAAGCGGCATGAACGCCATGGTGAGCATTGCGGAAAGTATGCCGGAGCCTGCTGAATACGCGGCCGCTATCAGCACTTCCTTGATGCTTGCCATGGTCATAAGACCTACGCCGCACATAGTCGCAAAGTTCATTACAGCGACGATAAGACCGTTGTAGAGAAGCTTTACCCTCTGATTTGCGCGTCTTGTCAGATAAACGGTAAGAGTACCCGAAATGACGGACACAAGGAGCAGATTGAACATACCCGATGCGAGCAGGCCTTCATCGCCCGTTGCAAGTATACCCACCAAAACCGCCAAAACAGCGTTGCAGATTATCGCAAGCCTCGGTTTCATGAGTATCGCCAGCAGGAACAGGCTCAGCTGCACTGGGATAAGGTATACATTGACATATCTTATGAATATGCCGAGGATAATTACGATGAGGAACACCGTGATTATAAGACAGATCATCTTCGGCTGCTTTAAGAGCTCCTTTTCGAGCATGAGCATATAGAACACAATGTTCAAAAATACCAGTACAACGATCAGAGCAAGACCGATATAAAGGTTGATATCAACGGTAGCGTCTTCAAGCAGACCCAGCTTTGATACAACTTCATACTGCGCCTGAGTCACTATCTCGTTTGCAACAACGATGTTCTGACCTTTTTTATAGATCACGGGCACAACGGCTGCCTCTGCTTCCGCCCTTGCAAGCTCGGTCGCCGTTTCGTCATAGGAAAGGTTTGCCCTCAGATAATGTTCGGTCATGGTATTGGCAAGGGGGATAAGGCTCTCGGCGATATTGTAATATCCGCTCTTGAGCTCTCTGTCAAACCTTGCACGTGTGCTTTCGAGATCTTCCTGCATTATGCCGGATTCAATGGTTTCCTCGATCAGCATTCTGTAGGTATTTGTAAAGCTTACAATCCTTGCATCGCTTGCCATTAGCACGTCCGCGGCTTCATCTCTTGTAATAACGCAGGGCTTGAGCGCCTCCAAAAAGTCGTCAACAAGCGAGACCGAGGGCATATAGTTGTCCATTTCCGCGGTCTTATACAGCTTTACATGGTTCTGATAGTTGGTGCGGTATTCAAGCACGACCGCAATGGTATCGGAAACATCCTGAAGGGTCGCTTCAAGCACGTTATCATCCTGTTTTATGATGCTTTCGACGCTTGAGCGAGCTTCTTCAATGCGTGCCCTTGTGGTCACTTCGTCTTCGATATCCTTTGTGGCGGTGATCGTGCTTTGCGCGATCTCGCCTACAACGAGGTTATGCCTTTTGGGCGCAACCACGTTAAAAAGTATGATGTAGATAAGAGTAAAGCCGAGCACGCCTATCAACAGGCTGTAAAAATACGGCTTTATCTTTGTCCACTTTTCAAGCAGCATCTTTTTATCGGACATTTTTCAGCCCCCTTAATTTTCTATCGCTGTCTATCTTTGATGGTTTCTTGTCTTTTCGTATTTGTCGTATGCTTTGACTATGTTCTGAACAAGCTCGTGTCTTATGACATCCCTGTGGCTCAAGGTCACTATCGCGATATCCTGAACATTTTTAAGCACATCCACCGCTTCTACCAGACCGCTCTTTTTGCCCTGAGGCAAGTCGACCTGAGTTACGTCGCCCGTTACAACGACCTTGCTGCCGTAACCGAAACGGGTCAGGAACATCTTCATCTGCTCGGAAGTGGTGTTCTGTGCTTCATCTAAGATGATAAAGGAATCCTGAAGAGTTCTGCCTCGCATATAAGCAAGAGGAGCAACTTCGACGATGCCCTTTTCCTGCATCCTTGCATATGCCTCCGCACCAACGAGATCATACATCGCATCGTACAGCGGTCTTAAATACGGATCGACCTTGGTCTGCAGATCACCGGGAAGGAAGCCCAGCTTTTCGCCTGCTTCAACTGCGGGACGGGTGAGGATTATTCTTTCTACTTCCTTGTTTTTGTAAGCCACTACCGCCATCGCCATTGCAAGATAAGTCTTGCCGGTACCTGCAGGACCGACCGCAAAAGTGACGGTATTTTTCTTTATTGCGTCAACATAGTTCTTCTGACCTATGGTCTTGCTCTTGATCTGCTTGCCGCGATAAGTCACCGCGATAACGTCCTGCATTATGCGGTCGATAAGATCGGCATTGCCCTCGGAAGCAAGCTCAATGGCATAGCGTATTCTGGTATGTTCGATACGCTCACGCCTTTCTATCATCATGATAAGCTTATTGATAACGGTTTCAGCCAAAGCAGCTTTTACGGGATCACCGTTTATCACAAGCACGGTATCGCGCTGAAATATCTCCACGCCGAGTTCTTTGCGTATGATATCTATATTTTCATCATAGGGACCGAAAAGCTCGGTAAGTATCTCAATGCTTTCTACCTCTATTTTTCGCTGTGCAGCCTCGCTCACTTGCATTGCTCCATTCGTTAATAATATTTTGTATGACCTACCGGTCTTATGACCTCAAAAATACAGCGGCAGATATAATTGCCGTCCTTTATTTCACCCGAATATGTAATGTTTTCGGGAACATACCCAAGCGGCAGCTTTTTGATCGCAAGCTCAAACGCCTGCTGACCTGCGATGCTTTTTAATTCCGATAAAGGGATATTCTCGTATTGGGTTTCAATTTCGTATTCGGTCACATTTTCAAGCTGAACTCCCAAGAAGAAGCCGTTCAGAAGCGATATGCTCCTTGTTTCGGTTTCACTTTTATCAAAGGATGAGCTCTTATCCATTATAACATATTTCCACGGTACTTTTAAACGCCTATTTACATTATATTGCCCCGTTCTCAATATTTTTTCCGCTTTTATACTTTTTTCCGCAGCTGCAGTATACCAGACCCTGCCTTCGACATCGCCAAGCGCAGCAATATATTTTCCGTTTTCGCTGCCCTCTATCAGAACCTGTCCCTTTTTGACCGTCTGTCCGGGTTCGACTTTTGCGGTACCTTCATACACTTTTACAGATGTTATCACGCAATCACACCCGGCTACGATATCGCAGCGCAGGTCGGGATCATACGGATCGGGCGCATAACTTCTCTTTACAGCGTGAATATCAAGGTATACGCCCTTGTTTTTAAGGGCAATGAACGAGTATTCGGGGTTATCGATAAGAAAGCTTTCTTCGACATCTCTGAAAAACTCTCCGTCGTTTTTTATGCCTTCGTGAACTCCATAGCTCTCAAGCTTATTTATAATTTCCGTTTTGTCTATTCCTTCTCCGTAGACATCGATAATTCGTATATACCGGGTAAAAGTCGATACAAAGACTATGCCCGCAGCAAGTCCCACAGGCAGAACGATTCTTGAAGCTATATTTTTAAGTATAAATTTCCATCCTTTTCGATCAGAGAAATATACCCTGCACATGGTCTTTACCGCGATCCTGCGCAATTTGTGAATATCGCTTACGCGTATCGTGGCCGTGACCTCTCTGAGGCCACTTTTATACAAGTTTTCTATGATAACTCCGCTTTTGCCGGCCATATCGATGAATTTATCGGAAAACAAACCTACGACTCGCATTTTAACGGTGTTTTCATAGGGTACAAACACTTTTCCCGCCATCAGTCAAACTCCACGCTTTTTATAAACCCACTCACCACGGCGCCGTTTGCTGAAAATGCATCCATTTTCAGGTCTGCCCCGCTTATGCTGACCATACCGTCTTCAAGCCTCAGCTTTATCAGATCATCTTTCATGAACACAACACCCCTATGGTTTTCAATGACAAATCTTTCCCTACCCTCCATTTCTATCACTGTTTTTCCCGATTCTATAGCAGTACCGGCAAAGCCGAGATTTTCCAGCAAACGTCTCTTTTCCATTCTGCCGCCTCCTTTCTTGATTATATGCAAAAAATGCTTATGATTTCACTCAAAGAAACATATCCGACATTTTGTACGTTTATTTACAAGGAGGTAATCGATATGCCAAACTGGATAACTCACGCGATCATCGCCGACAAACTTTTTCAAACCGACTTAAAGCTTGATAAAAATGCCTTTGTGATCGGCAGTGTTGCTCCTGACTGCAACATAGAAAACGAAGACTGGAGCGCCTTTACGCCGCCGAGGGAAACAACGCATTTTATGAAAAACAATAATAAAGAAACTGCAGATTTTGAAGGGTTTTATAAAAAGTACATTCTAAACAAAACATCTTTACCGGAAGAAGAAAAGTCATATTTTCTGGGTTATTACGCTCATTTGATATCAGATGCTCGCTTTCAAGCGTTTATAAGAGAAGAATCAAGAGTCAGCGCTTGCTTCTTTCGGCTCAGTCAATATCCTGAAATACGAATAAAACTGGAAGGTAAACCCATAAATTGGGATACTATAAAGGAGATATTTCCAAAACAGGTGCGCTATAGAGATATCGTCGATCATGAAAACGAATATATCATAAATAATCCCAATTCTTGCTATAACACGATACTGCTTACAACCGATGATTATTATGACTTCACCGGAATACTGCCAACCGACGGAATAAAAAGAAAGCTTCCGATAATGGCGCCGAGGAATAAATCATATCAGTTTTCGAATCAACCACATCTTTTTGTTACTGCAGAAGAATATGAACATTACTTGGATTCAACCTCGGCATTCATATATGGTAAAATAAAAAAAGCCCGATAATTCGGGCTTTTTTTATGCATTGTACATACCGTTTTTAGACATATAATCAAAGATGATCTGACCGTGCTCCTGTTCTTCCTTCTGAATGTGGTTCAGTACATTCCTGACATCGGCATTCTTGAACTCGAAGATACAGGTGTCATATACGTTCGAAACATGCTTTTCGCCTGAGAGAAGATCCTGACAGAGGAACTGATCGTTCTGCTTGTTTGCGTCATTGCAGCCGGTGGGATAAGCAGCCTGATCATTTGCACCGGGCTTAGCCTTGGCCTGCTGACCGCCCTGAGCGTTCACATTGGGTACGGTGCCGTTCTGGATCTGTTCCAGAGTTTTCAGATGCTCCTGTTCCTGCATCTTCAGCTGATCAAAAACAGTTTTGAGATTCATGTCGCAGGCACACTGAGATGCTTTTGTATACTTTTCGATACAAAGCTTCTCATAGGTCTTCAGATCGTCGATGAGCATAGTTTCTTTCTGAGTAAGTACCATATTTTATCACCTCGAATCTATTATGCCCATACATTTCTAATATATACTTCCCTCATCCCCTATTTTGCTCCTTAGTTTCTCGATCGCCTTCTTTTCGATGCGCGATACATACGACCTTGATATTCCAAGCATTTTGGCTACCTCGCGCTGTGGGAGCGGTTCGTTTCCAGAGATACCAAAGCGCAGATTGAATACTATGCGTTCGCGTTCGTTTAAGGTATCGTTTACGGCATCGAGGATCTTTTTCAGTTCAATTTTATCGCTCACCTCGTATACGACGGCATCGGGATCGGTGCCGAGTATATCCATATTTGTAAGCTCGTTTCCGTCATTATCGCTGCCTACGGGTTCATCCAAAGATACTTCCTTTTCAAGCTTCTTGATGGATCGAAGGTACATGAGCACCTCGTTTTCCACGCATCTTGCGGCATAGGTCGCAAGCCTTGTCTCATGCCCGTACTTATATGTGTTGACTGCCTTTATCAGACCTATCGATCCGATGGAAATCAAATCATCCTGCTCTACTCTGCTTGTAGAAAACTTTTTCACCACATGCACAACCAGCCGCATATTATGCTCAATGAGCTTATCCCTCGCTTCCTTATCACCGTTTGACATTCGCTTAAGCAGCTCATCCTCTTCCTTTGCGCTAAGTGCATTTGGAAAAGAGTTTTTTGAAACCATGTGTCCAAAAAGGAATATCGCTTCGCGTATGAACTCAAACAAGCTTTCTAAAAACATAAAAACCCCTCCGGAAAGATTCTTTAGAAATCTATGTCAAAGGGATGAAGAATATCGCAAATAAATCAAATTGGAAAAAGCCTTCCCATCGACGGGAAGGCTTTGAAGATTATTTCAGGTTATCGGAAGTAAAAGATGCAGGGATAAGTTCTTTTAACAGGTATGATCTTGTATCATTACCGTTTTGAAGAACGACGCTGAAAATTTCCGGGTCGCAGAATTCCAGCATGACCTGCCTGCAGACTCCGCAGGGGGCGCAAGGAGCTTCCGCGCTTTCGCCGTGTTTTGCGCCGACTACGGCGATTTTTTCAAACTCGCGTTCGCCCGCACATACCGCGGTGAAAAACGCAGTACGCTCAGCGCAGTTCGAAGGAGAATAAGCAGAGTTTTCTATATTGCAGCCCATATATACTTTGCCGCTTTTGCAAAGCAGCGCTGCACCGACCGAAAAGCCGGAATACGGCGAATATGACATAGCTCTTGCCTTGTGGGCAATTTGTATCAATTCTTTATCGCTCACAGCAACCCCTGCTCCTTTACTATTTTGACAACTCTGCTGGTGCCGAGCCTTGCACAGCCAAGGTCAATAAACGCCTGCGCATCATCAAGTGTTGAAATACCGCCCGCTGCTTTCATTTTCACGTTGGGACCGATATTTGCCTTAAAGAGCTTTATATCATCTATGGTAGCGCCTGCGGTAGAAAAGCCGGTGGAGGTTTTGATAAAATCAGCGCCTGTGTCGGTCACTATATGGCACATCTCGATCTTTTCCCTTTCGGTCAGAAGGCAGGTCTCGATAATGACCTTAAGTATCTTATCACCGCAAAGCTGCTTCAAGGATGCAATTTCGTTGCCGACTGCGTTTAATTCGCCGTCTTTGAGCGCTCCGATGTTGATCACCATATCGATCTCGTCTGCGCCATCCTCAAGCGCGTCGCCGCACTCAAAAAGCTTGGTCTCCCTTGAAGAATATCCGTTGGGGAAACCGATGACTGTACAAACAGGTATCCTGCCTTCAAGGTATTTTGCGCATCTTTCAACATAGCTCGGAGGAATGCAGACAGATGCAGTATTATACCTTAATGCGTCATCACAGATAGCTTTGATCTCGGCCCAGGTGGACTGCTGCTTTAAAAGGGTATGATCGCATTTGCTCAAAATCTCTTTTATATTCATGATTTATCAAGATCCCTTCTGATAAAATCGCCCTCGTTCATCGGGATATCACACTTAAATGAAAGCCTTTGCATCGGATGCGGGGCGCTTTCAACGGTTTTGCCCTCGTCATCCCTTAAATCTTCAACCTTAAAGCTTACTGTACCTTCAGGTGAAAGCCTTGTCAGCGTCTCGCCGTTTAGGAACTTGTTTCTCTGTCTTACATGTACGCGCTTGTTTTCGCTGTCGTAGGAAATGACATTTGCAACAAAGACGGAATCCTGCTTATATTCCGCAGTGCCGGGAGGAGAATCAGGCTTACCGTAATAAAAACCGGTTGAAAGAGGTCTGTGGCTTGCGCGCTTGACCTCATCAAGAAGAGTTTTATCAAACGGAGCTTCGGGATCGGCGTAGAAATTATCCATTGCTCTTCTGTATGCGCCGGTAACCGTTGCCACATAGTATTCGGTCTTCATCCTGCCTTCGATCTTGAGAGAGCTTATACCCGCCTTCAAAAGCTCAGGAACATGCTCTATCATGCAAAGATCGTTGGCGCTGTAAATATAAGTACCGTTCTCATCCTCTGCTATGGGAAGATACTTACCCGGACGCTTTTCCTCGACCAGCGCGTATTTCCATCTGCAGGGCTGCACGCAGCCGCCCTGATTCGCATCCCTGCCCGAAAGGTGGTTTGAAAGTACGCACCTTCCCGAATAGGAAGCGCACATTGCACCGTGAACAAAAGCTTCAAGCTCAAGATCCTCGGGCAGCTTTTCACGCATGGAGGATATCCTTTCAAGAGAAAGCTCCCTTGCAAGTATTATCCTGCTTGCGCCAAGCTCATACCAATGCCTTGCAGAAAGGCTGTTTAGTGTGTTCGCCTGTGTGGATACATGTATGGGAAGGTTGGGCGCATGCTCCTTGGCAAGAAGTATAGCTGCGATATCGGAAACGATGGCAGCGTCCGCTCCGCTCTTTCCTATCATCTCCATAGTTTTGGCTGCATCTTCCATGTTATCGTCGTACAAGAATGCATTGAAGGTAACATAGAGCTTTACGCCGCGCTTGTGGGCATAAGAGGCGGCTTCGCTTAAAGCTTCGGCATCGAAATTACCTGCATAAGCCCTGAGCCCGAATTTCTTCGCGCCGCAGTACACAGCGTCTGCGCCGTAATCGATTGCAGCCTTGAGCTGGGGCATTGCCCCTGCGGGGGATAAAAGTTCAGCCTTTTTCATTTTAGGCACAGCTCCTTATTCCGCGTTTTGTTTATCGTATTCGATCCAAAGCGGTCTGTATTTTTCTACGTTTTCGTTATGCTTTTCCATCGTCTTTGCAAAAACGATATTGCCTTCCTGCGGGTCGCCCGCGCAGAAATAATAGTATTCGTCAAGATAGCTTTCATCCGGATAGAGTGCAGCTTCTATCGCATACTGGCTAGGGCAGCAGACAGGTCCTTCGGGAAGACCTTTTCTGAGATAAGTGTTGTAATCAGAATCAACGCTTGTCTCGCCGCTGTCCAGAACAAGCTTATTGCTGCCTGTGATATACTGCACGGTAACGTCGCTCTGGAGCATCATACCTTCTTCCAGTCTGTTATGGAACACGGCAGATACTCTTGCAAAATCCGCTCGCTTAGCTTCTTTTTCTATCATTGAAGCAAGAGTCACTATATCATCTATGCTCATAGCGCCCGCATCCTCCTGATGCGCCTTTGCAAGGGAGAGCATATCGTCCATGCGGTTGAGCATCTTCTTAATTATGGTCTCTTCTGAAGAGCCTACATAAATCTCATATGTATCGGGGAAAAGATACCCTTCAAGCACGTACTTTCTGTCCGGACCTGCGGCAACATATGCTTCTTTTACAAAACTGTATTCATCGGCAAATGCCTCACCGGTTTTGCATAATTCAAGGAATCTTGTCTTATCCCCAAGCGCGCCCTGAGCCACGAGCGACTCCGCCATGGTCTCGATATCCGCACCTTCTATAATGGTAAAGCGCATTGTCGCCTGAGAGGCTTTGAGGGTGGAAAGAGTTTCTATGATCTCGTTTATGGTCATTTTGGGCGAGAGCCTGAAGGTGCCCGCCTGAAGCTTTGGGCCTTTGGATAAAAACTCGGCAGTATACTGGAAGACCGCTTTGTTTCTGATTATCCCTTCCTCCTTGAGCTGCCTTGCAATACCTGATACCGTACTTCCCGATTTGATGGTAACGGTCACATAAGAAGGATCGTCTTCGCCTGAGATCTCTCCTTTTTCCACAGGACTTATATAGTTGTCATAAGCAAAATCAACTGCAAAATAAACCATGCCGATCACTATAGACAGGCTCACGAAAAAAACGCAGACAGGTCTTAACGCACTCCAAACATCGCTTGCTATCCTGACGTTTTTGCTGACCCTGCGCTTTTTTCGCTTTATTTGGTTTTGGTTTCTCTTTTCGCTCATTTATCAATTGCCCTGAAGCATATCGATGTCGATATCGGCAGCTTCGCCAAGTATCTTATAAATGTCTGCAAGCAGCCTCTGGAGCCTGAATTCCGCCATGATGAACGCGGTGGCTTCGTTGGACATCTGCAAAACCGCGGTGAGCTTCTGATATTTTTCCATGAGCTCGGAATCGGGCTGCTGTCCGCCGGATACCTGTATCTGCAGCTGCAGCTGGAGCCTTTTATATTCTTTGAGCAGAGCTTTGTTGGTCTCGCTCTCATAAGCGGCTTCCTTGGCGCGCTGATAAAGAGTATATTCTTCGCTTTCCTTTATGGCCTTTGCCATTGCATGGGCCTGATCGTATATATTCATCTGTATTCGCCCCCTGTATTTGCTCTGATTTTATCTTTATAACGAACAAAAGAGCTTATTGGTTGCTTTCTCCTGAAACATTCATGATAACGGGCAGTATGACGGGAGAACGCTTGGTCTTTGAATACATGAACGCTCTTATATCGTCCTTTACCTTGTTTCTCATGGAATTGAATTCATACCTGCCCGCTTCAAGGCAGTTGGTGATAGTATTGGTGGCGATCATCTCGGCTTCGTCAAAGAGATCTTCCGCCTCCTTGACATACACAAAGCCCCTTGAAATGATCTCTGGTCTTGCGGCAAGCACGCCGTTTTGAATATCTACCACGGCTACGACAATAAGTATACCGTCCTGAGACAGAAGCTTTCTGTCCTTCAAAACGATGTTGCCGACATCGCCCACACCGCTGCCATCTACCATGATGGCGCCGGTGGGTACAGTGCCTTCGATCCTTGCGGTATTTTTGGTAAACAGTATAACATCGCCTGTTTTGGCTCTGATGATATGCCTGTTATCCATGCCAAGGTTTCTCGCGAGCACCTCATGGCTTCTCAAATGCTTGAACTCGCCGTGAACGGGAATAAAATACTCCGGCTTTACAAGAGTATGGATTATCTTGAGCTCTTCCTGACAGGCATGACCCGATACATGTACGTCATCGAGCGCTTCGTAAATAACATCTGCGCCCTTTTTGAACAGCTGATTTATGACCCTTGAAACGTATTTCTCATTTCCCGGGACGGGCGTTGCGGAAACTATTACCATATCGCTCTGGCGGATATCGAGCTTCCTATGCTCAGAAAACGCCATTCTGGTCAATCCAGCGAGTTCTTCGCCCTGACTGCCGGTAGTGATTATGACTATCTGATCCTCGTCATAGTAGTCGATATCATCAACATCCAGAAGCCTTCCTTCGGGAATGATCAGCTCGCCCAGATCGGCAGCAAGATTTGCCACGTTCACCATCGATCTGCCGTTGAAGACGACATATCTGTTATACCTTGCAGCAGCATCCACTACCTGCTGGATACGCTGAACATTGGAGGCAAACATAGCAACGATGATGCGCCCTTTTGCTTTGGAAAAGTAATTGTTGAAGGTATCGCCGACTTTTCTCTCGCTCATGGTATAGCCCGGGCGCTCGGCATTGGTGGAATCCATCAAAAGGCCGAGAACGCCTTTCTTGCCCAGCTCGGCAAAGCGCTGAAGATCGATAGGCTCGCCGGTTACGGGAGTAAAATCGACCTTAAAGTCTCCTGTATGGATTATCATGCCCACGGGAGTATTGACAGCAATGGCAACTGCACCCGAAATGGAGTGGTTTACGTTTATGAACTCGATATCAAACGGACCGATGTTTATCGTATCTCCGGGCTGTATATCGATAAGGGGCACATCGGTCATACCATGTTCTTTGAGCTTCAGGTTTATGAGCCCCAGCGTCATGGGAGTGCCGTACAGAGGCACGTTCATCGCAAGCTGCTTGAGCACATAGGGGGTCGAACCGATATGATCTTCATGACCGTGGGTAAATACAAAGCCTCTTACCTTATCACGGTTCTTTACAAGATAGGAAACATCGGGTATTACAAGGTCTACCCCAAGCATATCCTCCTGCGGGAAGCTCAGACCGCAATCGATCACGATGATATCGTCCTCATACTCTATCACCGTCATATTCTTGCCGATCTCTTCAAGGCCTCCCAGCGGGATAACTTTGAGGGCGGACGTATTCTTTTTTTTAGGCAAAAAACTATCCTCCTTAAAAATTTGATTATATTATCGGGCAGCGCCCATTTAAGACTTTGGCTGAAAACTGCATCATAAATAAACCGCCGGAAAACTGCGGCTGAAAAAGGAAAAATATCAGAGGTAATAATCGCAGGCTACGGAAGCTGTTCTTACTTTATGCATATGCGCTCTAACGGGCATATGTACGGGATGGGTCTGATATTTCTGGAAGGATTCAAGACTGTCAAACTCGCAGACAAGAGCGATGTCATAATTGCGGTCAGCCTCAAGGAAATTCGCGCCTGCTTCAAGGGAAAGCATACCTTCGATCTTACCCTCCATGCTCCTGAGCATACCAAGAGTGTATTCTATGTTTTCCTTGGAAGTATCGGCCAGTTTGAACATAACGATGTGACGCAGCATAGCAAAAAATCTCCCATGTTATTTATTCATATTATTATACCAGATTGCGGTAATATATGCAACGCCAAAATTATATTGCGGCAATGCCTTCAAAATGCTATAATATGTAAAACAAAAGTGAAACGAAAGGAAAGATTCTTTATGATAAAGCTCATTAAATCCGGCGTTTATAAAGGTAAGGACTGGGTCGTATATGAAGTGACCAACGATCTTGGCATGTCGATGACCGTCACCAATATCGGCTGCTGCATAATGACCCTTAATGTTCCCGATAAAAACGGTAAGATCGACGATATCGTGCTCGGCTACGATACTGTCGAAGAATATCTTGATAAGCCCAATTATTTCGGTGCGGTCATCGGCAGAGTCGGCAACCGCATCAAGGACGGTCATTTCATGATCGACGGCAGAGAATACGACGTTACCCTCACCGCCCCAAATGTATCTCTTCACGGCGGCAAGGAAGGCTTTGATGTTCGCGCATTTACCCATTGCATCGGCAAGTACAACGGCTACGAAGCCCTTATCTTCAACTACACCAGCGTTGACGGCGAAGAAGGCTATCCCGGCGATCTTTCCCTCAAGGTCGTATATTGCCTGACAAATGACGGTGAGCTTATCCTCAACTACACCGCAACCACCACCGATGCTACCCCCATCAACATCACAAACCATTCCTTCTTCAATCTGGCGGGACATACGAGCGGCGAATGCACCGATAACATCATGTGGATAAACGCCGATTACTTTACCGATACCGATGAGGATCAGAACACCAACGGCGCTATCCTTCCCGTTTGGAATACCCCCCTTGACTTCAATGAGCCCACCGTTATCGGCGAAAGAATAGATGACGAAAGCTGTCAGGCCATAAAACTGGGCAAGGGCTACGACCACAACTATGTTCTCAAAAAGGAGATCCCCGGCAGTATCGAACTTTGCGCACAGCTGAGCGATCCCAAATCCGGCAGAGTCATGCAAGTCTATACCGACCAGCTCGGTGTTCAGTTCTATTCCGGCAATTTCCTCACCGGTGCTCCCGGCAAGGGCGGTGCCAAGTACGTAAAGCGCAGTGCAATGTGCCTTGAAACTCAGGATTTCCCCAATGCCGTAAATTATCCCCATTTCCCCAACGGCATCCTGCGTCCCGACGAAGTCTATGACAGGACTACCATTTATAGATTTACCACCGAGGAATAAGATAAAACACAAAAATTGCCCGCATGAAGCTTTTTCATGCGGGCGATTCTTTTGTTTATTATTGATTTGATACTTGGATTACTTGAGGAAATCGAAGAATTCGACGCGTTCTCCGTCGGGACCTTCGAAGAAGATGTTCTTAACGCCGCCGAACATGGTGAGATCGCCGACTTTGGCTTCTTCCTTAATAACGCCCTGAGCCTTGAGGTCGGCTACGAGCTCGTCGATACCGGTTACTTCAACGCAGAAATGGTCAACAACGCCTGCGGGACGCTCGGTGATATCGGGGCGATTGATGATCTCAAGGATGCAGGTGCCGCATTCCATAAAGGCGATGCCGCCGCCGCCGTTTCTGGCAAAGCGCTGAGTCTCTGCAAAGCCGAGTTTTTTGTAGAAATCAAGTGATCTTTCAAGATCCTTTACGAAAATAGCAATGTGGCCAAGACCAACTACCTTTGCTTTCTTATCAGCAGACATAAATCATACCTCCGAATTTTTGTTTGTGTTATTAAATATATCATAATTTTTCCCAATAATCAATTTTTATGTTGCTCATTTGGCAAAAATGAAGTATTATATCTGTGTCGGTATCGATTTATTCGAACCGAACACCTCGGGCTGTTTCGCTTGCGAAAAAAGCACCGTCAGGTATCTTATTTGAACTTGAACGGAGGACAATCAAATGAAACGCAACGGTTTTTCCACCCACAAATTCGTGACCCTTTCTCTTTTGGTTGCGATAATGTTCCTTTTCCAGTTTACAAACCTTGGATTCATCAGGCTCGGCACGATCAGCATCACCTTTATGTGCATTCCGATCATTATCGGTACGCTCACTCTCGGCCTTATTCCGGGCCTTCTGCTGGGCGCGGTGTTTGCGTCGCTGAGTTTTTATAATGCCCTTGTGGCGCCCGACGCTATCTTTGCGGCGGTGCTGTCTCAGAGCGGGTATCTGCCCCTCATCCCTGTGATCTTTATCCCAAGGCTTCTTATACCGATATTTACTTATCTTGCGCAGAAGGCATGCATAAAGCTCAACGAAAAGCTTGCGGTCACGATTTGTGCACTTGTCGGTTCTTTGACCAACACGGTATTCTTTTTAAGCTTCCTCTGGGTATTCTTCGGTCAGCACATGGCAGTGCTTTATAACGTATCTTCTCCACTTATGCTGTTTGGTCCCATTTGCCTTATTGTTTTGACCAACGGCGTTCCCGAAGCACTTGCTGCCGTTATCATCTGCATACCTGTTATGCATGCACTGAAAAAAGCGATGCCTAAAATGTTTTCAGGTTCACGCTGACTTAACTTTTGTATATTATAATTTTTATATAATGAGGTGCTCCAATTGGTTTTAACTATCGACATCGGCAATACAAACATAAAATGCGCCCTTTTTGAAGGGATGAAGATGGTTCATTACTATCGTCTTTCCACGGACAGAGCCAAGACCAGCCATGAATACGGCATTATGCTCTATATGTTCATGCAGCGCGACAATGTCAGCGTAGATCAGATTGAAGGCATCATCGTGTCTTCCGTCGTTCCTTCCATGAACTTCACTATTGAGCATATGATAACCGACTACTTCAATCTCAAGCCGATGTGGGTCGCACCGGGCATCAAGACCGGTATCAATCTCAAGTACGAGAATCCCCAGTCTCTGGGTACCGACCGTATCGCAAATGCAGTCGCGGCATATGAGTATTACGGCGGACCCTGCATCTTCATCGATTTCGGTACCGCAACCACCTACGGCGTTATGAGCGATAACGGTGTATTCCTTGGCGGCGCGATATGCCCCGGTCTCAAGCTTTCCATGGAAGCGCTTGCAGAAAAGGCTGCGCAGCTTACCAAGGTAGAGCTTGTAAAGCCCGAAAGCGTTATTGCAAGAAATACCATCAAGAACATGCAGGCAGGTCTGGTCTACGGCTTTGTAGGTCAGGTAGATTATATCGTAAAGAAGATGAAGCAGGAGCTGGGCTCCGATCCTTCCACGATCAAGGTCATCGCGACCGGCGGTATGGCAAGGATGATATCCTCAGAGGCACATTGCATAGATTTCATCGACGGCGAACTTACTCTTAAAGGTTTGCGTCTGCTGTATGAGCGCAACCGTAAATCATAAAATCAACTAAGGAGCGTGCAAAAAAATGCTTATCAAGGCAAACGAAGCTACTCTGGATCTGCGCCCCGAAATGCGCGGCGGCACCGGAACCATCGAGATCAAAAATCATGTTACCAAAGCTGATCTTCCTAAAAACCTTAGGCTCGTAGCCGAGATCACCGTTGTTCCCGGCGCTTCCATCGGCTTCCACGAGCACAAGGGCGAGACCGAGATCTTTGTTATCAAGAGCGGCTGCGGAAGGATCCTTGACGACAACGATTCTTACCTCGTAAATGTCGGCGATGTTGTACTGACCGGCGATTCCCATTCTCACGGCGTTGCCTGCGAAGGTAACGAGCCCCTTGTTATGACCGCAGTCATAGTTCTCGACTAATGTGAGGTGAATGGCGTGAACAGCAAGAAAATCGGCGTTTTTTCCGAATCTTTCAAGCTCGGCCTTTATGGTGGTATAAAAAAAGCGGCTGAAATCGGTGCCGGTGCAGTACAGATTTCCACCGCATGCGACGAGATCGCTCCATGGAATTTTGATAAGGCGCGAAGAGCCGAGCTTAAAAAGTTTGTTGCGGATAACGGTCTTGTTATCGCATCCATCTGCGGCGATCTTGGTGGACACGGCCTTGCCGCAGCCAAGGATAATATTGAAAAGCTGCCTAAATATTTGAGTCAGGTAGACCTTGCTCTGGATCTTGGCTGTGATACCATAACTACTCATATCGGTATAGTGCCCGATGACAATAGCGCAGAAAATTATCATGTTCTTCAGGACGCCATGGGCAAGTTTGGTCTTTACGCCCAAAATAACGGTATCAGGCTCGCAATTGAGACCGGTCCGGAAACTCCCGAGGTGCTCATGAGTTTTGTAAACACCCTGCCCGAGAGCGTCGGCATAAACCTTGACCCCGCAAACCTCGTTATGGTCACAGGCGCCGATCCCGTGAAGGCGGTTTATACATTTAACAAGAGGATTTATCACACCCATGTAAAAGACGGTAAGATGCTAAAATACATCGGACCAAAAGTAATTTACACTTACTTCGCAGAAGGCGGCATAGAAGATATGCGGATGGAAGAATATTTCCTTGAAACTCCTCTGGGTCAGGGCAGCGTTGATCTTCCCGCATGGCTCAAGGCGCTGGATGAAGTCGGCTACAAGGGTTATTACACTATCGAGCGCGAGGTCGGCGGCAATCCCGAAGGCGATATCCGCGCAGCGATCGATTTCCTGAAAGGCATTTAGTATAATGGCGCATTTGCTTGTGAGAGTGCCCAAAGGCTCCCCCGCTTTCAGAGCAGGCGTAAAGCCGGGTGATCTGCTTGTGAAAATAGACGGTCACGATATAATCGACGTGATCGACTACCAGTATTTTGTCTCCCATGAGAATCCTGTGCTGACCCTTATAAGAGACGGAAGGCAGTTCGATCTTCGTGTGCTTAAACGCTCGGGAGATTCGCTTGGCATCTATTTTGACGACATGCTTATGGACAAAACGCGTACATGCGCAAATAATTGCGCGTTTTGTTTTATTGACCAGATGCCTCCCGGGCTCAGGGATACATTATATGTAAAAGATGACGACTGGCGGCTCTCGCTGCTTACCGGCAATTATGTCACGCTTACCAATGTGGGCGAAAGAGAGCTTGACAGGATCATCGAAAGAGGCGTAAGCCCGCTGTATATTTCCGTTCATGCGACCGACGGAGAAGTTCGCGCTCGCATAATGAACAACAAAAACGCCGCAAAGATAATGGAAAGGCTCAAAAGGCTGAGCGAAGGAAATATCGCCTTCCACGCGCAGATCGTGCTTTGCCCAACCTTAAACGACGGCGAGGTGCTGAAAAAGACGCTCAGCGACCTTACTGCCTTTGAAAACTGTCTTTCCATCGCTATCGTCCCGGTAGGCATGACCGCTTTCAGGGACAACCTTTTTAAGCTGACTCCATTTACCGAAGAAACCGCAAGGCAGGCGCTTGATATCTGCAAAGACGCCAATGACAGCAGGATATATGTTTCCGATGAAATGTATATCAAAGCAAATCTACCCCTTCCCGACTGCGAAAGCTACGGCGATTTTCCGCAGATCGAAAACGGCGTTGGCATGCTGAGGCTTTTTGAGAAGGAATACCTTGAAGCAAGAAATAGTATCAAGCGTATTTATAAAAGAAACTGCGCGGTGCTCACCGGCGTATCTGCATCGGATTTTATTAAAGATATGCTGAGCAATTTTCCGATACCCGGGGTCAACGTTCGCATACATGCGGTTGAAAACACCTTCTTCGGCAAAACGATCACCGTTACAGGACTTTTGACCGGACAGGATCTTTTGAAAGCGGCGCTTTCGGTACCCGAACAGGAGATACTCATATCACGCTGTACAATGAAGGCTGAAGAGGAAATTTTCCTCGACGGCATGACGCTTGAAGAGCTCAAAGAGCGCTCGGGCAAAAATATTACTGTCTCCCCCAACGACGGCGCAGGCTTCTGCGCTGCTATCGCGGGCGAGCATACTGATAAGGTGGATATATGGCAAGACCTTTAGTAGCCATCGTTGGCAGACCAAACGTAGGCAAATCGACTTTCTTCAACAAAATGGCCGGCAGGCGTATCGCTATAGTAGAAGATACTCCCGGCGTGACCCGTGACCGTATATATGCGGATTGCCAGTGGCAGAGATACAATTTCACCCTCATCGATACGGGCGGTATCGATCCTCTTTCCGACGATCCCCTGCTCAAGCAGATGCGCTCACAGGCGCAGGTCGCCATCGAGGTCGCCGATGTCATCCTTTTCTTTGTCGACGGCAAATCCGGCATAACCGGCGCAGATGAACAGGTGGGCGAGCTTCTCAGAAGGAGCAAAAAGCCCGTTCTTCTTGTCGTAAACAAGGTCGACGGTATCGAAAACGAGGATTCCGCATACGATTTCTATTCTCTGGGCTTTGGCACTCCCTTTACAATCTCTTCCGTAAATCTTCTGGGTATCGGCGATATGCTCGACGAGATGTGTTCTATGTTGCCCGAATCCAGCCTTGAGGAAGATGATTCCGAAACAATAAAGATCGCAGTAGTCGGCAAGCCCAATGTCGGCAAATCCTCTTTGGTCAACCGTATTTTGGGTCAGGAGCGCGTGATGGTCTCCGATATTGCCGGAACCACCAGAGACGCTATCGATACTCCCTTCACCCATGACGGGCAGAAGTTTGTTATCATCGACACCGCAGGCATCAGAAGAAAAGCAAAAGTGGACGACCACACCCTTGAAAGGTACAGCGTTATCCGTTCCTTCGACGCGATCAGAAGGTGCGATGTTGCCCTGCTTTTGATCGATGCAAACGAAGGCGTGACCGAGCAGGATACCAAGGTCGCAGGCTTTATTGCCGAAGAAGGCAAGGCTTGCGTTATCGTTGTAAACAAATGGGACGATATCGAAAAGGATACCTATACCATTGAAAAATTCAAGAAAGAGATACTCACCGGTCTCAAATTCATGGACTACGCTCCCATGATCTTTATTTCCGCCATGACCGGTCAGAGGGTAAACAGGGTCATCCCCACCGCTCTTAAATGCTACGAGGCAGCTACAAGGCGCATTACCACAGGTATATTAAACGATACCATGCAGGACGCCCTGACCGTAACGCCCCCGCCCGCTTTCCATGGAAAGCGCTGGAGAGTATATTATACAACTCAGCAGGGCGTAAAGCCTCCGACCTTTGTCTTTTTCTCCAACGATCCCAAGCTCATGCACTATTCGTATGAGAGATATCTGGACAATTACTTCCGCAAAACCTTCGATTTTGAGGGCACTCCCATAAAGTTCATCGTGCGCGGCCGCGATGAAAGGAAGGAAGGATTAAAGTGACGATACTCAAGTATGTCATAATCGCTGCTGCAGGCTATTTTATCGGAACCATCCAGAACGGAATCTGGGTCGCTCGCGCTTTCGGCGTTGCCGATATAAGAAAGCTCGGCAGCGGCGGCACCGGGGCTACAAATGTGCTCAGGAACCTTGGACTCAAGGCCTCGGCGATAACATTCTTTCTCGATGCCCTCAAAGGCGCGATATCTGCGCTCATCGGTCTTTGGCTCATGGGTCAGAATGGTGCCTGTCTTGGCGGTGTTTGCGCAGTCATAGGTCACATATGGCCCGTATTCTATAACTTCAAGGGCGGCAAGGGTGTTGCTTCCAGCGCAGGCGCGCTGTTTGTCATCTCCCCCATCGTAGCCCTTATCGGGATACCCCTCTCGCTTGTGTTCATCGCCATATTCAGGATCGTTTCCGTCGTATCCATCAGTATGACCTTTACCTTGGTCACGATAGTCAATATCCTGACCTGGGGCAACTGGATGCAGATCATCCTTACATCCATGTTCTTTATACTCGTTGCATATTCGCACAGAGAGAACATCAAAAGGCTTATTAACGGAACGGAAAAGAAGATCGAATTCAAGCGCTCGCCCAAGCGCAAATAGGCTTTTTGCAGCAAATCTTTGCGGCACTCGTTTAAGAGAGCCGCTTATGTTTATTCATGCGCATAATTTTATGAATTCACGCATAACTGTTGACAACTCGACTCTTTTTCGGTAATATTGGTATATTATAGAATGTTGTCCCAAAGTATTGGGATAATGTACGTAATTCGGGGAGCAATGTATGAAAAGCTATCTTACTTTGACTAGAGAAGAAATGAACACCGAGCTTAAAATGCTCAATGAGCTGTATGCTTTAGAAGGCACCAAGGGCTATGATCTTGATATGTCCAGAGGCAAGCCCGATGCAACTCAGCTTAATCTGAGCATGGGTATGCTTGAACAGAATCCTTATGACCTCATTTACAGCCGCAAGGGCACCGACGTCAGAAACTACGGTGAGTTGGCGGGCGTTGACGAGGCAAAGGAAATGTTCGCATCCATCCTCGGTATAAAACCCGAAAACGTCATTATGGGCGGTCAGTCCAGCCTTTGCCTTATGTACGACTGCTTTATCAAGGCGCTCGTCCTTGGCGTAAGGGGCGGCACCAAGCCTTGGAGCCAGCAGGGCAAGGTCAAATTCCTCTGCCCCGTTCCCGGTTATGACCGTCATTTCCGCATCTGCGAAGAATTCGGAGTTGAGATGATCAACATCCCCATGACCCCCGCAGGTCCCGATATGGACGAGGTCAGAAAGTACGCCGAAAACGATCCTTCCGTCAAGGGCATCTGGTGCGTGCCGAAATATTCCAATCCTCAGGGTTATACCTATTCTCCCGAAACAGTTCATGCGTTTGCGGCGCTCAAGCCCGCTGCCGATGATTTCAGGATCTTCTGGGATAACGCATACGATGTACACGGCTTCCGCGAGGTAGACGACTATCTTGAAAACATATTTGACGCCTGCGAAAAATACGGCAGTCAGGATATGGTATACGAGTTCATGTCCACCAGCAAGGTCACCTTCTCGGGTGCAGGTGTTGCAGTTCTTGCAGCAAGCAAGGAAAACATACAGTTTCTCTTAAAGCAAATGAGCGTGCAGACCTTGGGTTACGATAAACTCAATCAGCTCAGGCATGTCAAATTCTTCGGAAGTCCCGAAGGACTCAGAGAGCATATGAAAAAGCAGGCAAATTACCTGCGCCCCAAGTTTGACTGCACTTTGGCAGTTCTTGAAAAGGGCTTGAACGGCTATGATATCGGTTCCTGGACTCATCCCAACGGCGGCTATTTCATCAGCTTCGACGGTCTCCCCGGAACCGCCAAGAGATGCGTTGAGCTCTGCGGAAAGATCGGTGTTAAGCTCACCGATGCGGGCGCTACCTTCCCCTACGGCAAAGATCCCGAGGATAAGAACATCCGTATCGCACCTTCTTTCCCCCAGACCGAGCAGCTTTACAGCTCCATGCAGGTCTTCTGTCTGTGTCAGAGGATCGCAGCGCTGGAAGCTCTCCTCAAAAAGGAAAACTGAATCAGAATTTAAGCGCATGGTTTTTCCATGCGCTTTTTAACAATTTTGATTATTGCGTTTAATAAACTATCTGATATAATTTTATCATAGACAGAAATTCATATAACGGAGGGATAACAATGAAAAAAGCGCTTATTTTCCGCGGAGGCTGGGACGGACATCAGCCTGTTCAGGTCAGCGAACGCTTCGCAAGGCTACTTAGAAATGAAGGCTTCCAGGTCGATATATATGATGATCAGGATTGCCTTGCCGATCTTGAAGAGCTCAAAAAGCTTGACCTCATAATCCCCCATTGGACTATGGGTACCCTTGACAGACAGTACAGCAAAAACATAGCGCTTGCGGTCGGCAGCGGCGTCGGTCTTGCAGGCAATCATGGCGGCATGTGCGACGCTTTCAGGCAGGATACCGAATGGCAGTTCATGACAGGCGGTCAGTGGGTCAGCCATCCGGGCGGCGACGGCGTTGAATACACAGTAAATATTACCTCCAACTCCAACCCCATCACTCAGGGCATAGAGGATTTTAAGGTCTGGAGCGAGCAGTATTATGTGCATATCGATCCTGCGATCGAGGTGCTCGCAACCACCCGCTTCCCCACCGTGAACTATTATCACAGCTCCAACCGTCAGGTCGATGTTCCCGTGGCATGGACAAAGATGTGGGGCAACGGCAGAGTCTTCTATTGCTCGCTGGGTCATCATGACGATGTTTTCGATATCTCTCCCAACGCGCAGACCCTTATGCTCAGAGGTATGCTCTGGGCGGCTGAAGGCAAGAAATATGCCGTAGATAACGGTCTTACCACCGAAAGATTCGAAAACAAGGCTAAGATGTATTAAGGCATATGCGCTTTTGCGCATAATTTACAAAACTTAACAAATAATAAGCTTGATCTATCAATTCAGGAAATGCGATATGATTTGGCTTATTATTTTTTTATTGCTGTTTGCGCTTATACTTCTTATATTAAGCATACCGCTTGATATTATACTGAAATTCGGAAGCCTTAACTTTTCCGCCGCGGGTTCACTGACTATCAAGCTGCTTAATATCACGATCAGACAATTCAGCTTCAGCTATAATATCGGCGGCAGCGGAAAGCTTCGCTGCAATTTTAAGCTGCCTAAAAGAAAAAGAAAGACCGATTCCCCTTTTATCGAGATCGATTTTGAAGGACTTCTAAAGAAAACCAAAGTAAATTGGTCGGCAAAACTGTCTGTAGGAACAGAAGATGCAGCAATGCTTTCGTTGATCATAGGCTTTTTGCGAACATTTCTTATCACCTTAGCCTCGGTATCACTTGCAAAGATACCTCATCAGACTCAGTACATCAGCATATCACCCGTCTACGGCAAAAACGAGCTCAGGACAGGTTTTTCCTGCATACTCAAAGCTCATCTTGGACATATTATCATTGAAACTATAAAATCGCTGATAAAATCGGCATGGAAGAGGTAAATATGTCACAGCCAATAAACGAGATCATGAAAACCACGATGGAAAACCTAAAGCAAATGATCGATGTTGGGACGGTTATCGGCGCTCCCATCGCATCTCAGGACGGCACGACGATCATCCCCGTATCAAGAGTGTCCTTCGGCTTTGTTTCCGGCGGCGGAGAATATAAGCTGACCACCGATAAAAAGGGCTCACATACAGTTCAGGAAGATACTTCCCTGCCCTTTGCAGGAGGTGCCGGCGCGGGCATCAGCGTCGCTCCCACTGGCTTTCTGGTTGTTGGCGGAGGTTCCGTACACATGCTTTCCGCCTGCCCGCCCTCAAATGTTGAAAAAATCATTGACGCAGTGCCCGGGTTTATAAACGAAGTAAAAAAGGCAGCAAGCGAAGTCAAGAACATGATGACCGATAACGATGATCCCGCTGACGGAGATCTTCCCACGCCCGGAGAAGAGGACTCGTTCGCTTTATAAAACGCCTTCAGCGGCGTTTTTTTTATTGCCAATAAAGTTGTGTTATGTTAATATGGACTAAAAGATACAAACAAATATGCGGAGGTTTTTATGAGAATAACTCCCGACTATACGTCCATGCAGAAATGGGAAGATTACGGTAATAATCTTTTGCTTGAATATAAGCAGAGCATCGAAGAAGGACTTGATATTGAAAAATATAAGGACCTCTTTGAAGCTGCCGCCAGATTGGAGCCTAGCCCGGAGCGCGCCGGGATCGCAGATACCCTTTTTAATATCGTAAACTGTGCAAATATCAGAGAAGATTATAAATATAACGAACCCTCCGACCTTGAAGGTATCAGAAAACTCTGTCCAGATGGCACTAAGCTTCCAAGCTTTGATAAAGAAAAGCTTTCTGACAAGCTTTCGGGTGCGTGGCTTGGCAGAGCTGTGGGCTGTCTGCTCGGAAAACCGATAGAGGGCATAAGGACAGATGAGCTTAATGTTCTTATAAAAACTTCCGGCAATTATCCGATGCACAGATATATAGTAAGTGACGATATCACGGATGATATGTATGAAAACTTCCGTTTCAGACTAAGAGGCAGATGCTTTGCCGATACAGTCTCCTGCGCACCTGTGGACGACGACACAAATTACACCGTTCTTTATCAGATGGTGGTCGATAAATACGGCAGAGATTTCACTGCCGAAAACGTGGGTGAAGCATGGCTTGATCTGCAGCCAAAAAGAGCTTACTGCACAGCAGAGCGAGTTGCATTCCTCAATCTTGCAGCCGGCTATAAACCACCCTTTTCTGCGATATACAAAAATCCCTTCCGCGAGTGGATAGGCGCTCAGATACGCGGCGACTATTTCGGCTATATAAATCCCGGCGATCCCAAAACCGCAGCCGATATGGCATGGCGCGACGCAAGCGTATCTCACATAAAAAACGGAATTTACGGCGAAATGTTTATAGCGGCAATGATCGCCTGCGCCGCCTGCGATATAAGCATCGAAGATGTTATCATGGGCGGTTTGAGTCAGGTGCCTCTAACCTCAAGGCTGTATGAGAAGGTCACGGAAGTGATCGAAAAATACAGAAGCGGTGTTTCCTGTCAGGATTGCTTCAAATTCATCCACGAAGAATTCGATGAATATTCCGAGCACGGCTGGTGCCACACGATCTCAAACGCTATGATCGTTACCGCTGCCCTTCTATACGGAAAAGGAGATTTCACAAGATCGATCTGCCTTGCCGTCCAGACCGGCTTTGATACCGACTGCAACGGAGCTACCGTTGGTTCGGTTATCGGCATGATGTACGGAACAGCTGCGATCAGCGAGGATTGGGCAAAGCCTATCAACGGCGTTATCGATACATCGATCTTCGGTGTAGGAAAGATCGATATATCATCTGCGGTGCAAAAGACATTATCTCACATCAAATAAAAAATGCGGTATCCCAATAGGATACCGCATTTATATTTTATATTATTTCTCGTACTCCTTAGCGATGTTTGCCAGATGCTCGATGATGGAGATGTGCTGGGGGCACTCGCCTTCGCACTGACCGCACTGGATGCACTTGGAAGCGCCGCGATCGTTTTCAACGATCTTCTGATAACGGCCTTCGAAGGAGAAGGGACCCTTTTCGTTAATTGTGCCGGCAATGCATGCATTGTCATAGCCCTTGAAGATATCGGGAATGGCGATGTTCATGGGGCAGCCGGGTTCGCAGTAACGGCAGCCGGTGCAGCCGATCTTTGCCAGACCTTCAT
>SVHB01000003.1 GCA_015056005.1 Clostridiales bacterium
GAGCTTTAACATGCCTCTGGTAACACCGCCGCCGCCGTCGCCGTGACCGTAGGGGATGAGCGCGCGCTGAGTAAAGCCCTTTTCGCGGAACTTCATCCATGAGCCAAGGACCGTCTTTGCGGTGATAGTGCTGTTGTAGGTTGTGCCGCGCTCCTTTAAGGAATCCTCAAGGGTAGTGTCGGCAAAAAACGCCATGCCGTCCCTCGTGCCCTGTCCGTCGTCCGGGTCGGAGAGCGAGGTGAGCAGAAGGGTCATGATATCGGTACCGTCAATGCCGCGCCATGAGAAAAGATCGTGCGGCATGGTGTTGAACTGGTTCCAGCTGATCTTGGTCGTTGCAAAGGTATCGATCTCGCAGAGCTTGAGTATCTGCGGCAGAGCCCACGAATAGCCGAATACATCGGGCAGCCAGAGATATTTGCAGTTTACATTGAATTCCTCTTTGAGGAAATTGATGCCGTGCAGGAACTGACGGGAGAGCGCTTCACCGGAAGAAATATTGCAGTCCGCTTCAAGCCACATGCCGCCGTCTGCTTCCCATTTACCATCGGCAACGCGCTTTTTGATGCCCTCGTAAATCGCGGGCGAATCGTTTTTGATGAACTTGTAAAGCTGGGGCTGGGACTGAAGGAATACGTATTCGTCAAACTCCTCCATGAGCCTGAGCACAGTGGAGAACGAGCGCATCGCCTTTTCTCTGGTGTGCTTGAGCCTCCAGAGCCAGGCAACGTCGATATGTGTGTGACCTACAACATCGGTCACAACGCCTTCCAAAGGCTTGAAATTCTCGCAGCCTTTAAGGAAGCAATCCAAAGCAGCGGGAACGGTGGAAAGCAGCTTGTCTTCGTCCCAGTTAAGGATATAGAGAGTATCATCGACCAGCTTTTCAAGCATAAAGCGCTGGTGATCGTGCTCGGATAATACGCGCAGGGTCTGATGCGCGGCCTTGAGCAGATAATAAAGCTCGTCGGCGGGCTCATACAGATAGCCTATCTCGGCCTTGAGCACGGAGGATTCAACATCGGGGGGATTTTTGAGCGGCTCGCCGCCCTGCAGACCGCTCCAGGAAAGGAAGGTAAGCTCGACTTCTTTTGCCGCAAGCTCATCGAACATGACCTCCTGATGGTTTACATCAATGCCCTGATAGGGAATCCGGTCAACATAAAGCTGGGTCTCCATGCCGGAAAGGTTGCCGCCCTTGCCGAAAAGGAAGCAGCCGGCGATCCTGCAGTTTTCCCTCTTTGCGGGGATCTTTACCATGCCCCTTGACCAGAGATAGGTGTTGAAGCCGTGAACGGTAAAGCCCTTGTCTACAACAAAATCGGATATATCCTCGGGTATCTGAGCGTCTTCATATACTTGGGTAGGTCCGTTTTCACCCAGTTTGCCCATTAAGGGGAAGATGGGCTGCATATCTATATAACGGTATTTATTGAGCTCATCGATGCGAAGCTTGAGCTTTTCCTTTGCGAAAAACACAGTGATCACCTCGTTATTTTGTTTTAATTCTACTTTTACATTTTAACATTGCGTGCCCCAAAGGTCAATCGCCAATAATGCTGTTGGCAAACGGCTTTTATGTGTGGTATAATCCGTTTAAGTCCATATAAAGGAGAAATCCGTTATGAAATATTTAGTGGCATCCGATATCCACGGATCTGAGTTTTACTGCAAAAAAGTTCTGGAAGCCTTTGAACGCGAAGGTGCGGACAGGCTCATCCTTCTTGGCGACCTTCTCTATCACGGCGCAAGGAACGATCTGCCCAAGGACTATTCCACCAAGGGCGTGACCGCGCTTTTGAACTCGTATGCCGATAAGATCTTTGCCGTTCGCGGCAACTGCGACAGCGAGGTTGATCAGATGGTGCTGAATTTCCCCATCATGGCGGACTATATGCTGCTCGTGTCGGGCGAAAGACTCATTTTTGTTACCCACGGACATCTTTTCAATACCGAAAACCGTCCAAAACTCAAAAAAGGCGATGTGCTCCTGCACGGTCATACCCATGTGCGTGTATGTCAGGACGCGGGCGATTTTACCTATATCAACCCCGGCTCCGTTTCTATCCCTAAGGATAACATGGAAGGCGGCTATATGACTGTTGAAGACGGCGTGTTTACTTGGAAGCTCATGGACGGCACCGTGACCGACTCCTGGAAATAGGGTGAAAATATGCTTTATACCATAAAAAACGATAAACTGAGCGCAAAGATCGATACTCTGGGCGCACAGCTGAGACAGATCAGCGCATCGGACGGGCATGAATATATGTGGTGCGCAGACGAAAGAATATGGGACGGCACTGCGCCCATCCTCTTCCCCGTTGTTGGCAGGGTCAAGGGCGGCAGCTATTTCTATGAGGATAAGGAATACAAAATGACCATCCACGGCTTTGCCATGGAAAAGGAATTTTCGCTCGTCCAAAACAGCGGCGAAAGTATCGTCCTTGCGCTTGAATCGGACGAAAGCACCAAAGCGGTGTTCCCCTTTGATTTCAGGCTGGAAATAAGGTTTTCCCTAAGCGGCAGCAAGCTTCTGGCCCAGCATACCGTTATCAATAAAGGTATGGGAGCTATGTATTTCTCGATAGGAGCGCACCCGGCGTTTGCATGCGATATCGGCGATACTCTTGTTTTTGAAAAGAAAGAAAACATAAAAGCGCATAAGCTTGAAAACGACCTGCTCGGCCCCGCGGATGCGGATTTTCTGACCGATGAAAACGAGTGGACGATAAAAGCAGACAGCTTTGACGACGACGCATATATCCTAAACGGCCTTGCCTCACGCAAGGTCACCTTAAAGCGGCGCGATGGCAGAAATGTCACCTTCCGCTTTGACGCTCCATACCTTGGCATCTGGGCAAAGCCCGGCGCAAGCTATGTATGCATAGAGCCGTGGTTCGGCGTTGACGAATCCGCAGCCCACGACAGACGCCTTGTAAACCGCCCCGGCATAGTGAAGCTTGCTCAAAATGAAACCTTCACGCTTTGGTATGAGGCGGAGCTTTTCTGAAAAAATGAATATAAAAAAACTTGCTTTGCACGATCGCAAAGCAAGTTTTGTTTTTATCTGGGGTTATTTGAGGATGTTTATTCGGAAAGAAATTCGCTTATTGCTTTCATTGCACGTTTTTCGTCCACGCCGTCGATCTCGAAGGTGAGGGCGCTGCCGGAGATGGCGCCGAGGGAAAGCACGCCCATCATGGACTTAGCGTTGATGAAAACACTGCCGCGCCTTATCATGACGGAAGAAGAATACTTGCAGGCAAGCTGCACCAAAAGCGCGGCGTTGAGCGCGTTCAATCCGTCTGCCTTTTTGAGGACTATCTCTTTTATCAACATAGCTGCTCCTCCTGTATGTAAAAATATTTTATTCCATATCGTTTTCGCCGCGAAGCTCGGCTGCGAGCTTGCGAAGCTTTGAAAGCCTGTGGTTTACGCAGGATTTGCTCTGCGCAGGTACATGCAGATCGCCCAGATCCTGCAGGGTCGCCTCGGGATATTCGAGCCTGAGCTCTGCGGTCTCGCGAAGCCCTTTGTTGAGCGTTGGGAATTTGCCGCTGTCAATGATAAGGTTAATGTCGTCTATCTGGTTCTGAGCCGCGATGCTCGTTTTTTCAAAATTGGCTGTCTCGCAGTTCATGGCGCGGTTCACGTTATTGCGGATATCCTTCATTATGCGGGTGTTTTCGATCTTGAAAACGCTTGCGCTTGCGCCTGCGAGGGAAAGGAAATCGATAACGCTCTCGCTCTCCTTCAAGTATACCACATAAACGGATTTTCGCTGCACCGTTTTTGCGTTAAGCCCGTAAACTTTAAGAAAATCGCAGAGACTTTGGGCATAGGGCTCGTTTGCGCATATGAGCTCTATGCTGTATGCCTTGGTGGGCTCGGTCGCCGTACCACCTGCCAAAAACGCGCCCCTTATGTACGCCCTTTTGCAGCACTCGTTTTCCGTGAGATCTTTGGGCACGCCGCTCAAAAACTCGCGCCCGTCCTTGGTGTGCGTTATCAGCCCGCAGCTTTCAAGGATTATCCCCGCAGCCTCGCTGTCGGAAACATCCAGCACATACTGAGTGTTCTGGTTCATGTTGCTGCGCTTTTTTGCGCCAACGGAGCATTTTTCGCCCGTTAAAAGCTTTACAAGCGAAAACGCGTACCTTGCAACCGCGGGGTTATCGCTGGCAAATCTCAGCCCAAGCCCGCCCCTTGTGAGGTAAAGCGAGCCGCCAAGAGCCAGCATTCCCGAAAGCTCGGCAAGATTGCAGCAGGCGTTGTTGTCGCTGTTGCTGATAAGCTCGGTTTTTACATCGGAAGAAAATGACATCAGCGTTTCAGCTCCCTGTGACGAACGTCGACCATGTATCCGCTCTGACCCAGCATATACCCAAGCGCCCTTGCGATCGAGACCGATCTGTGCTGACCGCCGGTGCAGCCTATTGCTATGCAGGGATACTTGTTGCCTTCCCTTATATAGAAGGGAAGAACAAAGAGCAGAAGCTCTTTGAGCTTGTCCAGAAACTGCTCTGCTTCGGGGAAGCTCATGACATATGAATATACGGCTGCGTCAAGACCCGTCTGGTTTTTAAGCTCGGGTATGTAATAGGGGTTGGGCAGAAAGCGCGCGTCGAACACGAGGTCCGCCTCCTGCGGCACGCCTTTTTTGAAGCCGAAGCTCATTATTGAAAGCGTGGGAGCGGACGCGGATTCGTCGGGCCTGTATATGGAAAGCACCGTGCGCCAAAGCTCCTTGGTCTGCATGTTCGATGTATCGATTATAAGGCTTGCTCTGTCCCTTATGGGCTGAAGCACATTGCGCTCGTAGGCTATGCATTCTTCAAGGCTCATCTGCTTTTCTTCCATCGGATGAGTGCGCCTTGTTTCCTTATAGCGGTTGATTATAACGCTGTCTGTGGCTTCAAGGAAAAGTATTTCCGTCTGAACGCCTGCGCTCTCGACCGCGTCGAGCGCTTCGTTTATTCCGTCAAGGAAAATGCTTCCGCGGGTGTCTACCACCACCGCAGTCTCGCTTATCTCGCCCGAATTTTCGCAGGTCTTGATAAACTGGGGGATCATCACCGGGGGGAGATTATCCACGCAGTAAAAACCGATATCTTCAAGCACCCTGATGATCTGGGTCTTGCCTGCGCCGGAAAGCCCCGTCACGAGCACCATTCTCATATGTTTATCCTCCGTTATATCCGATCAGATAAATCTGACCTCGGGCTCAAGCGTTACGCCTTTTTTGTTATAAACTTCTTCTTTAACAGCATTGATAAGCGCGATAATATCGCCTGTTGTGGCACCGCCGATGTTCACTATGAACCCCGCGTGCTTTTTTGATACCTCCGCGCCGCCGATGCGCCTTCCTTTTAGGCCGCATTCGTCTATGAGCGCCGCAGCGAAATATCCTTCGGGGCGCTTGAAGGTCGACCCGGCGCTGGGCAGCTCCACGGGCTGCTTTTGCTCCCTTGCGGCCTTGAGCTCATCCATCCTTTGCTTTATAAGCTCTCTGTCGCCTTTGTTTAAGGTGTATGTAATGTCTGTTACTATATCGTCGGTGCCCATAAGTGCGCTGTGGCGGTAGGAAAGATCGAGTTCATCCTTTGTGACCTCTATAACTTCGCCGCGTCTTATAAGCCTTGCGCTTTTTACGATATGGCTCATCTCGCCGCCGTAAGCTCCCGCGTTCATGGTCAGCGCGCCGCCCACGCTGCCGGGGATGCCGCAGGCAAATTCAAAGCCCGTCAACGAATTTTCAAGCGCTGTTGATGCGACCTTGGGCAAAAGCGCACCGGCACAGGCGGTGATCTCGCATCCGTTTACCGTAATTTCGGAAAACGCCTTGCCCAGCTTTATGATAAGTCCATTGTAACCCGAATCGGGGGCAATGGTGTTGCTGCCGTTGCCAAGTATATAAAAGCGAACGCCGTTTTCCTTTGCCCAGCTTACCGCATTTTTTATATCGGCTATATTTTCGCACAGCAAAAGCGCGCGGGCATTGCCTCCCGTGCGGAAAGTGGTGTGCTTTGAAAGGGGCTCGTCAAAAAGCAGTTCGCCCTTGTGATCAAAATCAAAAGAATGCATTATATCACCTGATTTTATTCTACCGCAAATCACGCAATTTATCAAGCACTGCCTTGAGCGAAGCGATTGTATCCGCCGTGTCTGCACCGCCTGCTTCCGAAGAACGGATTTCTTTCAGCTGCTCAGACCATGAAAACATATTTGGTACTGTGAGGTCTGAGGACATGAGCTTATCCTCTATAGACCTCATCACCGTGCCCTCGTCATAAAGCGGCAGGGCGGTATTTATTGAAAAAGCTCCGATGTCTTTAAGCCCTGCCTGGATCTTTTCGCTTTGCAGAAATTCGCCAAAGGACAAAAGCACATCCGCTCGGCTTTGACTGTCATGCTTTTTTGTGTCCGTAATATACATCGCAAGCAGCTGATCGGTAAAATCACCGGCAAGCCCCAGTCCCTGCCATGGGAAAGCGCTGCCGCCGGCTTCCAGCTTGCGCATCCTGTACACTTCCTTTTGTGTGCATGCATAGGCCGCGCTTTTTTTGTCCAGCACAAAATCCGCCCATGCATCCGATACGCTGCGGCGAAAGATGCTTTTAGAAAAATGAGCGCAGTCCTCGTAATCTATCTCCAGCATGGAAACAAGCCCAAGGCTGTATGAGATATACTCGCTTTGGGGGCAGGAAAGCGCAGGCGTTTTTTCGCTTGCAAGCATTGAAATATCCCCCGAAAAACCTTCTAAGAGCGATTTATCCGCAATTATCGTGTATCCGCCCGCGGCTATCGGCATGCCGCAGCTTGTATCAAGGTAAACCAGAGCATCCGAAAAAGGTTTATATGCGCTGCCCGGGCTTACGGGCAGGAGCCTGCCCGCGTTTTTTATGACGCCGGGACCGCAGATGACCGCGTCGGGCAGCCCCTCGCCCGATGATAAAGCCTTTTCAACAACAAAGGGCGTTACGCTTTCAAGCTTTATCAGTATCCCCTCGTTTTTCTTTTCAAATGATTTTATTGAATCTCTTAGCCAGCCGTAGAAGCTGCCCGACCCCGGGTAAAAGGTCTCGCAAAGCCAGACTTCGATAACGCCCTGCCAAGCGGGCTCCTTCTGCTCGCGTATGATTTTCCTGTAATCTATGGGCGGCGAAGTCAGAAGCGGGAAAAGCAGCACAAAACCCGATATGAACGCCAGCAAAAGCGCAATATATTTTTTCATTCTCCCGCCTCCCCAAATAATATCGCTATAATAATATTGACAAAACCGACCTGATATGTCATAATAAAAGATGCCGTTCAAGCGGCGAAAAGAATAAATTGCACCTATAGCTCAGCAGGATAGAGCGGTCGCCTCCTAAGCGACAGGCCACAGGTTCGAATCCTGTTAGGTGCGCCAGAAAACCTCGGATTTGTTCCGAGGTTTTTTACATTCTTTCTTATCAGCAGATCACACTTCCATTTTTCAAAAACAAATGCTAAAATAAAGATATACCTGCTTTGCGGAGGAAAATATATATGTTTTCTTATTCAAACAACGGCTGCACCGTAAGAACGGACGGAGCGGTTCTTATTGTTGAAAATGCGCTCACCAAAAGGGTTTTTGCGCTCAAAAACGGCATGCTTTTGACCAAGTATATCCTTGATAAGGAAACTGGATATGTTTTCGGGCGTGCTGAGGATGAAAGCGGAAGTTTTGATGCGGAAATTTCGGTCATGTTTGACGATGATTCGGGCAGGACAAAGCGGCATCTTATGATAAATGTTTCATCGCAGGACGGGTTTGGGAGAAATGTGGAGCATGTGCTGCGCCTTTTTGATGATTCGCCTTTTATTTCCGTAAACAGAAGAGTTTTCGGTATGCCGATAAAGGCGGATATAGGCAAAGAGCAGGAGTTTGACGGTGTTGAGGCGCTTTATAAAAGCGATGAAAGCGATACAGCTGTGTTTGACGATATCTGCGATGTGTTTTCTTTGCCCAAAGCGCATCTGAAGGCGAAAAGCGTCCGCCTGTTTGATAAAACCGACAGAAACGATACCCTCGTAAAAGAAGATGAGCAGCTTATCTATTCAAGGCAGAACTATGCCTGCGAGGGAAATATACTTATACTTTCCGATTATATAAGCGGCGTTTCTTTGATGGTGATCAAGGACGCGCCGACCCATTTAAGCTCGGTGGGCGGCTGCGGCGTGGATTTTTATATCCGCTCGGGGCTTTTGAGCGTTGTGGGTACGGGCTTTGACGGAAGCATAGAAAACGGCGCAAGCTTGTACGGGAGCATAGCCGGTATCGGAAAAACCGAAGATATCGAAATGCTTTATAAGCGCTACGACAATGAGACGGCTTTAGGGGATAAAAACAGGCGTACCTTTGTTATGTCAAACACCTGGGGCGACCGCAGCCGCGATGCCTCGCTTTGCGAGGAATTCATGCTGCGTGAGATCGATATCGCGCATAAGCTCGGCGTTGATATCGTCCAGATAGACGACGGCTGGCAGCAGGGCGTGAGCGCAAACTCGATAAGGGGCGCGGGCGCATGGAGCGGATATTACGATATGGACGAGAGCTTCTGGGCTGTGAACACAGAGCGCTTCCCCAACGGCTTAAAGCCGCTTATCGACAGGGCGAATGAATACGGCATAGAGCTCGGGCTCTGGTTTGGTCCAGATTCTTCAAACGATTTTGCAAATTATAAAAAGGACGTGCGCTCCATACTTTCCCTGTACAGGCAGTACGGGATCAGGCATTTCAAGCTCGACAGCGTGAATTTCACCAAAAAGCTTGGCGAGGAAAACTTTATTGCCTTAATGAAAGCAGTGCAGGAAGAGACCAAAAACTACGTGGTCTTTAACCTTGATGTAACAGCGCAGAACCGTCTGGGCTATGTGCATGAGAAAAACCACGGCACGATATTCGTGGAAAACCGCTATACCGACTGGGGCAATTATTACCCGCACAATACCCTTAAAAACCTTTGGATGCTCAGCAGGTATATCCCAAGCAGAAGGCTGCTCTTTGAGGTGCTCAACAACAAGCGCAACGGGGATAAGTACGAGGGCGATCCGCTTGCGCCCATAAATTATACCATCGACTATGAGTTTGCCTCGGTTATGCTTTCCAATCCGCTCATCTGGATGGAAATGAGCGGGCTTGAAAGCGGCGATGCCGATGCTCTTTCAAAGATCTCCAAAGTATATCGAATTCACAGGGATGCTCTTTGGGATGCCGACATAAAGCCTATAGGAAGCTGCCCCGACGGCACATCGTTTGCGGGGTTTGAAGCAATATGCAAAGACGGCAGCGTGTATGTTCTGCTGCTGAGGGAAAAGAGCGGCATGGGAGAATATGAATATCATCTGTCAAAGGATGTATCCGGTTTAAATATGAGCCTGCTTATATCAAATGATGAAAACGCACAGGTCAGCCCCATAGGGAAACGCATAGTGTTTAATTGCGGCAAGGATTTTTCCTATCTGTTCGCAAAGCTTTCGTGAGTTTGACAGGCGTTTTTGAAGTATTGCATAAGGGCTTGTTTTTATGGATATACAGGGTATAATTAACATATAAAGGCATAAAAATCTAACCTATGGATGGTGTATGATGAGAAAAGTATTTTATAACGGCATCGTTTATACGGGCGAGCAGACCCTTTCCCATGCGTTTGTCGTTGAAGGGGATAAATTCATATTCGTTGGCGAAAACGATGAAGCGCTCTCATTTGATGCGGATGAAAAGATCGACCTTTCGGGAGCTTTTGTTTGCGCGGGCTTCAACGACAGCCATATGCACCTTTTGAATTTCGGTCAGAGCCTTATGAACGCACCTCTTGCAAAGCATACGGGCTCGCTTTCCGATATGATAGACTGCCTTAAAAACGCAAAGCCGGGCAGAGGCGGCTGGGTCATCGGCAGGGGCTGGAATCAGGATTATTTTACGGATACCGATAAAATGCCCACGAGGTGGGATCTTGATAAAGCGTCTTTAGATCACCCCGTTTGCGCCACAAGGGCTTGCGGGCATGCGCTTTGCGTGAACAGCAAGACTTTGGAGCTGTTGGGGCTGTCATCAGATATAAAAAGCCCGGAGGGCGGCAGCATAGGCATGGAAAACGGAGAGCTCAACGGTCTGTTTTTTGATAACGCCATGGAGCTTATATATTCCAAAATGCCCGCGCCCAAAAAGGAAGATGTAAAGGATATGCTGCTGCTTGCGGCAAAGGAGCTCAATTCCTACGGCATAACCTCCTGCCAGAGCGATGATTACTGCGTTTTTAAGGGACTTTCTTGGGAAACTGTGAACGAAGCGTATGAGGAACTTATCAAAGAGGGCAGGCTCACGGTCAGGGTATATGAGCAGGCGAATTTCTCCGATCTTGATGAACTGCGTGATTTTATCCAAAAAGGCAATGTGACAGGCAAGGGCGATCATAATTTCAAAATCGGCCCTTTGAAGATGCTTGGCGACGGTGCGCTTGGTGCAAGGACTGCGCTCCTTTCCCGTCCCTATGCCGATGATAATACCACAAACGGGCTTGGCGTGTTCACTCAGGAAGAGTTTGATGCTCTGATAGGCCTTGCAAATAAGAATGGGATGCAGGCAGCGGTTCACGCAATAGGCGACAAATGCCTTGATATGGTGCTTTCAAGCTATGAAAAGGCTTTGGGTGAGCATCCAAGGGAAGATCATCGCCACGGCATCGTCCACTGCCAGATCACCCGCCCCGATCAGCTTGAGAAAATGATAAAAATGAAGCTCAACATATACGCTCAGAGCATTTTCCTTGATTACGATATCCATATCGTAAACGAAAGGGTGGGCAAGGAGCTGGCGGGCACGTCCTACAGCTGGAAAACGCTCATGGACGGCGGACTGAATGTAAGCAACGGCAGCGACTGCCCTGTGGAGCTGCCAAACGTCCTTGGCGGGATATACTGCGCGGTCACAAGGCGCGACCTTAAAGGCTGTGAGCCCTATCTTGAAGATCAGGCGTTTACCGTCAAAGAGGCGATAGACAGCTTTACCCAAAACAGCGCTGTATCAAGCTTTGAGGAAAATATAAAGGGCAGGATAAAGGAAGGCTTCCTTGCCGATTTCACCGTGCTTGACAAAGACCTTTTTTCAATAGACCCAAGCGAAATAAGCGATGTAAAAGTCATAGGCACTTATCTTGGCGGCAAAAAGGTATATTGAACCGTAGGGAGGGGATAGTTTGAAGGAGTTTTTGAAAACAGCGGCGGCTGTAAAGCCGAGCCAAAGGCAGCTTGATTGGTTTGATGTGGGCTTTTATGCGTTTATCCATTTCGGCGTGAACACGTTTACCGACCGCGAGTGGGGCTTGGGAAACGAGGACGAAGGAATATTCAACCCTCAAAAGCTTAACTGCGATCAGTGGGTGGCTGCGGCAAAATCAGCGGGGATGAAAGGTCTCATACTCACCGCAAAGCATCATGACGGCTTCTGCCTCTGGCCCAGCAAGTTTACCGAGCACAGCGTAAAGAACAGCCCCATAAAGCGAGATATCGTGCGCGAAGCGGCGGATGCCTGCAGACGCGGCGGCATCAAATTCGGTTTCTATCTCTCACCTTGGGACAGGAACAGCAAATACTACGGCACCGAAGAATACAATGACTATTTCTGCAATCAGCTGACCGAGCTTTTGACCGGGTACGGCGATATTTTCTGCGTCTGGTTCGACGGCGCCTGCGGTGAAGGGCCGAACGGCAAAAAGCAGGTTTACGATTTTGACAGATACATAAAGCTCATAAGGCAGTATCAGCCGGGCGCGGTCATCTTCAACGATGCAGGTCCCGATGTAAGGTGGGTCGGCAATGAAGCCGGTAAGGCAAGATACGCAGAATGGGCGGTTGTGCCTTGCGAGCTCTGCTTCAGATCACAGGTGCAGACAGGCCCCGCGCCCATGGCGGAGCTTGGCAGCCTTGAATATATGTACAACACCGATAAGGACATAGGTTCTGTCAACAACATCATGTATTCAAAGGGGCTTGCCTTTACCCCTTCCGAGATAGACATGTCCATCCGCCCCGGCTGGTTCTGGCATGAATATGAAGAGCCGCACAGCCTTGAAAGGCTTTTCAGGACATGGCTCACCTCCTACGGTGCAAACGCCTGCCTGAACCTGAACCTTCCTCCAAACAGGGACGGTTTTATAGACGAAAGGGATGTAAAGCGCCTTAAAGAGCTGGGTGAACTTATCAAAAAGGAGTTCGGCAGCCCAATAAAGGCAAACGTAAAAAAGGCAGGCGATACCCCTGTAACTCAGCCCAAATACGAGATCACCTTTGAAACCGACGTCCGTGATATCAAGTATGTTGAGATCATGGAAGACATCGCAAAGGGACAGCGCATAGAAACCTTCCGCATCATTGCCGATACTCAAAGCGGCGCGCAATACCCTCTCTATCAGGGCACCTGCGTGGGCAACAGAAAGATATGTGTCTTAAAAGACCCGTTTGAGGACCAAAACCCGCTTTTAAGGGACAAGGAAGACAGTTTCAAAAAGCTTACCGTATTTGTGACATCGGCAAGGGATGAGGTATTTATAAAGGGCATAAAGGTGTATTGAAATAAAAATTTTCGCTGCTCTGTGTTATGACCGATAAATATGATACAATACACATATCGATAAAAAACTGTAATGGGAGTGAAACTAATGAAAGAAGCATATCTTGAGCTTTTGAAGAAAGCGGATGAATGGATCGATGCGCATAAGGACGAATTTGTGAGCGAGATACAGGGTCTTGCAAGGATACCTTCGGTCAGCCGTGCGGATCTTTGCGAGGAAAACGCACCCTTTGGACCCGACTGCAGGAAGATGCTGGACTTTGCCTTGGAGCGCGGCAAAGCTTACGGCTTTGATACTCAGGATTTCTGGGGCTATGCAGGCGCGATCTCTATGGGCGATACCGAAAATTCTCTCGGCGTTATCGCGCATATGGACGTTGTTCCCGTCGGCGAAGGCTGGATATATCCCCCTTATGGCGCAACCTATCTGCCCGAGCATGACGCTCTTATCGGCAGAGGCGTTGGCGACAACAAGGGCCCCGGCGTTGCGGGTCTGTTTGCAATGAGGATGCTCAGAGAGTTTAACTGGCCCTTAAAGCACGGCATCAGGCTTTTCCTTGGCATGAGCGAGGAGACCGGCATGCAGGATATTGAAGCGCTCGTGGAAAAGGGCATAACCTTCCCAAAGACCACCCTTGTTCCCGACGGCGGCTATCCCGTAAACTACGGTCAGAAGGGCTCCATCAAGGGCGAAATTTCCGCCCTGTGCGAAGGAAACCTCGTTTCATTTGATTCGGGCAGCGTGCGCAATATCGTGCCCGACAAGGCTGTTTGCGTCGTAGCCGTGAGCGAAGATGAGGTAAGAGAAGCCTTCAAGGCTCTTGATGACGAGCTGAAGGAAAAGCTGAGAGTTGAAAAAGACGGCGAGAACACCAGGATCACCTCCGTGGGTCTTGCAGGTCACGCCGCAGGCCCCGACAGCAGCATCAACGCTATCCATCTTCTGACCAAGGCGCTCACCGTATCGGACATACTTTCCGGCTCCTGCAAGGATGCGATAAAGGAGCTTTATGAGCTCACGAGCGATAACCACTGCCAAAGCGAGGGCGCGTTCTTTGAGGATGAAATGTCCGGCCCCATCACCCTTGTTTATTCCGTTGCCCATCTGGCAGACGGCAGGCTGAAAGTGAGCCTTGACTGCCGTTATCCCATCATGTGCCCGCAGGATTGGCTCAGGAATACCCTCATTGCCGACTGGGCAAAGCGCGGCTACAGCGTCGATGATTTCGGCATGACCAAGCCCTTCTATATCCCCAAGGACGATCCCAGAGTAGTTGCTCTGCAGGAACTCTATAAGGAAGTCACCGGCAGGGACGACGAGCCCTATACCATGGGTGGCGGCACCTATTCAAGGGTGTTCCCCAACGCCATCACCTACGGCGCGGGCATGCGCGGCGGCAGGACTGCAAGCGGTATCCTTCCCGAAGGTCACGGCGTAGGTCATGGCAAGGACGAGATACTCTTCCTTGAAAACATCCATTACTGTGCCAAGATGTACGCAGTCGCCCTTGCGATGCTGGATGATATCGTCGATTAAGGAGATAAAAGCAAAAATAAAGCTCTCACGGCATGTGAGAGCTTATTTTTATTGGGTTTATGCTTTTCTTTCCATTTTCCTCTTCCATTTGCCCGACATATAGAAGACCAGACCGATAAAGAAGGGGGTGAAGCCCGCGATTGCATCGCCAAGCCAGAAGCCGTAGTGCTTCATATCAAGGGCAAGACCGAAGAGCAGGGCAAGACCGATTCTGAGCACTATGCCGTCCAGTATCGCGGTGGCGAAGTTGATCTTGTAATGACCGCTGCCGTTGATAAGGGCGTTCATGATTGCGCGCATTGCGCTGCCGAAGAACAGGAGCACTGCGATGGGGACATAGTTGCGGCCGATCTCCATAACATCCGCTTCGCTTGTGAATATGCCGAAGATCTGGGTCGGGAAAGCGATGATGACGAGGGAAATTATCACCGCAATGGTAAGGGTGATGGATGCCATCCTCAAAAGTATCTTGGTAACGCGCTTGAACTCGCCCGCGGCAATGTTCTGACCGACCATGGTGGAGCCGGCGGTGTTAAGGGCGTTGGAGATCAGGTTGCTGATGGATGCGACCTTGTTTGCAATGCCCGCAAATGCGGATACCGCAACGCCGTAGGAGTTGATCCAGGAGTTTACGAAAAGCTTGGAGACCTGAATGGATGCGGATTTGATAGCCATGGGAAGCCCGAGCTTTATGAGCGACATGAGCATCTCTTTATCCCAGATGATAAAATCGCGCATGGAGATATCGAGCTTGAACTCCTTTTTGTTCTTTGCAAGGAAAATCACGCAGGAAATGAAGCTGACTGCCTGGCTCATTATGGTCGCAAGAGCCGCGCCTCCCGCGCCCATCTTGAGCAGGAGCACGAACACCACGTCAAGGATGAGGTTCAGTATCGCAGCCATCGATATGAAGATGAAGGGGTGCTTGGAATCGCCCATGCCGCGAAGGATAGCCGATACAACATTATAGCCGTATACGAACACGAGACCCACCATGCTGATGGTGGAATACGCAAGCGCACCTGCAAAGGATTCCTTGGGCGTGTTCATGACCGTGAGTATAGGCGTGCGAAGGATAAGGCAAACCGTGCTTATGAACAGAGCGCATACCAGCAGGAAGGAACTCATGGTGCCCACGAAGCGGCCGATCTTATCGTCCTGCTTGCCGCCGATATACCTCGCTATGAGCACCTGTCCCGCACTTGCAAAGCCCATGGCAACAAAGGTCATGAAATGGGAGACGTCGCCGCCGACAGAGACAGCAGATATGCCGATCTTGCCAAGAGAGTTGCCCACGATGATCATATCGACCATGTTGTAGACGACCTGCAGAAGGTTGGACAAAAACAGCGGCCAGGCAAACGATACGAGCTGTTTCGTTATATTGCCGGAAGTAAAATCACGTATCTGTGTTTTTTGCATGACATTGCTCCTTTGACCCGCTCTTTGTATAAATGTTGAGCAGTCATCAAATATTATAGCATATATAACGATAAAGCATAATAGGTAATTTGCAAAAAAAACGGTTTTATTTTTTATCCGACGGCGTTTCAAGGTTGTAAATTGGCGCGATATGGCGCTTTTTGAGGATTATGAACACAACACAGCCGATAAACGCCATTGCGCCGCAGGCTGTCATGCATAAGTTGTAGGGCATGATCTCGCCCATGAAGCCGATAATCAGCGAGAACACGAGCACCGAAGCGCTGACCAGCATTTCTTCAAAGGCGTAAAGACGCGAACGCAGATTATCGGGGATGTAGGTACGAAGCGCCGTCTCTCTAAGCGTTGCGGAATTTATTCCAAGAAATCCGCAAAGGGCGCGATTTATGAGCATCAGCGGGTAGGGCAGCCATAAAAGGATAGCGTCCATGGTCTCGTATATCACATAAACCGAGGCTGCAAAGGCAAAGCGGCTTTTGCGGGGGATCTTTGAAAAATACCTGAGCAGCCCGCCAAGGCTTCGACCAATGAACTCGGCTGCCGAAAAATAGGAGTACATTGCGATGCTAAAGCCGGGCGCAGTGCGGAAAAACGCCGTAAGTATCGGGTAATAGCCGTTGCCAATGCCGTTTGACACAGCCATGTATCCGTAAATTCCCTGAAGGCCTTTCTCTTTTTTAAGGTACATGGCCGCTTCCTTTATATCGGATAGCCATGTACCGAATAAGAAGCCTTCCTCCGGAATGGAGGTCGATTCTTTGATCCTGATAAAGCTCTCTATGAGCGCCGCAAGCAGCGAAAGCCCGCCCTGCATTATAAGAATAAAGCTCACACCGATTCTCTCATAAAGCCATGCGGCAACCGGAGCCATGATCACATTCAGCACAGGATACAGCATACCGGAGACCGTATAGCCCTTATCCTCAAAGCCTTCCTCTATGAGCTTGGGGTAAATGCTGTTGTAGGCAAGGCGGTCGAAGGTGGAAAGGCTTGTGAGAATGAGCGAGAAAACAAGGTAACCGATATAGGTAAAATCGAATTTCAGAAGATATACGCCCGCAAGCAAGTATAAAAGCCCGTTTACAGCGTCTCCGCCCACAAGAAAAGGCTTTCTTGGCAGCCTGTCCATTATGGGGGAGGCGACAAGGGGGATAACGAACATCGGTATCATTTCAAGGGCGAGCAAAAGCGCCGCCGCAAGCGTTGAGCCCGTCTCGTCAAAGACAAGGAACGAGAGCGCAAACCCGCCCGCTATGCCGCCGACGGAGCCCGATACAGTTGCCATAATAAGCAGGGTATAATTTCTTGTCCAAAGGGTTTTCTTTTTTGATGACATAATAAAATCTCCTTAAGTGTCTCTGCAGATATTGTAGCAAAAACACTAAAGGAGAAATAGCCCTTGGTTTTGGGAAAACTATGGGGTTAAAATTGAATTAAAGAAGACCTGAAATGCCTATATCGGGAAAATCGCGCAAAAGCTCATATGCCTGCTTATACTGGCGGTTGGCGGTGTACCAGCCTGTCACATAGGGAATGTGGAAGCGTATAAAGCCGGAAGGCGCATTCTTTTTAAGGTTTTCAAACCCGGAAAGGAGCATTTTGCCATAGTTTGGGTCGGACAGATGATCCGGATGCTTTAGTCTGTATTCGATTATTGCAAGCATCCAGTCAAGCGTTTCGTTCGATATTGCGACGGGTTCGTACTCGCAGCTTTGAGCTGTCTCAAGGGCTTCAAGCGCTTCTTCCTTCTTGCCAAGCCGTTCGCAGCAAATCGCAAGCTTGTGCAGATTGAGCTTGCTTTTGATGTGCCTGACCTTTGAAAAGTAATCGTATGCCCGCTGTGCATCGCCTCGCTCAAGATGGGTCGCGGCGGTGTTGTAATCGATAGTATATATGCTGTCCTCATCGTCAAGCGCTTGAGCTATGCGCCTTGCAACGGCGTGATGAAAATCCATCTGATCAAGGTCGCCCATGTTCGCGTAGCAGCCCGCTATGGTGAGCCTTATAAAGAGCGTAAGATGTACCCGACCCTCATCCTGAGAAAGCCTTGCGGCGTGCAGAAGATCGTCCAGCGCCTGAGAATAATTGCCGACAGTATAGTTTTTATACCCCGCCCCCGCAAAGCCGAGCGCGGTATCGGAAAAGCGCGGAAGTTCATCAAGTTGGTCGAGGAAAGCATAATAAAGCTCTTTTTGGCGCTTGTTAAAATACTCATGGGAGCCCTGCGGCAGATCGGGCTCAAAGCTGTCTTCAAGGTTTGCACGCTCAAGTGAAAGCTCGATAAAATACGGGCAGCAGGAATAAACCTCCCATTTGTCCGTAAGCTCGTCCAGAAGTTTTCTGGTATGGCTCTTTGGGAGCATGGAAAATATTGCGTCGTAAAGCTTTGAGCTTAGTTCCTTTGCGCGCCTTACTGTGTTTTCATCGTCGTACCATTTTAAGCCGAGACGTTCAAGCAGCAGCTTCATGACCTCGCCGCTTGCATCTGCCTTGCCCTGCTCGATCTTGGAAAGGTAGGAAACGGAGCATATTCCCTTTGAAAGCCCTTCCTGACTCCAGTTGTTTTTAAGCCGCCTTTGGCGTATCAGCAGCCCTATAAGTACGGCGTTATCCATCAGCCTTCAAAGGGAACCACGGTCAGTTCCTTGGTGTATGAATTCAGCACCTCGCAGCCGTCTTCGGTTATAAGCACAAGATCCTCTATTCGCACGCCGATGTTTTCCTCCGCAATATATATGCCCGGCTCGACCGAGAAGCACTGACCAGGTTTAATGATGGCTTCATTGACGGAAGAAACATCGCCGAATTCGTGCACTTCGGTGCCTATGGAATGACCGGTGCGATGAGTAAAGTATTTGCCGAAGCCTTTTTCCGTGATATAGCCCCTTGCGGCGTTATCCACATCGCACATCCTTGCGCCCGGCTTTGCAGCTTTAATGCCGCGGCGGTTGGCTTCAAGGACAACTTCATATATTTCCCTTGCCCTGTCGCTAACCTCGCCAAGGAAAACCGTCCTTGTCATATCGGAGCAGTAACCGTCCTTTAAGCCTCCGATGTCGATGACCACGCAGTCGCCGCGCTTGGGAAGAGTCCCATCGCCCTCGTGATGAGGATCGGCAGCGTTTTTGCCAAAGGAAATGATCGGGGGGAAGGATGCGCCCGCGCAGCCGTTTTCCTTGTAAAGCTCATGGCATTTTGCGGTAAGAAGCTCCTCTGAATCGCCGCAGCCGACAAGCGATACCATCTTTTCCATGACCTTGTCGTTTAGCTTTGAAGCAGCGCGCATTTTTTCGCGCTCGTCCTCGTCTTTGACCAAACGAACACCGTCAACGATGGGCGAGCCGTTCACATATGAAGCTGCCGCGCCTTCTTCCATCATGCGGATAAGGAAGCCGGAAGCAAAGGTTTTGTCAACGCCGAGTGTTTTTTCATGATCGATGTGGGAGGCAAGGATAGCTGCTGCGTCGTCGATATCGTCAAACCAAACGATATCGGTGCCAAGATCCTCAGTTATGGGGAAAAGGCGGTTCATGAACAGCTTTGTTTCGCCGTTTTCGTTTATGTAAAGCGCCTTCATTCTTTCGCCTGTGTGGATGTATTTGCCAAGAATGTAACCGATGGAATATGTGTCGGTAACGATTATCTGAGGTATCGCCGCTTCTTTCATTGCATCGATTATGCGGATAAGCTTCTTATTCATAATATCACCTCATGGGGTTGGAGTTTATATGTACAGTATAAAAAAGAGAAAGGAAGAAGTCAAGGCTTACGGAGGGGCGGTTGTGCGGGGCACGACCGCAATGATATACGCCTTGCGGCGTGTGATGAATGATATATTCCTTCGGAATATGATATATGCGCTTTGCGCACATGATGGTTAGTAACCACTCTAAAGTCTAACTATCCTAAAAATAATTCACGCGTTGCCCACAGGGCGGTCGTGTGTGTCACGACCGCAGTGAAATACGCCTTGCGGCGTGTGAAGAGTGAAATGTCCCTGCGGGACGTGAAATATGCGCTGCGCGCACGTTTTGATTAGTAACCACACTAAAGAATAACCTTCCTAAAAACAAATCACGCGTGACCCATACTTTACGGGTCACGCGTAAGCTGCAGTATGAAATTACCTGATCCCAAAGTCTCAGGAATCCAAGGGATGAAATCCCTTGGTGGTTGAGGGTTTGGGAGAAGGCGAAGCCTTCTCCCAAGAAAGAGAGCTCGAGAGGGGAACCCTCTCGAACGTACCCCCCAAAAAAACCAAACCTCTTACCACACAAACGAGCCCATGCGGACTATGGAGGGATCGATGGCGGTTATATCTTTGGAGGCGGTCATTGCCATTGTGTATTTAAGGTCTTTTGTGATCTCGTTTATGCCGTCGCAGACGCCCTGCGCGCCGTTTTCCTTTAATCGAGCCATCAAAGGGCGGCCGACGGAGCAGGCGGTTGCGCCCAGCGCAAGCGCCTTAAAAACGTCAAGCCCGGTCTGAATGGAGCAGTCAACGAAGAGCGGGACTCTGCCTTTTACCTCAGATGCGATCTCGGGCAGTATCATAAGCGGCGGAACTGCGCTGTTGATCCTGCCGTTGTGATGGGAAATTACCATGCCCGAAACGCCCGCATCAAGGCATTTTTTAGCATCAACAAGGCTTAATACGCCCTTTATCACAAACGGCAGTGAAGTGCTTTTCACAAGCTCTAAGATCTCCTTTTGCGACATGGGGTACATCTCCATGCCCTCGATCTCGTCGTAGCCTCGGCTTTTGCTGAAAGCGTGATCGGTGTCGATGCCCACAGCAAGCGCACCCATGTCTTCTGCGTGACGGATCTTGTCGTATATGCTTTTCCTGTCGGCATATGGCTTGATTATTTTTATGACAGACGCGCCAGTGTTTATCATTCCTTCAAGCTCTTCCTTGGGACCCATGCCGGAGAAGACGACCGCACCTGCCATAAAGCCGCCCTTTGCCATCTCAACCATACCGTTTGGATAATGATTGTGAAGATGCGAAAGCGCACCTGTGGTCACGGGAGTCGAAAACTCTTTGCCGTATAACGAAAGCTTGGTGGAGGGCATCACCGCGTCAATATGCCTCATCTCCAAAAGCAGGCTGTCCAGATACGCGCGGGTTATAACATCGGACGAAACGGATCTTTTGTTGTTGTCCATAGGGCATCCCCCTTTATTGCTATACTGAAATCATAACATCGTGCCGGAAAAAGAACAAGCGCCTGCATCATCCGATATTGCGGATAATATGAACGCTTGATTTGGTTTTTTATTTTATGACGGTCGACCAGTCTTCATCCCATGGATATACCATGCGCAGCACCTGTCCTGCGCGCTTTGCGGATTCTTCCGCGTAGATGCCGGGGAGGGTCATCGCAAGGCCTTCTCTTAGCGATATGGGCGCGGGACCGCCGTTTTGAATGGCTTTGAAGAAATAGTCGAGCATTGCAAAGTCCATGCCGCCGTGTCCGGTTGCCCGGGGATTGTTTTCGTAGGCGGGAGGCATAAATTCGCCGTCGATCTCCTTGAGCTGAGTATCAAGCTCCCTCATCGAATTATACCTGATCACGGGCTTGCCCATCCTGTCAATTCGCTCCATGTACCCTTCGGTGCCGAAAACCCTGTAGCTGTGATGACCGATGCTTGCGCGGCATCTGCCGTTGCGCATGAGCCTTATCACAACGCCGGATTCCGTCCTGAACTGGGCGCACATCATGTCGTCCTTCTTGAAAACGCTGCCGTTTTCCCCGAAAGTGCTTGAGGCATCGGGGGAGTGCTGACCTGTGCCGAAGCAGCTGACATACCTTAGGTCCTCCTCAAGGATCGAAAGCAGGGGCCCTAAGGAATGCGTGCAGTAGCGGATGGGAATGAGCAGCCTTCTCCAGTCTCCGTTTTCGTTCAAGTGGATGTTTTCGTCACTGCCCGGGAGCGACCAGTGGATGTACTCGGCCTCCATGCAGTAGGGCTTGCCCAAAAGCCCTTTTTTATAAAAATCCATGAGCAGGAACGCGAATCGCTGGTAGTTCGGGTTCGCGCCCGTTGAAATGATCGCCTTTGAGCATTCGGCGGCTTTCCAAAGCCTCTCGGCTTCATCAAGGCTTGCAACGTTGGGTATGTCCGAAAGCACGTTGATGTTCTTTTGGAGCGCTTTTATGCAAAAATCGGCGTGAATATCGGCACCTGTCTCCACGATAACAACATCAAGATTTGCTTCATCCAGCATCTGATCGTAGTCTTCGTAAAATTTCGTTTCGGGAAACATGTTGGAAAGCGAATCGGGCATGAGCCATTGCTTTTCATACCAGTTATGGGGCAATATATCGCAGGCCGCGGCGGGAACAACTTGATCAAAGCCTTCGGCGGCGAGCTTCAGCATTGCTCTGCCCCTGTGACCCATACCAACAACGCCAACGCGAATTTTATTCATAGCATCCACCCTCTGCGTTATATAGATTGTTTTGGCTTGCCTATATTATATCCTTTTGTTTTCCGTTTTTCAATTGTGCATTGGAATAAAATAAAAACGGTATGTAACCATACCGCCTTGGTGCGAGAAACAGGACTTGAACCTGCATGAAATCGCTTTCACACGGACCTGAACCGTGCGCGTCTGCCAATTCCGCCATTCTCGCGAATATAAAATGGTGGAGGAAGGTGGATTCGAACCACCGAAGTCTGTGACAACAGATTTACAGTCTGCTCCCTTTGGCCACTCGGGAATTCCTCCATGATATCGATATAAAATTGGAGCTGGTGATAGGAATCGAACCTACAACCTGCTGATTACAAATCAGCTGCTCTGCCAATTGAGCTACACCAGCATTTGCTCTCACCGGCATTCCGTAGGCTTAATGAATAAATTGGTGGGCCTTCACGGACTTGAACCGCGGACCAATCGGTTATGAGCCGACCGCTCTGACCAACTGAGCTAAAGGCCCGTTTTTGCCCCGGAAAAAGAATTAAAAAAATGGTGACCCCTAGGAGATTCGAACTCCTGTTACCGCCGTGAAAGGGCGATGTCTTAGGCCTCTTGACCAAGGGGCCACGCTAAAACTTCGTGGTCGGGGTGAGAGGATTCGAACCTCCGGCCCCATGCTCCCAAAGCACGTACGCTACCAGACTGCGCTACACCCCGGCATTGCCTGCCGAATTTCGCTTAGCTTGGCAAGCGACGATAATGATTATAACCGCACAGAAGATATTTGTCAATACCTTTTTTCAAATTTTCAAAACTTTTTTTGTACCCACCGGTATATGCAGAAATAAGTTTGTTGACAAAGCCCCATATATAATAGTACAATTTCAGTTAAGATAACTCCACGGAGGAAAATATTATGATGATGGATGAAAGACTGAGAAAACAGCTTGAGTTCCTTATCGAAATAGATAAAATGAAGCTCATTTTGCGCCAGACGCTCACTGCCGACGGTTCAAGAAGGGAAAACGACGCAGAGCATTCGTGGCATCTTGCAATGGGCGCGATGACGCTTTATGAGCACTGCCCGTTTGAAATAGACGTTTCCCATACGGTTAAAATGGCGCTCGTGCACGATCTGGTCGAGATCTATGCGGGCGATACCTTTGCCTACGACGAAAAAGGTCATAAGGATAAGTTTGAAAGGGAGCTTGCCGCGGCGGATAAGCTTTTCTCCATGCTGCCCGATGAAAAGCAGAAGAAGGAGTTTTTTGATCTCTGGCGTGAGTTTGAGGATGAACAGACCAACGACGCGCGCTTTGCCGCCGCGATAGACCACCTTCTGCCCTTTATCAATAACCACCTGACTCAGGGGCATACATGGAAGCTTAATAATGTTAAGCGTTCATCCGTTATGAAGCGCATGGCGAGCATCGAGCAGGTCATCCCCGGCGCGTGGGGCGCGGTGAACGCGATAGTTGAAGATGCCATAAAAAACGGCTGGATGATAGACGACAGGTGAAAAGTATGAAAAAATCCGTGTTTTTCAGGCATGTGCAGGATGCGATAAAAAAGGAAGGGCTGGAAAGGAAAGCTTTTTTGAAGGAGCTTAAAGAAGCGGGCTATGACGGCTTTGAAGTGACCTTCGGTGAATACGACGATGCAAAGAAACTGCATGAAGATCTTTCTTCTGTAGGGCTTAATGTGTCGTGCCTTTGCGCAAGCTTCAGACTCGACAGCGAAAACGACCCCGAAAAATGGAAAAAGGCAGTCGATGACGCAAAAACGCTCGAGAGCAAAAAGATACTCATAGTCCCCGGCTTTGCGCGCAGCGGCATGAGCCTTGATACGGCAAGGGAAAATATGGCAGAGCCGTTAAGGCAGATTGTAAGTTATGCCAAATCTCTTGGGATAACCGTGGTGATAGAGGATTTTGATTCCTCAGACAGCCCGATATCCGATTCAAACGGCATGATAAAGCTTGCCGATTCTGTGCCGCATCTTTGCTTCGCCTTTGATACAGGCAATTTCAGATACAGCGGCGAGGACGAATTTGCCGCCTTTGATAAGCTGAAAGGAAAGATCGCCCACGTCCATTTGAAGGACAGAGCGTACAGCCCCATAAACGAAGGCGATTCGCCCAAAACCGCTATGGATGGGAAAAATCTCTATCCCGCCCCCTTCGGCAGCGGCTTCATACCCGGAAAAGAGCTCATAGAAAAGCTCATGAGCATAGGCTACGACGATTATTTCGTCATAGAGCATTACGGTGCGGCCGATCAGAAGAATTATATGCTCAAAAGCGTAAAATGGCTTAAAGAGAATTTCGGGTAAGCAAAATGATCAGAAATTCAACCAAAGCCGTTGAATCTCTTCCGTAAATGATGTTCGCCTTGCGGCGCAGCGATATACCCTTTGGGTATGATATGCACTTATGTGCGCGATATGTTTCCTTCGGAAACGCGATATGCGCCTGCGGCGCACATAATGCCTTAAAAAGCAATCACGCGTAAACCCATGCTTTACGGGTTTATGCGTAAGCCAACGAATAACACCTTTCAAATGTCCCTCCCTCCGCCGAGCTTGCATATGCAGAAAAGAAACGGGTGATGAACCGTCCCAAAAGAGCGACAGTTTGACCCCGACTAAAAGCAAATCTCGATGAAGCTATCCCTTACGGCTTCATCGACCTCCAACGCCAAAAAAATACTGTCCTAAAGCCGCGGAATCCAAGGGATGCAATCCCTTGGTGGATGAGGGTGTGGGAGAAGGCAACGCCTTCTTCCACATAAATAACTAAAGAACAAAATCCATCTGCCAGGGAAAGAAAAATCTTTGGGAGAAGGCAACGCCTTCTTCCACGTAAATGATTGAAGACTAAAATCTATCTTCCAGGGAAAGAAAAATCTTTGGGAGAAGGCAACGCCTTCTTCCAAGAAAAAAGATCGACTCAAAGGAGAACCACTATGGAACGCGCTTGCGGAATACTGATGCACATAACCTCGCTGCCCTCGCCTTACGGAATCGGAACGCTGGGCAGGGCTGCATACGAATTTGCCGATTTTTTGAAGGAAGCCGGACATAAATACTGGCAGGTGCTGCCTGTTGGACCCACCTCTATCGGCGACTCGCCCTACCAGTCGTTTTCGTCGTTTGCGGGCAACCCTTATATGATAGACCTTGATATGCTGGAAGAAGAAGGGCTGCTTAAAAAGGGAGAATACGAAAATGCGGATTTCGGCGGACATCCCCTGTATGTCGACTACGGCAAGATGTATGAAAACAGGTTCGATGTGCTGAAGAAAGCGTACGAGAGATTTGATATCGCAAACGATGATTATGTCGATTTCTGCGTGGATAACGCATATTGGCTCGACGACTACGCTGTGTTTATGACCGCGAAGAAAGCGTTCGGCAGCGAAAACTCCTGGGCGCAGTGGAAGGATAGGGATATGCGCGACCATAGACCGATCGCGATCAGAGCATTCTCGGCTGTGCACGCAAGGGAGATCGGGTTCTATAAATTTATGCAGTACATGTTCTTCAAGCAGTGGAAAGCGCTCAAGGAATATGTAAACGACCTTGGAATAAAGTTCATTGGCGATGCGCCCATATACGTCGCGCTCGACAGCGCCGACGCATGGGGCAAAAGAGAGCTCTTCAAGTTCGATGAAAGCGGAGTAAAGCCCACCTTTGTTGCAGGCTGCCCGCCGGATTATTTCAGCGAGGACGGTCAGCTTTGGGGCAACCCGCTCTATGACTGGGATAAGATCAAGAAAACGGGTTATAAGTGGTGGATAGACAGGCTTTCCAATATGGCGAAAATATTCGACATGATAAGGATAGACCATTTCAGGGGCTTTGAAGCCTATTATGCTATCCCTTACGGCGATGAAAACGCCAGGGGCGGTCATTGGGAAAAGGGTCCCGATATGGATTTCATAAACGCCGTAAAGGGCGCGATGGGCGATTTCCCGATCATAGCCGAGGATCTGGGGCTGATAACCGACGAGGTAAGGCTGATGCTCGACAACTCCGGCTATCCGGGCATGAAGGTGCTCCAGTTCGCCTTCTCGGGCGGCAGCGATAACGCATACCTTCCCCATAACCATGTAAAGAACTGCGTGGTGTATTCCGGTACGCACGATAACGATACCCTGCTTGGCTGGTTCGAAGCCGCAGGTGACGAGGAAAAACAGTATTTTATGGACTATACCGGCGCAGAAGATAAGAGTGATGTGCTTGATGTGACACTTCGCGCGCTGTATTCGTCCGTGGCGGACCTTTGCGTGGTTACCATGCAGGATCTTCTTTCCTCAGGCAGTGAGTTCAGGATGAACACCCCTTCGACCCTTGGAAACAACTGGAAATTCAGAGCCCCAAAGGATTATGAAGAGAAGGTATCTGCCAAAAAGCTTAATAAGCTTGCAAAAATATATGACCGCGCGCTTGTATGCGAAGCGGAAGAAGAGGCTGAATGATGGAACAGGTAATACTTGTATCCGGCCCTCTTGGCTGCGGTAAAAGCACTACAGCCAAGGCGCTTGCGGATGTACTCAATAATGTCTGCCTTATAGAGGGCGATATTATACATAATTTTATTATAAATAATCCGCTGGAGATGTACGAAGGCTTTGCTTTTGCATGGGACGGAATATTTGCCGTTGCAAAGGCTGCGCTGAAAAGAGGGGTTGACGTAGTCATCGATTATGTGGTCGAGGATGAGTACGATGCCATAAAGGAAGAATTTGCAGGCTATCCAGTACGTCTTTGCCAGCTGACAGCGCCCGATGAAGTTATATTAAACAGGCTCACAAAAAGAGGCGACCCCGAAAGCCTTGAAAGATCTCTGTTTTTGAAAAACAAGATCGCATCTTTTGAGCATTTCCGCAAGCATATTTTTGATAACGGCGAATCCGATGCCCATAATACCGCAAAGATCATACTTGCCGATGAAAGGTTCGTGATAAAATGATCGAGTTTAAGAAAAACTGGAAGGATACCAACGATCGCTTTGACAGCTGGTTCCACGGCGGCAAGCAGGACAGACCGCTTCTGAACCTTTGGGTAAAAAGAGAAACGCCTTTTGACAAGCTTCCCGAAGAGCCGTATTCCGATGAGACGGATATGTATCTGAACGTGGATAAGAAGTTTGCAAAGGCATACAACCGCTTCTGCGAAAGGGAGCCGATCGCCGAAGCCTTCCCAGAATTCAGCGTGAACCTCGGTGCGGGTTCGCTTGCGCTGTATCTTGGCTGTGAGCCCAAGTTCACCAAGGAGACCGTTTGGTTTTTGAGCGATAACACCGAGTACGATAATTTCCTGCCCCTGCGCTTTGATCCGAACAACAAATGGTTCAAAAAGCATATCGAGCTGGTAAAGCGCCAGGCTGAGCTGGTATGCGGTACCGATATCATGGTCTCCATCCCCGACCTTATCGAAAACCTTGATATCCTCGCCTCCATCCGCGGATCGGAAAACTGCTGCTACGATATTTACGACGAGCCCGAGAGAATGAAGGCCGCGCTTGACGATATCGCAAATGTTTATATGGATTACTATGATGCCTTTTACGATATCGCAAAAACCGCTGACGGGCGCAGCTCTTTCAACACCTTTTCCATACAGGGCAAGGGTAAGACCGCCAAAATACAATGCGATTTTGCTGCGCTCATGAGCCCAAGCCAATTCGACGAGCTCGTTATGCCTGCGCTTAAAATGCAGACAGATCAGATGGACAACCTTCTTTTCCATCTTGACGGGCCCGAGTGCATCTGCCATGTGGATTCGCTCATGACCCTAAATAAGCTGGGCGCGCTTCAGTGGACGCCCGGCGCGCGCAACGAAAAGGGCGGCGACGAGCGCTGGTATCCGCTTTACAAAAAGGTGCGCGACGCGGGCAAGGGTGTTTGGATCGCTCTTTATGAATACGAGCCTGATGAGGCCATCGAAAGAGCCAAAGCCCTGACCCGATATTTTGGCAAGGACGGTCTTTATTTCCTGATGCCGACCCTTGAAAGGGAAACGGCGGAGCGCCTTATGCTCGATCTGGAAAGGCTGTAGCTTATAAACACAACGCCCCGACAGACTGAGATTCTGTCGGGGCGATTTATTATTCCTTTGATATCAAAAAAATTTTTTTGCTGAACGCGCCGTTTTTGGCGTTTTTGTTTTCCCGAAGCTCAAGCAGGCGGTCTTCGCTTATGTTCCTTGCCCTGCAAATGGCAAAGAGCACTTCGGCTATATCGGCAAGCTCTGTTTCATCCTTTGAAAGGATGTACTCGTTTATTTCTTCAACGAGCTTTTTTTCAAGCTCTTTGAGGAACTCATCGTCGCTAAGGGTTCTGACTTTTGGAATTTCGCCGTTATTCAATATAATTTCCGGTATATTATCCCGCACGAGCTTATTGTATATCGTCATTTTATTCCCAGCCTTTGGCGATATCGACCCAGCCTGCAAAATTCTGCGCCGCTTTTTCAAGCTCTTCCACTTTAAGCTTCACCGCGGAATTTGGCGTTCCGGCTGCGGGGTAGACGGTCTCGAACCTTTTGAGCGAAATATCAAGATAGGTTTTGACGCCCGCGTTCACGGCAAAGGGGCAAACGCCGCCCATGGGGTGACCAACGAGCTCCATGAGCTCTTCGGGGCGCACCATGACCGCCTTGGTATGGAATAGTGCCTTGTATTTGCTGTTGTCGACTTTGCCGTCGCCTGCGATAACGACCACGATCGCTTCGCTACCGGTCTTGAACGCCATCGATTTTGCTATAAGCTTGGGTTCGCACCCAAGATCCCTCGCCGCTTCTTCAACGGTCGCGCTGGATTCTTCAAATTCCCTGACCCTGTCTTCAAGGTTCATCGGTCTTAAATATTCTCTGACCTTTTCGCAGCCCATATTGTTTCCCTCTCGATCCTCCGATTTTAAGGTTATTATATTTCCCCGCCGCCGCAAAGTCAATGGGGGATGGGGACGAGGGAGGGGAGACGGCTGCGCTCTTTTTTGGTGAAGGGTTTCACCCTTCCCCAAGCCCCATCTGACCAAAGGATTGCATCCTCTGGACTCCGCGGCTTGGGGGAAGAGGAATTAAATGCGTTGGCTTACGCGTTGCCCGTAAAGTGTGGGCAACGCGTGATCGCTTTTTGGGGCGGTTATGCGATAGAGATTTAGACACTCAATCGGCCGTTTTTGTTTTGCGAGAGCTGATTCAAACAGGGTCAAAGTATCTTCCCCAAGCCCCATCTGACCAGAGGATTGCGTCCTCTGGACTCCGCGGCTTGGGGGAAGAGGAATTGAATGCGTTGGCTTACGCGTTGCCCGTAAAGGGTGGGCAACGCGTGATCGCTTTTTTGAGTGATTAGGCGATTGAGATTGGGACGCTCAATCGCCCGTTTCTGTTTTGCGAGAGCTGATTCAAACAGGGTCAAAGTATCCGCGTGCGCGGATAAATACGACAGCGAAAATACATTGGTTTGAGTTTTAGCTACTTGTGATAAGCCTAAAGCTCATGCCCGCGCACATATCGCGCACCGAAGGCGCATATCGCTCACCGAAGGTGAATATCGCGCCCAAAGGGCATATCGCTGCACCGAAGGCGCATATCGCTTCCGCAAGGCGGAAATATCATTGCTTGAACAGCAAGCACACTGTTTCTTCTTTTCCGCTTTTTATCGCTTTTTCGATCGCATTCATAATAAATACCGGGGCGATAAGATCGGTATAGGACATGCTTTGCTCTTTTCCGCGCAATATTTCCGCATATTCCTTGAACTCCATATAATACCAGTCATTGCCCTGCGTTGAAGCAACGGGCGCGCCGTGGACTCCTTTTTCGGAGAACCTTTCGGCGTAATACAGGTAATTGTTTTCGGTGAACACTCCTACGGCATCGTATGCTTCATATTTGAAGATCACAGTGGTCACATCGCCGTTTTTTGAGGCGATAACGCTTTTGGGGTATCTTCCGAAGACCTCGCAGACCATTTCGACCAGATGCTGGGCGTAGAAAAAGAAGCCGCCGTAGGGGCTGTTTGATGAAAGAGGTGCGCGGATTATCCCGCCTATGGTTTTGCCCTCGAACTCCTCTTCCGATTCCTTTTTAAGCTGCTTGATAAAAGCATCCTGCCTGAGAGAGGAACCACCGGTTACCCTGACCTTATTGGCAATGAGCTCTTTCATGAACATGACCGCCTCATCCTCGCTGATGGTTATGGGCTTATCTATGAACATGGGCACGCCGCTTTTGATATAGGGTTTGGCGTATTTATAGTGGTTATCCCCGTGGCGGGCGGTTATAACAACGCCGTCTGCCTTGCCCATGGCTTCGTCAAAGCTGTTGAGCACCGGTACCGAAAACTGGTCGGAAAGCTTTTTCGCGGCTTCGGGTTCATTGCTGTATACGCCGATGCAGCTTATGTCGGAAAATTCCTCGCGTTCGCTTATGAGTTTCAAAAACGCATTGGCATGCGAATTTTCGCAGCCGAGTATAACGATCTTTTTCATTTTAACGCTCCTTTGGAACCTGACGGGCAGGGGATATTTATTTGTATACATTGGTTCACTGTTATTATATAATTGATAAACTGCAAAGTAAATTGTAAAATGCGGTTTTTCGGATTACACCTTCTTTTACAGAAGCTATGTAAGGTTTTTCGGTCATTCGCCCTCGGATGACGGACGTGGGCGCTGAAGGGCTGAAAGAAAAATAGTTTTTTGTATATAAGCTGAATTGAGCAAAATCAGGTGTTTGACAGATCGAATAAGTCATGTATAATAAAAATATATACTACAAAAGAAAAGTGGGATGAGATACCCATGTATTGCGTAAGCTGCGGAGCGGAGCTTCAAAAAGGAGTTTGCCCCAAATGCGGCAAAAGCGACAGTTCTTTAGAAATACTGAGCATGGAACGCGAAGAGCAAGTCATTTGCATAAACTGCGATAAAGAAGTACGCTATGACCATGAGTATTGTTATTACTGCGGTGATGAGCTGATCGGCTATAAGCCCGACAAAGAGGAACGAGAGCGCAGGGAGGCAGATCGCAGAGCAAACGCAATGAGGAACGTTTCTGCAAAGAAAGGATCGCCTGACGGAACAAAATGGCTGATATTGGGAATATTGACCCTGCCGTTTTCCATAACCAGCCTCGGATCCATAATCTGCGGCATAAGTGCGATCAACAAGAAGAAATCCGGGAACATCAGCGGTGCGATAAAAAGCACGAGAGCGGCAAAAAGATGGTTTTTTGCGGGCGTCATAATCTATGTGTTCGCTGCAGCCTGGATGCTGCTTTCCGGCATTCTTGATATGCTTTAATTAAAATAACATGTTTTTACCAAGGAGGCGAAATTTATGTGGAACAGCTTTGACACAGGAAAATACAGCGGTATGATAGCCGAGACGATCCGTATTAAGGGTCATAACGGCGATTATATCACCGCGTACCATTCAAGACCCATTGGCGACGGACCCTTCCCGTCCATTGTGCTCATCCCCCATATGCCCGGCTGGGACGAGTACTGCTTTGAGACCGCAAGGCGATTCACTCAGCACGGCTACAGCGTGATCTGCCCCAATATCTATGAGCGCTTCGGTCACGGCACTCCCACTGAGGTTGCAAAGCGCATGATGGAAGCAGGCGGCGTTTACGATGAATCCGTTATGGGTGACTGCGACGCTTCTCTTTCCTTCCTTCGCAATCAGGCCGGCTCAAACGGCAAGACCGGCGTTATCGGCATGTGCTCGGGCGGCAGGCATACCTTCCTTGCGGCATGTACTCTTGATAACATCGACGCTGCGGTCGATTGCTGGGGCGGCGGCGTCGTGGGCGACGGCAAGGGCGGAACTCCCCAGCGCCCGGTAGAGCCCATCAAGTACACTGAAAAGCTTTCCTGCCCGCTGCTTGGCATATTCGGCAACGACGACAGGAGCCCCACCAAGGAGCAGGTCGATATTCTTGAAGAAGAGCTCAAGAAATACAACAAGGATTACACCTTCTACCGCTATGACGGCGCGGGGCATGGGTTCTGGTATTACGATAAACCCATGTATCGGCAGGAGCAGGCGATGGATTCGTGGAACAAATGCATTGAATTCTTTGATAAACATTTGAAATAGGGTGAAGATATGACCTTTAAGCGCGGGAATGCGTTTTCCGTGATAGCAAAGCCGGTGGGCTCAAACTGCAACATGAACTGCAGGTATTGCTATTACCTTGAAAAGGGAAAGTTTTCTTCAAACGAGAAGCAGACCCGCATGAAGATGTCCCTGCTTGAAAAGCTCATAAAGCAGACGATAAATTCCAATCCCGGCCCCGTCGTGTCCTTTGTCTGGCACGGCGGGGAACCTACGCTTGCGGGGCTTGATTTTTATAAGCAGGCGGTTTTGCTCCAGAAAAAATATATAAGACCGGGCATGGAGGTATGGAACAACCTTCAGACCAACGGCATGCTCATAAACGAGCAGTGGTGCAGATTTTTGAAGGAGAACCGCTTTGATGTGGGGCTTAGCATCGACGGGGATATGATCACTCACGATATGAACCGCATAGACAAGGGCGGAAATCCCACGCATGCAAAAGTCATAAAAGCAGCTGAGCTTTTAAGCGAATACGGGATAAAGGCAGATCTTCTCTGCACCGTGAATGCGCAGACTCTAAAAGACCCGTTGGGCGTGTATGACGCTTTGCGAAAGCTCGATACCGGCTGGATACAGTTTATCCCCGTTATAGTGGTCGATGAAAACGGCAATGTCGACCCGATATCGGTCACGCCCGAGGGCTACGGCGAATTTCTGATAAAGGTCTTTGATGAATGGGTAAGGCATGACCTTGGCAGGCTCGATGTGCAGCTTTTTGCCGAAATGGCAAAGATCAAAGCGGGCGGAACCGCCGGCGTTTGCTATCTTGCAAAGACCTGCGGCAGAGTGCTTGTAGCCGAGGAAGACGGAAGCATATATGCCTGCGATCATTTCGTCGACGGCGAGCACAGGCTGGGCAACCTTGCAGGCGGTGATATCGGCGAGTTTGCAAACAGCAGCTTCCAAACAAAGTTCGGGCTCGATAAGCGCGATAAATTGACAGGCGAATGCAAAAAATGCCCGTATCTGTCCTATTGCAGCGGCGGCTGCCCAAAGGACAGGTTTTCAAAGAGCATTGACGGCGAAGAAGGGCAGTATTACCTTTGCAAAGGGCTTAAAATGTTCTTTGAGCATGCCGACCCGATACTCAGGCAGATAATGCGCCTTAGCAGAAGGGGACTTTCGTCCGATAAGATAATGGAAGAACTGAATAAATAAAAACGGCCCTGAGCGTTCTTTGAATCGCTCAGGGCTGTTTTGGTATGTTATTTTGCGATATCGATGTTTTCGCCTGTAAGGCCTACATGTGCGCCCTGATTGGCTTCGTCAGCCTCTATATGGGCGATGAGCCACTTGTTTCTTGCGGTCATCCACTTGTCTTCCTCGTTGGCGGGTTCGTATTCGGGCTTTAAGGTATTGGTGCCCTTGGGCAGCACGATCGCTACGCGGAAGCCTTCCTCCTCGGGGACCTGGCAGGGGGCATAGTGAAGAGCGGTTGCATAAACCTCGACCATAACGCCTGCGGGCGCGCGGAAGGCTTTTACCACGGATGTATCAAGCTTGCCGTCCTCGATCTCATCCTGCTTTGCAAGAAGGAGGATGAAATCGGTCACGCCGATATTGATCTCGCTGTCGCGGTGATATTCAAGGCAGTTGAGCTTGGTGTTGTAGCCCCAGCACATGCCGATCTGGATGGGCATTCCGCCGTAAGCGCGGTCGGTCAGGGGCTTATAGATCTTACAGGCTTCAAGAGAAGCGATGCCGGGCTCGTAGGATACGCCGCTTTCGGGCATATCGATAGCTTTCATGGCGCAGATGAGCTCTTTTGTGTCATAGCCTTCGATGACCTTGCCGTAGGGCTTGAATTCCTTATCGTATACGGAATATATTTTCATATGTTTTCTCCTCCGTTTGCGTATATCATAATTGTAACTCACGCTTCCAAGCAAAGTCAATACATACGGCGTTATTGCCAAAACTGCGCAATAAAGCTATAATAAAGTATCGGAAACGCGTAAAAAAGGATGTGGTAGAAATGAGCCATCAGGAAGCTTCAAATCAGTATTTATATGCACTCAAATTAGGTCAGAAATATCAGAAAAGCTGCGCGATGCAGGGTAAATATCCCTATCCCCATGCGCTTGACGAAATGCTTGACGATACCATGGAACTCGGCACCGTGAACATGGGTCTTGTGGAGATACCGATCCATCTGATCGTGGGCACGAGGATCAAGGGCAGGCAGACCGCGTTTGCGGGCAATTTCATGCCTCTTATGCATCCTGATACCGAATTTGCGCATAAATGGGTTAACCTCTGTGCCGCGCATCTGGGCGACGAGGGCATAACCGACCCGATAAAATGCGTTGAATATATGGGCAAATTCTATGTGCAGGAGGGCAACAAGCGCGTAAGCGTGTTAAAAAGCTATGGCGCGACATCCATTCCCGGTATGGTCACAAGGATACTGCCCGCGGTTTCAAACGATCCCGAGGTAAAGGTATATTATGAGTTCATGCAGTTTTACAATCTTTCAAAGATGTACGACGTGCAGTTCAGTCAGCCGGGGGCGTATGCAAAGCTTCAGGCGGCGCTGGGCTATGAGCACGATCATGTGTGGACTGCCGATGAGCGGGCTACCTTCCTTTCAAGATTCCATATCTTTGAAGCCGCATTTGCAAAGATCGCGGGCAGGGTAAACGATCTTACCCCCTCCACCGCGCTTTTGATATGGCTGCAGGTGTATGATTTTAATGAGCTTGCAAAGCTCAACATAGACGGCATAGTCGACAGCCTTGAAAACATAATGCCCGAGCTTAAGACCGCTTCGCTGGGCAGGCAGATCGATCTGAGCATCGAGCCCGACGAATCGGAAGCCAGCGGCTTCTTCTCAAGGTTTTTCGGTATCGGCCTTCCCGAGCATCTGAATGTTGCCTTTATGTATTCATTCCCGCCCGAAAAGAGCACATGGACTTTGGCTCACGAGCTTGGTAGGCAGTATCTTGTGGACGAAATGGGTGAAAAAATCAGCGTTTCGACCTATATAACGCAGGGGCAGGATATGGACGTGGTGTTTGAGCAGGCGGTCGAGGACGGCGCAGACGTTATTTTTGCCACAACGCCCTCCATGATCGGCGCATGCAGAAAGATTGCTGTGCATTATCCCGACTTGAAGGTGCTTAACTGCTCGATCTCCATGCCCTACCCAAGGGTGAGGAGCTATTACAGCCGTATATATGAATCGAAATTCATAAGCGGCGCAATAGCGGGCGCAATGAGCGACGATGAGGTCATCGGCTATGTTGCAACCTATCCGATTTTTGGTTCGCCCGCAGCCATAAACGCCTTTGCGCTTGGACTGAGGATGACCAATCCCAGAGCAAGGATAGCGCTGAGATGGTCCTGCGTGAGCGGCGATTATGATGAGGATTTCAGGCGCTTGGGCGTAAGGGTAATGTCCAGGAACGATAATTCCGCCTCCATCAAGGCCAATACCGCAAAGGAATGGGGCTTGTATCTGGACGATGGAGAAAACATAATGCCTCTTGCCACCTCCTATATGGACTGGGGGAAAATTTATGTCAAGGTCATAATGAACATACTTGAGGGCAAATGGGAGTCTCACGCTGCAAATGAACCTGCAGTGAACTACTGGTGGGGCATGAGCAGCGGCGCCATAGATATAAAGCTCAGCAATCAGCTGCCCGACGGCGTGACCCAGCTTGCACAGATCTTACGGGACGGTATTTCTTCAAAGCGCATTGATCCCTTCGCTGCAAGGATAGTTGACCAAAACGGCTTTGTGCGAAGCGACGGCACGCATGAATTTACTCCCGAAGAGATAATGAATATGGACTGGCTTTTGGACAACATAGACGGCTCAATTCCCGGGTTTGAGGAAATATTGCCCAGATCCAGGGAGATGGTCCGCCTGCTCGGTGTATATCGCGATGATATACCGCCCGAAAAGGAGGGTATTTTGCTGTGAAGATCCTGTTCGTGTCGGACGAAGAAAGCAAATCCCTGTGGGATTATTTTGAACCCGACAAGGTGAAGGGCATCGATCTTATTATTTCCTGCGGTGATCTGAAGCCGGAGTATCTGAGCTTCCTTGTGACAATGTGCCCCGTACCGCTTTATTATGTGCACGGCAACCACGACGGCAAATACGAAAGAAAGCCCCCCGAGGGCTGCGAGTGTATCGAAGATACGATAGTCGAATACAAGGGCCTTAGGATAATGGGCCTTGGGGGCAGCGCAAATTACAGCGACGGAGTGCATCAGTACACAGAAAAGGAGATGCAAAAGCGCATCAGGAAAATGCGGCGTAAGCTGAGAAAGTCCAAGGGTATTGATATCCTTGTGACCCACGCACCCCTGCACGGCTACGGAGACGATCCCGACCGCGCACACAGGGGCTTTGACGCATTCTTTGAGGTGCTGGATAAGCATAAGCCAAAATATATGGCGCACGGTCATGTGCACATGAACTACATGGCGAACAGACCGCGTATAATCAGATATAACGAAACAACCATTATAAATGCCTGCGAACGCTATGTGCTCGATACGGAGAAGGATGTATGAGGAAGACCATAGGCATCCTTGCCCATGTGGATGCGGGCAAGACCACCTTTTCCGAGCAGGCGCTCTATGCTTTCAGCGCTATCCGCTCGCTGGGCAGGGTCGACCACGGCAATGCTTTTCTGGACAGTCATCCCCTTGAAAAGCAAAGGGGTATAACCATATTCTCCGATCAGGCTTATTTTGAAAAGGACGGGGACAGGTATTTCTGGGTGGACACTCCCGGGCATGTCGACTTCGCTTCCGAAATGGAGCGCGCTGTATCGATACTGGATTACGCCGTGGTAATCATCAGCGCATCGGACGGGGTGCAGAGCCATACGCAGTCCATATGGAAACTTTTGAAGGACTATAATGTTCCCGCGTTTTTGTTCGTGAACAAAATGGACAGACCCGGCGTTGAGCTTAGAAATGTTATGGCGGGGCTCAAAAAGGAGCTGTCGCAGGACTGTGTTTATATAGGAACGGACACTCTTTTAGATGAAGCAAAGGAAGCCATAGCCGAGCGCGACGAGGAGCTTCTGAATATGTATCTGAGCGGCGGGTTCGACGAAAGCCTTTGGCTCAAAAAGCTTGCTGTGCAAATAAAAAAGCGCGAGCTTTTCCCTGTGTTTTCGGGGAGCGCTCTGCGCGGCGAGGGCGTATGCGAGTTTATGGAAAGGCTCTGCGGACTGACCTTCTGCGATTATGACGATGAAGCCGAATTTTCGGCAAAGGTATATAAGATCCGCCATGATGCAAACGGCGAAAGGCTATGCTTTTTTAAGGTGCTCTCTGGCAGCGCAAAAACCAGAGACGAGATAGCTTCCTTTGACGGCGGCAGAATAAAGCTTGGCGAGCTTAGGAGGTATCACGGCGGCAAGTTCACTCAGGTGAGCGAAATAAAAGCGGGAGAGCTGATAGCTGCAGTTTCAATACCGGACCTGATGCCCGGCGATATCATAGGTTTGAACGCAAAAAAGCGCGAAGGTTTTCGGCTTGAACCAATGATGGCGGTATCCGTTATATGGGATAAAGCCGTGTATGTTCAAAAGGTGCTTAGTGCGCTGAAGCTTTTGGAGGACGAGGAACCGACGCTCTCGGTTTCGTTCAACCACGGCACAGGCTCTGTCGATCTTTCGGTCATGGGACCGATACAGCTGGAGATCATAAAGCAGCTGATGGCCGACAGATACAATCTCAGCATTGATTTTGGTCCCATGCGCGTGCTCTATATGGAAACGATAGAAAGCCCGGTCATCGGCGTTGGGCATTATGAACCGCTTCGCCATTACGCCGAGGTGCATCTGAAAATTACCCCGACTGACAGGGGCAGCGGCGTGACCTTTGAAAGCCTTGCCCATGTGGACGACCTTGCCCTGAACTGGCAGAGGCTCATAAAGACCCATGTTTTTGAAAAAGCGCATAAAGGCGTTCTGATCGGAGCGCCTTTGACCGATGTAAAGATCGAGCTTCTCTGCGGCAGGGCACACTTAAAGCATACCGAGGGCGGCGATTTCAGGGAAAGCACCTACAGGGCGATCAGGAACGCCCTCATGTATTCCAAACCCGTGCTGCTTGAGCCCGTATGCCGCTTTTTGCTCAAAGCGCCTTTGGATACATATGGCAGGGTCATGGGCGACCTTGTGCGCATGCAGGCAAACTGCGATCCGCCCATTATGGAAGATGAGCGCTTTTCCATAGCCGGCGAGGCTACCTTTATCAGCCTTGCCGAATATCACACCGATTTCCTTGCCGCAACGCATGGCAGGGGCTCGATGAGCTATTCGCTTGACCATTACGAAAAATGCAGGGATCAGGATAGGATAGCACAGGAATCAGCATATAACCCCCTTGCCGACGATACTCCCGATTCGGTATTCTGCGCTCACGGCGCGGGCTTTACCGTACCGTGGGATCAGGTGAAGGATTATATGCATTTGAGCCATGAGGAATTTGAGTGATCATTCTTCATATAAAAGATAGCCGAGCATCCTGTTCGGGTCGGAAAGAAAGCTTTTCATGACCTGAAAATGCTCGGTTTTTTGGTATGGAACGCTTTGGATCCCATTTTCGGTAAACTCAAGAACTTCACAGCCGGGCAAAGTAATAAGCATGGGCGAGTGCGTGGCTATTATGAATTGGCTGCCGGATTTTTTCAGGCGATCAAGCTCGATCATAAGCGTCATCTGGCGCATGGGCGAAAGCGCCGCCTCGGGCTCGTCAAGCAGATAGAGCCCCGAACCCGAAAATCTGTTCTGGATCAGTGCAAGGAAGCTTTCGCCATGGGATTGAAGGTGGAGCGATCTGCCTCCGTAAGAAGCGAACCTGCTGCCGTCCTCCTTTTCGACCTCGTCAAGATAGCTGGCGGTGTTATAAAAGCTTTCGGCGCGCAGAAAATAACCGTCCTTCATCTGCGCATTTCTGGCAACTGTGAGATGCCGAAAAAGGTCGGAGTGAGTTGTTTTGGTGGAAAAACGGTAGTTCCTTGAACCGCCCTCTGCGTTAAAACCGATAGCGACGGCAATGGCTTCAAGAAGTGTCGATTTCCCTGTTCCGTTTTCGCCCACAAAAAACGTTATAGGGCTCGAGATTTTTAGCGGATGCTCAAAAAGATGCTTTACTGCCGGAAGATATGCGGTATAATCGTTGGGCTTGCTTTTAAGGCTTATCTTATCTATAAACATAATAAATATCTCCGATATAAGCAAAACGGCGCAAATTGCGCCGTTTGTCTTTTATTCGTTGCCCTGCGCGGGCGTTTCGGCCGTTTCCGGTGCTCCGGTGCCGACCGTGATTATGGTCGAAAGGGCTTTATAGCTGCTGCGGCAAAGGAGCTCTTCCTTCACCACGTCTCCGCCCTTCATATACTGACGGTAGGTGTTGACCTTATAGCCTTCTTTGCCCGCTCGGGTCTCAACCACGGTGCCCTCGGGCAGCGTGCGGTCTTCCTTTATCTCGTCTGCGGGCTGAGGCGTGGTCTCGGTAACTTCGGTCCTGAATTTGACTGTCACGTCTTTATCAAGCACCGGGATGCCGAAGATCTTGACCTTTATCATGCGGTTGTCTTTGTCGAACCATGATGCGATGCAGACATAACCGTCGGTGTTGTTCTTGAACTTCAGGTCTGAGGAAGGATAGTCGACCATTGCGTCAAGCCCTTTGCCGATATAGCTGGAAGGCCATGAATGGTTGTGCCTTTCGGTTATGTCGAGCCCCGACATTGCCGCGGCGTTGAATATGGAGGTGGATACCTGGCAGACGCCGCCGCCGAGTTCCTCTATGAGCACTCCGTTTCTGATGGCGCCCGCTGCCTGATAGCCCTTTTTCTGCGTCCTCTCACCCGTGATGCCGTTCATGGAGAACTCTTCGCCGGGGGCAAGGATGGTGCCGTCAATAGCCTTTAGGGCAAGGTCGATATTGTTGTTTCTCGTCTTGTCCCTTGTGGTCTCGGAGGTGAAATAGGCAAGGGTGGTATACTTGCCCTCAAGATCCGCTTTATAAACGGATGGCTTTATTTCGTCGACCTTGATGTAAACGGGCTCATCAAAATCGTTTCGGGCAAATCTGTCGTTTATGTCTTCCTGCAGCTTTTTGATGTCCACCTTATAGCCGGGTTCCGCCTCGGCGATCTGAAGACCGCCGTCAGATGCGCCGGATACTATGCGGGCGTCTTTGACCTTTTTGTTCAGCTCGTCCTCTATCTCATCAAGTACATTGCCCATCTCGCCCTGAGAGGCGCTCATGGTGGTTATGAAATGCCTTGGATGTTCGGGAAGGTTTCTAACCGTCTCTATATCCGCCTTTGAGTCGCCCGAGCGGCCTATTGAATAGGCCTCCTCAAGGACCTTGTCGGTATCGAACTGAACGACAAAATTGCTGTTGTCCAGCGTCCAGGTGTTTTCGCCGTGTATGAGATCAAGGCTGTAATTAGCATCGGCTGTGGTCTGGTTCTGGCTCACGGCTTCCTTTGCCTCATCCATGGTCATGCCGCCGAGGGAAATGTCGTCGACATATATTCCTTCAAAGAACAGGGGAGAAGAAAGCGAGGCTTTCATCCTGCTGTTTTCGATGGCGTCGCCAAGGAATTTCCAGCCTATTGCGCCGAATATTACCACAGCGCTCAGTATGAGGGTCAGTTTCAGGGATGTTGAAAGACCCTTTTTGCGCTTTTTGCGGGCGGCTGTGCTCTTTTTCTTCTTCTTTTGGTTTGCGGGCATTTTTCGGTATACCTCGTGAGGAAGATGATGTTATTTATGCGAAAGCTTATAGGATAAAAACAGCAGGCTGTCGGTGAGATGAACGTTGTTCAGAGCGATATCGGAAGGCACGTTCAGGGATACGGGAGCGAAGTTCCATATCGCGCTGACCCCGCCTTCTATGAGCGTATCGGCGATATCCTGCGCAGCGTCGCTGGGAGTGCAGATAGCAGCGATATCAACGCGGTTTTTGGACAGAAAGCTTTTGAGCTCGCTTATGTTCTTTATCTCAATATCCGATACGGTCCGCCCGACAAGGGAAGGCGCGTTGTCGAAAAGGGCTGTAAAATTAAAACCGCGCTTTTTGAAGCTCTGATAATTTACGATCGCGTGACCGATGCTGCCCATGCCGACTACGATCATATTATAACCTTTGTTGAGCCCCAGTATGCCGGCAAGGTGGTCTTTGAGATCGCGGACATTGTAGCCGTAGCCCTGCTGACCGAAGGTGCCGAAAAAGTTGATATCCTGACGGATCTGGGATGCGGTGAGCCCCATCTGTGCGCCAAGCTCTTTTGAAGAAATCCTGGTAACTCCGCTTCTTTCAAGCGATTCAAGATGTCTGTAGTATTGCGGAAGGCGTCTTATAACGACGTCGGAAACATGTGAAGTATCGTAGTTCATCGTACAACTCCCAAGCGATATCGCGACTGTATCATCCTGTAATTATAACACCTACCTATATATAATAGCAAGGATAATTTTTTCCGCTGTGCATAAATCATCTCAGCCGGTGAAAATATACATTTTGTTGTTGACAATGCCACAAAAGGGTTGTATAATGGCGTAGTGCTTTTGGCACGCTCAAGTTGCTTACATCGGGAGACCGATTAAGATAGGCAAGATATTGGCTTTGGTTGAGAGAAGGCGACCAAAGCCAATATTTTTTTATCAGTGCTATTGACAAAAGAACTATTTCTGATATAATATCAAATAAGAAAAGTTCTTAATAAGGATTTGATGCTACTTGACAAACATGACTGCAAGATCGGGCGGGAAACGCAACACGATCCAGCGTGCGATGATCTTTGAAGCTGTGCAGTCCCTGCATACGCATCCGACGGGCGAAGAGGTCTATGCCCTTGTCAGGTCAAAGTATCCGAGCATCAGTCTGGCGACCGTTTACCGCAACCTGAACACCCTTGCCGAGGAAGGGCAGATCAAGCGTATCTGCGTTCCCGGCGCTGCCGAGCGGTTTGATTTCAACACAAAACCGCATTATCATATCCGCTGCGAAAAATGCGGACAGTTTGCGGATGTGCCGCTTGAGTATGACGACAAGATGGTGGAGCTTATCGCCCGGGCTACGGGCTACACTCTCCATCAGCAGGAAATGGTATTTACCGGCCTGTGCCCCGACTGCGCCAAAGAAGCGCTGTCCTGACCCAAACCGATAGATAAACTACAGCAAAAATTTATGGAGGATACGCAAATGGAATTTAAGGGAAGCAAAACCGAACAAAATCTGTGGACTGCTTTTGCGGGCGAAAGCCAGGCAAGGAACAAGTACTCCTATTTTGCATCCGTAGCCAAGAAGGAAGGCTATGTTCAGATCGCAAACATCTTTGAAGAGACTTCCAACAACGAAAAAGAGCATGCCAAGATGTGGTTCAAAGAGCTCAAGGGCATTGGCAACACCATGGAAAACTTAAAGTCCGCCGCAGAAGGCGAGAATTATGAGTGGACCGACATGTATGCCACCTTTGCAAAGGAAGCAAAGGAAGAGGGCTTTGACAGGCTGGCTGTTCTGTTCGAAATGGTAGCTAATATCGAAAAAGAGCATGAGGAGCGCTATAACAAGCTTCTTGCCAACATCGAGGCGGGCGTAGTGTTTGAGCGCGACGGCGTTGTTGCATGGAAGTGCAATAACTGCGGTCACATCCACTTTGGCACCAAGGCTCCCGAGATGTGCCCCGTATGCGCACATCCCAAGGCTTATTTCGAGCTCAGGGCAGAAAACTACTAAGACCAAATGAAGAGGCGCAGGTATTTTCCTGCGCCTTTTTTTTAGTTCTTTTTCAGTTCGAATTCGTATAAGCTGTCCCAGTTTTTGCCGGTAATATATAGCCTGCCGTTTTCCTTATCATAGGCAATGCCGTTTAAGACCGCGTCGGGATTTTCATAAACGATCTCGCTCAGACCCGAAAAATCGATCATATATTTTACTTCCCCGTTTTCGGGATCGATCACGGCGATGCTCTGAGTCAGCCATATGTTTGCCCAAACAAGCCCATCGATGTATTCCAGCTCGTTTATGCGGTTTATCTCGATATCACCGAATTTGACGGTGATATTTTTTATGTCGTTTAAGTCCGCGTCCATAAAATAGAGCTTTGAAGTACCATCGGAGGCTATCAGCTGCTCGCCGTTGGTGGTGAGCCCCCAGCCTTCTCTGGGATAGGAAACGGTGTCGATAAGCGTAAGATTATCCGGGTCGAACTTAAACACCTGACCCTCCTGCCAGGAAAGAACATAGAGAGTATTATCCATAACAACGCTGCCTTCGCCGAATATATTTGCGGGCAAAGAATACTCGCTTTCATATTGACCGGTTTTTATATCTATGTTTTTGAAAATTTTCGACTGACCGTAAAGCCCGGTGGATTCGTACATTTCCCCGCCGTGGAAGAAAAGCCCCTGAGTAAAGGAAGAAGCGCTGTGAGGATAGGAACCGACAAGTTCGAGCTGTTCCGTATAATGTATCTCCCCGCCCTCGCCTTTTATCACAAAGCCTTCCTTTGCCGCGCAGCCGCAAAGGAGTGCGGATATCAGAATAAGGGCAATTAATATTTTTGCAAGCTTCATAAAAACGCTCCTTTTATTGCTATGTATAGAAGTATAGCAGATAAGAAAACAAAAATCCACTTGGCAAGTATTTTACTTGTGCAAAAAATATGTTATTATTTATATATCAAGAATATAAGGAGCATATTATGAGAGCTGCAAGAGATATCAGAAGCAGGATCGCACCGCTGGAAGAAAAATTAAAACAGCGCCCCGGACTCTGGGAAATGTTTGAAAAATGCTTTATGAACACCGTCGAGACCACGGTTGAAACGGGTTTTGGCGATACGTTTATAATCACAGGCGATATCCCCGCCATGTGGCTTAGGGATTCCACCGCGCAGGTCATGCATTATATGAGATTTTTGAACGTACAGAGCGTTGTGGAAATGATAGAAGGCCTTATCCTTCGCCAGATGAGCTGCCTTATGCATGACCCCTATGCCAATGCCTTCAATAAGGAAGCTTCCGAGTATAAGCCCTTTGACGATGAGCCCAAGGCTTCCGAGTGGGTCTGGGAGCGCAAATATGAAATAGACTCGCTCTGCTATCCCCTCTGGCTTGCGGAAAAGTTCGTGAGAGGCACAAACAGGACCCATATCATCGGCAATATGGTCGTCGGCGGCATAATCACCATACTCAACGTGTTTGAAACCGAGCTCAGGCACGAAAACAGCCCCTACAGGTTTTCAAGGAAAAATTGCCCCGAAAGTGATACACTTTCTAACGACGGCATGGGCGCGCCCGTTGGCTATACGGGCATGACCTGGAGCGGCTTCAGGCCCAGCGATGACGCCTGCAAATACGGTTATCTCGTGCCCTCCAATATCTTTGCCGTAAGAGCGCTGGAATCTGCGGCGTTTTTGGCAAACACCATGGGCGAGACCGCGCTCATGGAAAAGGCGGTAGCCCTGAGAGATACCATCAAAAAAGGTATTGAGGACTATGCCGTTATCGATCATCCCGAGTTTGGCAAAATGTATGCCTATGAGGTAGACGGTCTGGGAAATTATAACCTTATGGACGACGCAAACGTGCCCAGCCTGCTCTCACTGCCCTACCTCGGCACCTGCCCCATGGACGATGAGATCTATCTCAACACCAGAAAGTTCGTTCTGAGCAAGAACAATCCCTATTATTTTGAGGGCGAAAAAGCCAAAGGCATCGGCAGCCCTCATACCCCCGACGGATATGTATGGCCTATCGCGCTTTGCATGCAGGCGATGACCGCTACTGATGACAACGAGATCAGAAGCATTGTCGATATGCTGCTTTCAACTCACGCGGATACCGGGTTCATGCATGAAAGCTTTGATCCCAATAACCCCGAAAAATATACCAGAAGCTGGTTTGCATGGGCAAATTCCATGTTCGGAGAGCTGATCATGAGGCTCTATGAAGCCGATAAGCTCGATTGCTTGCTGTAAACAATAGAAAAAACGGTTTGAGGAAACTCAAACCGTTTTTGTGTTTTTTGAGAGAAGGCGCTGCCTTCTCTCAAACTCTCATCCGCCAGAGGATTTCATCCTCTGGACTCCTGATACTTTGATAGAGCACAGCAAGCTATGCGTCGATGGCGGCGGCAGGAATGCCGCCATCGAGAAGCACAAAGAAGAAATATCAGCGCTCATGGCACAGCATTCCCTAAAAGCAATTACGCGTGACCCATACTTTACGGGTCACGCGTAAGCCATCGTATAAAATTTACTGATCCCAAAAGCCGCGGGATCCAAGGGTTGCAAACCCTTGGTGGATGAGGGTGTGGGAGAAGGCGAAGCCTTCTTCCACGTAAATAGCTAAAGAATAAAATCTATCTGCCAGAGGAAGAAAAATCTTTGGGAGAAGGCGAAGCCTTCTTCCAAGAAAGAGAGCTCAAGAGGGCGCAGCCATCTCGAACGTACCCCTCCCCCCGGCGCCTCACAGAAGATCCAGCATCGCGGGGAAGGGCTCGAGGCTGCGGCGGAGGATGCCGTGCATATGCGCTATGGCGATACCGTAGTTTACGATGGGGACACCGCTTTCCTGAGCGCGGGAAATGCGGTGCTGCATTTCGGCTTCGTTGAGCATGCAGCCGCCGCAGTGAACGATGACCTTGTAAGGTGAAAGATCATCGGGGAACTCGCCGCCGGAGGTGAAGGAAAACTCGGGCTTTGCGCCTGAGAAATTCTCTATCCAGCCCGGCATCTTGACAGTGCCGATGTCGTTGCATTGCCTGTGATGGGTGCAGCCTTCGGAGATCAGGACCTTGTCGCCGTCCTTTAGCTCGGACAGAGCCGCTGCGCCTTTGACAAGCTCGGCAAGATCGCCCTTGTATCGAGCAAAAAGAATGGAGAACGAGGTAAGAGGAACTGAGGGGGGCACGAGCTTTGACACCTTGCCGAACGCCTGCGAATCAGTGATGACAAGGCGGGGCGGAGCTTTGAGCATTGAAAGCGTCTTTGGGATATCAACATCCTGGCAAGCCATAACGGTGCAATGGGAATCCAGTATATCGCGCATGGTCTGCTGCTGGGGCAGTATAAGCCTTCCCTTGGGGGCGGATTCGTCGATAGGGATTACCAGCAAAACGAGATCATCGGGAGAAAGAAGATCGGATACGATATGCTTTTCGGGCTTGCTGCCGGCGAAAGAACCAAGCTTTTCCTTGAAAGCGTCGATGTTCTTCTTTGAAAGCGCGCTGACGTATATGCCGTTTTCGGGCAGCTCGGGCTCAGAGGATAAAAGATCGCATTTGTTGTACGCGATAATGTAGGGCAACTTGCGGGAGATGAACATATCGATGAGCTCTGAGTCCGCCTTGCTCAGTCCCAAGCAGGAATCGACAACAAGCACGGCAATGTCGGTCTGCGCAAGCACGCGCTTTGCTTTTTTGACGCGCTTTTCGCCAAGCTCGCCCTCATCGTCTATGCCGGGAGTGTCGATTATGACCACGGGACCTAAGGGTAGAAGCTCCATGGACTTGCGTACAGGGTCGGTGGTGGTGCCCTTGACTGCGGAAACTACGGAAAGCTCCTGCCCGGTCACGGCGTTCACAAGGCTGGATTTGCCCACGTTGCGCAGGCCGAAAAAGGCGATATGCAGCCTGTCGGAGGAAGGTACTGCGTTTAAGCTCATTTGTTTGCCTCCTTAATCAAGAACGAAATCGCCCGCCTGAGCGGAAGGCGCAAAGATGGAAGAAGCCTGATCGTCGGTCAGATCGATCGAGAACACTTCCTTGTAATATTTCTTGGTTTCTTCAATTATGTCGATATCGTTGAAAAGCTCGGGGTACGCGGTTTTTGCAAGCCATAAAAGGGTCACGGGAGTGTCTGCGCCTGCGGTGTAGGAGCGGTAAATGCCAAGGGGCATCTTGTGTACGTTTTTGCTTTCAACAGCCGATACGGGGCTCCAGTCGTAGCTGCCGATGGTGTTGTTGAAAAGGTCATCGGGATAAGCTGTGGTGAAGTTGGTGATAAAGATGAGGGTGGGATCCCATGCGTATACCTGCTCAAGGTTTACCGATACGGAATTGTCGGTCGCAAGCTCCTCGCCCACGTTTTTTGCGCCGATCGCGTCAGCCCACCACTGTCCGAAGAACTGCTTGCCCGAGGTCAGCATGGTGTTTTCGGTGTACTGGAAAAGGAAGAACACCTTTTCACGCTGAGAATCGGGGATATCTTTAACTCTGGACTGAACAAGGTCATAAATATCGTCGGAATAGGCTTTCACGGCGTCGGCCTTGTCGCTTACGGAGAATACCTCTTCAAGAAGCGTGATCCAGTTGTTCAGGGTCTCAATGGCGTTGTATTCCCATTTGTTTACGGAAACGGCGATGGCTGCAAAGCCCGCGCTCCTGAGCTGTTCACCCTGATCGGGCTGGGAGGCGCTGTAGAAAACAACATCGGGCGAAAGCTTCATGAGCTCCTCGGTGTTTACGGAAGAACCGTTGATGTAGCCCGTCTGCGCCGAAAGTATCTCGGGATAAAGCTCACTTAAAATGCTGCTCTTTGCCGCGAGCATGCTGGGGGGCGCGATGCCCACAAGCTTGTCGGCGGAATCAAAGAACATGGCGATAACGGAGGGCAGAGGATAAATGTCCATGACAGCAACGCGGTTTACCTCATTTGGGACTTCTACTTCGTTGCCAAGATGGTCAACAACGGTGTGCGTGCCGGGTGACGCGCTTTCGATTTGAAAAGAACAGGCACCAAGGGTCAGGAGCATGGAAAGTACGAGAAAAACGGCAGTCAGTTTTTTGATAAGCTTCATATAATTACACCTCGCTTATGATAGTTTGTGCGTCTTTTGCAAGATCGGGGATGGATCGGCGGTATATCCTGCCGGAGAAAGCCTCGTGAGGCAGGGGAATGAACTTTGCGCCTTCCGGAACTATGCGCCTGTACAGGGGATCCGCGATCACGACCGATGCATCCTTTATAAAGTCAAGGATATAATCTTCGTCGTGCAAAACAGCGTCCTTATCCCTTAAAAGGGAAGGATCAAATTCGGTGGCGCAGGAGACTTTGGTTCCCTTGCCTGTTTCAAGCTCGATCGCCGATGCAAGGGAAAGGGAGCGCACTCCCTCGCCGATGATAACGATATCTCCCTCAAGAGCTGCATCGTTTTTGCAGACGATGTTTTCGCAGCTGCTTACCGCCTTATCAAGAGCGCGCCTTAGCTGATCGGAGTATTTTTTTCCTGTCGGGGTACCGATGACATAAGGAGTGCCGAAATTTTCAAAAAGCGTTTTCGCGGCCGAAAGACCTGCGGATGAGACAACGAGGTTCACATGTGCCGCGCCGATGTTTTTGATATCCTCGATATCACAACCCATGGCAAGAGAGCAGTTGATGGAAAAACCGCTGCTTTCAAGGAACGCGGCTATGGACTTGTCCTCGCCGTTTACGGAGAAATCAAGTGGGGTAAGCCCTAAAATATTTGCGCTCCTGTATTCGCTCTTTTTTACGTTTTTGTCCATAAAGCGGCGAACGATGCCGTCAAAGGCCATGGACGCACCCGAAATGTAGGTGCCCATGCCGCCGGTGGAAAAGCCGAGAGCCGGAATGCCTAAGCGGGCTTCAATAATATTTGCAGCTGCAGTATAGTCAAAGCCGGTCATCATGGGTATGGGAGTACCTGCAAGGGCGATAAACTTCGGCTTGAGCTCATTTGCTGCGGTGATTATATCTAAAATGAGCTTTTCATCATCGCCCATGATCGCTTCCATTTCGGAAAGACCGGAAATGTATACCATGCTCTCCATGTCGTACCATCTGGGCTCATCGTGGGTGGTGTAGGTGGAATTGCAGCCTGAAGCGTCATGCATGACTACCATGCCGCCCAGCTCAAAAAGCGCCGAGCATACGCCGAAAACATCCGCAGAATAAGTGGAGATCACGCTTGAAGTCTGTCTCATATACAGCCGCACCCCATTCCTTTTATCTGGATCAGATTTCTCATGTCCTTTTCGTTTTCATATGCGTCGATCATAAGCGCACAAAGCTTTTCGATGGCTTCAAAATCGTACATTCCCCCGCCCTCGACAATGTTTACAAACCTGTTTGTGCCGCAAAAATGAGCCGCCTTCTGCCCTATTGCAAGAATACTGTTGTTTTCTTTTTCCGCCATGAAGCGCATGGAGGAATGGACCGTGGGATAAAGCTCAAGCTCCGGGTGATTTTCCTTCAGGTATTCAAAATCCGCCTTTTCAAGGGGAATGAAGGTGTCGGCATAAACGCGCTGCACGTTGAAACCGTGCTCCAAAAGCAGCCTTGCAAGCGCAAGGGGACGGGGCAGCGCTGTGTAGTCTATTGCAATCGGGGTATCGCCGATGATCTGTTTTGCATGCTCAAGCGCTTTTTCGCATTTTTGGCGAAGAAGGGCAAAATCGGGGAGCGGGCAGGAGAGCACTCCTGCAAGCTCTTTCAGGTTTTTCTCGATCTCATCGTAGGAAAGCGCGAAGGGCAGGAAAATATGCCTGCCGCCGAGCCTTTCTTCCAGCATATCGCCGCCTGCCTTTGCGGGGGGATAATAGGAGATGTAAAGCGAGGATTTTGCCATATCCTGATATTCCTCGTAGGTGGAGCACCTTGTGATCTCCATAAGGTTTTTCCCCGCAGAGCGGATCATTTTGACGAGCTGGCTTTCATCGTCGGTGGAAAAATCATTGCCGATTATGGATACCGTGTTTTCATCGATATTATTTGGCTTTAAGAGTGTATAGAGCCTTGAACGCATGAGCTGATCAGGGGTGAGCCCGCTCTTTCTCATGATGGGGTTCATGTAGCAGTCGGTGAAATCGATATCGGGATGCATTTGCCTCAGCCTTTGGTATACCATGTCAAGGTCGCAGCCTGCAAAATGATGCACGCAGGAGGTGTATACAAGGATAGCGGGCGGACGTTTCTTAAGCTTTTTTATTATGTCGGACACGCCGTCTACGATAAGGTCTTCAAGATCGCCGTCAAGCAGATTGTTTTCCTTTATCTCGACCGTGGAGAATCTGTCCTCCATACCGCATTCTGCGGCTGTCAATACAACGCCTCTTAAACAGGACGCTGCGCAGACGAAGATCTCGTGAGCCTCAGGGATGAGCATGCCCACATGAACGATGTTCCAGGTGCCCCTTGCGGGGGAAGCATATTCAAGCCCCGAGCGGAAGGGTGAGGGGAAGGAAGCTTCTCCTATTATTCTTTTTGCGGCGGAAAGATCGCGGTCGTCGTTTACTCTTTTGAGCATCATTCCACCCCGCATTCTTTGAGCATCGCCTTGGCGAGATTTCGGTATTCCTCAGCCATATCGCTTTGAGGGAACGCTTCAACTACGGTTTTTGCAAGCGACTCGGCTTCCTGTACCGTTTCGCTTCTTGTGAGAGTGCCGATGACCTTGCTGCTTATATCGCCTGCCAGTTCTTCGACCTTTTCATCCTCGTTTTTGACGTTCCTGCGGTTTAAGATCAGACCGCCCAGCGCTGCATAGCCCCTGTCCTTAAAGCCGTTTACCGCCATTGCGATATTGGCAGCGGCGTGGATGGCCATGTTTTCGCCCGAGGTGATTATAAATACCTTATCCGCATAGCCGCTGCGCATCGGCATGGTAAAACCGCCGCAGACAACGTCGCCCAGAACGTCATAGATAACTACGTCGGGCTTATAGGTTTCGTAAGCGCCCTTTTCCTTCAGCTTTTCAAGCGCGGCGATGATGCCTCTGCCCGCGCAGCCAAGACCCGGGGTGGGGCCGCCGGCTTCCACGCATATAACGCCGCCGAAGCCTTCCCTTACCATATCGGAAAGCTCGAAAGCGTCCTTTTTTTCGCGGACGAGATCAAGCACGGTGGTCATTTTTTCATAGCCGTGCAGAGCGTAGGTGGAATCCGCCTTGGGATCGCAGCCTATCTGCATGACCTTATAGCCCATCTGAGAAAGAGCTGCGGAAACATTGGAGACGGTGGTGGATTTGCCGATGCCGCCTTTTCCGTATACTGCGATTTTTATCATTTAAGCTTCCTCCTTTTTGTAATCGCCCCTGCCTATGATGACCTCATAGCCGATCTCTTCCATCTGAGAGCGCAGAAGGGCGATGCCTTCCTTTGCCGATATTTCTGTGCCTGCTTTGTCGTTGTAGAGCATATACTTTTTGCGGACGGACATGGGCGAGAGGTTGGGCATAACTACATTGCAGCCAAAGAGCACTCCCAGCTTTCTTCCGTCCTGATCTGCGGTGCCAAGCGCTGTGGTGGCCGGCATCATGACATTTGGGAGCATTATGCGGCAAAGCGCCATCATAAGAAGGGTGGTATTCACGCTCCCGGAGGGCGCATCGCCAAAGGGTGTATCCTTGTGGGGGATAAAGGGGCCTATACCCACCATCGCGGGGTCGAATTTCTGCATAAACACCATGTCATCGGCAAGGTGGGATGCGGTCTGGAAAGGTGTGCCCACCATGCAGCCGCAGCCGACCTGATAGCCTATGTCTTTTAAGTCATAAAGGCAGCGGATGCGGTTTTTAAGGCTCAGCTCCTTTGGGTGAATGAGGGAATAATGCTCCTCGTTTGCCGTTTCATGGCGCAGAAGGTATCTGTTCGCGCCCGCATCAAAAAGCTTTTTGTAGGAATCATAGCTTCTTTCACCAAGAGAGAGGGTGATGGCGCAGTCGGGATATTCCTCCTTTATGGATGATACGATATCGCACATCCTGTCGTCGGAAAAATAACCGTCCTCGCCGCCCTGAAGCACGAAGGTCCTGAAGCCGTTTTCATAGCCTTCCCTGCAGCAGGCAAGTATGTCCTGCTTTTCAAGGCGATAGCGCTGAGCGCAGGCATTGCTTTTTCTGATGCCGCAGTAATAGCAGTCGTTTTTGCAGATGTTTGAAAATTCGACTATACCGCGGAAATATATCTTCCTGCCGAAAATTCTTTGTGATATTTCCAAGGCATGAGTCTGAGCATGGGCAAGGTCGTCCGGAGTATAGGTTGAAATAATTTGCTCAAACTCCTTATGCGAAAGCTGTTTTTCGTCTTTGAGCTTGTTTATGAGTTCGATGTTTGTCATTTGTGCTGCTCCGTATCCTTTTGATAGACTGTCTTGACGCTGACTGAGGGTATGAGCGATAGTCTGTGGGAGAGCTCCTCAATGCGGCTCTTTTTGCCGTCAAAGGTGGTGTTTATGATAAACACGTTCCTTTTTCTGTAGGGCATGCCCATCCTGCCGATTATTATATCGCCGTACTCATGCAGCAGGGCGTTGATATGATTTGCTTTTTCAAAATCGTCAGCGATTATGGTGATGGATGCGAGCGCGTCTTCATCATCGCTTTTCTCTATGAGCGCGTTATCGTCGGAAAGCTTTAAGGGCACGACGTTTTTGAATACGCTGTGCGGGGTCTCGATCTCGCCTATTATCGCCTTGACTCCGAAGGTGCGCTCTATGTTTTCTTCGGTCAGAACCTGAGAAGTGGAACCGAATATCGTTTTGCCGCCCGAGAGTATGAGCGATCTGTCCGCTCTTTGCAGGGCGTGCTCCGGGTAATGGGTGTTGAATATGCAGCATATGCCGTCTGAGGCAAGCCTGCTTATGGTGTTAAGAACTATGAGCTGATTTTTGAAATCGAGGTTGGATTCGGGCTCATCCAGAATGAGTATTTGGGGGTCGGATACAAGCGCTCTTGCTATCAGCACCATCTGAAGCTCGCCGCCGCTCATTTTGCTCAGGGGCTTATCACGAAGGTGGGCTATGGAAAGCTCTTCAAGCACGCTTTCGGCCTTTTCGATATCATGCTTCCCGGGTGAGGAGAAAAGCGAAAGGTTGCTGCTCCTGCCGATCAGCACTGTCTCAAGCGCGCTGTAGGAGGTCGCGGCACCCCTTGCCTGAGGTACGTAGCTCATTATGCCCCAGAGCTTTTTTTCTCCCATTCTGCGGATATCGCTTCCGTCGATAAGGCTCTTTCCGTCCTTCCATTTGAGCATGCCCGTCATGCACCTGAGCAGTGTGGTCTTGCCTGCGCCGTTGGGGCCCAATATAGCCAGCAGTTCGCCCGAGGAAACGGAAAAGTTTACGTCCGAAAAAACATCTTTCTTGTTGTCGTAGGAGAATCTGCCGCCTTTTACTTCAAGTATCACAGCTGCCAACCTCCCGATTTTCTCATAAGGTAAATGAAGAACGGTGCGCCGATGATCGCGGTGAGTATGGATATCGGGATATCGGCTGCGGAAACAGACCTTGCAATTGTGTCAACGATCAGCATGAACGATGCGCCGAAGCTTATCGATGCGGGAACAAGCGACATATGGTTGCTGGAAAACTTCATTCTGCACATATGCGGCACAAGAAGACCCACCCAGCCGACCTGACCGCACATGGATACGCAGGATGCGGTCATGAGCGTTGCGCATATAACGGTCACGGCGCGAAGCCTTTTGATGTTTACGCCCGAGGATCTTGCCTCATCCTCGGACAGCGGCAGAAGGTTCATTCTCCATCTGAGAAGGAAGAGCACGCATATCCCAAGCAATATGGGCGGTGCGCCGTAGATAAGGCTTTCATAGCTTGCATTGCTCAAACTGCCCATGAGCCAGTAGGTGATCGCGGGAAGCTGGGACTCTGCGTCGGCCACGAACTTTATGAGCGATACGAGCGCCGAGAACAGCGAACCTATCATGATGCCCGAAAGCACCACGGAAGAAAGCCCTTTGCCCCTGCCTGAGCCAGCGGCCCATGTCATCAAAACTGCGGCTGCGCCGAAAATGAAGGAGGTGATCTGTATTCCGAGCATCTTAAAGCCTATCAGTATGCCAAACGCCGCGCCGAAGCTTGCGCCGCTGGCAACGCCTAAGGTGTCGGGAGTGGCAAGCGGGTTTGCAAAAAGGCTCTGGAACGCGCAGCCCGCGCAGGAAAGCCCCATGCCCGCAAGCAGCGCCAGAAGTATTCTGGGTATGCGGATGTTGACTATGGTGCTCATGACCATTTTATCGACAAGCTGCTGCCCGGTTATCTTTGATATTATCGCTTTTATAGTATCAACAGGGGTTATCCAGATCCTGCCCGAGCCAAGAGCGATGATCGAAAGGACGATGGGAAATACGATAAGAAAAATTATCCATGGTGCGGAAAGCCTTCCGCCGCTGCTGTTTTTCATAGCTTATGCCTTTGTGATAACATTGGAGTATGCGGTCTTGACCGTCACGCCCTCGAGCGTTCCGATCTTTCCCGAAAGCGCCGCGATGGTGTTCTGGGGAGCGTCGATGGCGATAGAGATGATGTTTACCTTCTTCTCTCGGTAGGGGATGCCCATCCTGCCGATTATGAACATGCCGTATTCATGAAGGATGGAGTTGAGCTGCTCAACCGAGTTTGGATTTTCCACTATAATGCTGATGACCGCTACTCTTGTTTCCATTTTATATCTTCCTTTCGGTATTTTGGTAAAATAAAAATCGCTGTACCCATAAAAAGGTACAGCGATAAAGCATGACAAATATATCATGATAAAGCCTGTTCGCCGCACCTTTCAGTCAGAAACCTTTCGGGATCTTTATGTCAGGCACCTGTATCATTATACTATATTTTCTCGTTTATGTAAAGAAGGCGCTTTACCAATTATTCCTTGACAGCAAAACACCGCTTAGTGTATCTTTATATCATACGAAGCGCCTTTGAAAGGAGCAAAGATGAATAAACTTGTAAGGGCTGCCGTTGTGCTTATCGCGCTTTCGGTGATGTCTATATCCGGCTATAAGCTTCTGGAAATATTTTCCGAGTACAGGCAAGGTGAAAACGTGTATATCGGCGCGCTGGATGAGTTCGTTTTAAGCGAAAGCACCAAAGCTCCCGATAAAAACACGGATACCATTGACGGACCGAGCCGCACCATGCCGCCAAGGACTGAGGATGTTTTCAAAAAAGAGGTTCCAATCGAGATAGATTTTGATTCGCTGATACAAAAATACCCCGATGTTATCGGCTGGATATACTGTGAGGATACGCCCATTAATTACCCTGTCGTGCAGGCGGACGATAACGATCATTATCTTTACCGCACCTATAACGGGCAGGACAACAAGGCCGGCTCCATATATGCCGATTTCAGGAATTCCGCAGATTTTTCCGATCTGAATACGCTCATATACGGGCATAACATGAAGAACGATTCCATGTTCGGCACGCTGAAGGATTATTATAAACAGGAATATTATAACGAGCATCCCGTGATCTGGCTGCTCACGCCCGAAAAGAATTACCGCCTTGACCTTCTGGCGGGAAAGATCGTGGATGTTTCAAGCGATGCATATACGCTTTTTGAAGACGGGGACGAGTTTTCGGAGCATGTAGAATGGCTGATGAAAAGGTCTTCTTTTGAGGCGAATGTCGACGCGGAAAGCGTCGAAAGAATAGTTACTCTTTCCACCTGTACATCTGCAGGGGATGACGACGAAAGATATATTGTGGCATGTGCGCTGGTGGAAATTGATTAGGAGGGATATCATGCGCATAGAAGAGCTCGATAAAAACCTGAAGGTAGAAACTAAGATAAACAAAGATGATATTATCTGGCTTTCGCCAAAGGAAGCGCCTTTTGTGATATACGGGCTTTGCGGAAACGGGTCGGATCTGCCCTATCACAGAGTGCCCAAGGACGTGGCGGAAAAAACCAGCGAGGGCGTTAAAAATCTTGCGTGGCATACCGCAGGCGGCAGGGTGCGCTTTGCGACCGATTCACCCTATATCGCCATAAAGGCAGTAATGCCCAAAACTGCTACCATGGTGCATATGACCAAGGCGGGTCAGTCCGGTTTTGACCTTTATGAAGACGTTGACGGCGCTCCTGCGTATTATTCGACCTTTATGCCCATATCGGGCGTGACTGATGGTTACGAATCGCTGGCGGAAATGAAAAATCCGAGGATGACGACCTATTCCATAAACATGCCGCTCTATGACGGAGTAAATGAGCTGTATATCGGTCTGAAGCAGGGCTCTCAGATAGCTGCGCCCAGAAAATACAAGCACGAAAAGCCGGTGCTTTATTACGGCTCTTCAATAACGCAGGGCGGCTGCGCGTCCCGACCGGGCAATTCATATCAGGCGATGATAGAGCGCATGCTGGATACTGATTACATAAACCTCGGCTTTTCCGGAAATGCAAAGGGCGAGGAGGTCATGGTGAACTACCTTGCCTCCCTTGATGTTTCCGTGTTTGTCTGCGATTATGACCATAACGCACCTAATGTCGAGCACCTGAGCAAAACTCATCTGCCTCTTTACCGCGCTTACAGGGAAGCGAACCCAAAAACTCCCATAGTTTTTGTTACCCGTCCCGATTTTTACAGATATTCGCAAAGCGCCGATTCACCCGACAGGCGCAAGGTGGTATACGATACCTATATGACCGCCAAAAACGAGGGCGATGAAAACGTGTACTTCATCGACGGCGAGACATTGTTTGAAGGACCGCTCAGGGATTCCTGCACTGTCGACGGCTGCCATCCCAACGACCTCGGCTTTTTCAGAATGGCGCAGGTAATAGGAAAAGTGATCAAAAATATAATAGATTAAACGATAAAACAATAAAACGGCTTCGAAGCATATCGAAGCCGTTTTTTATCGGGCGGCAGGAAGCGTACAACCGCCCTCACATGAAGAAGGATGAGTTATTCTGTCACGCGCAGATCAAATGCTTTGAACGCTGCTTTACCGTGCTGGGCGAACATGCCAAGGAAGACGCCGGTGAACGAGCGGGGGACGACGGTTTCGGAGCAGAGCGATGCACAAAGCGCTTTGCCCAGGGTTATCTGAGTATCTCCTGCCATAATTCCGAAATAGAGATACTTGTTGTCGCCCTTTATGAAGAGCTCGGCTTCGTCGCAGTCTGTAAGCATTACTCTGCCGGGCTTATCGTTTATGAATGCGGCAGTGCGGGAGAATACCGCGTATGTATCGCCGTTTTCGGTTTCAACATAAATATCGTGGTGATAGCCTGCGGTCTGCATTATGGATATGCCTGCTTTTTTGGCATCGGTGTTTTTAAGATCCAGCTTTGCTGTCAGCAGTATGTTAAAATCGGGCTGACGAACGCCTGCGAAGGTGGGCTGTGCGTTAACATCGTCAAGGCTTGTGCCGCTGCCGATGAGGGTCAGGGTGCGGGAATCCTTATCGTGGATATAGCGCTCCCTTTCGGGGTTTCTAACAAAGGTAAAACGCTTGTCAAAGCTGTCTTTATCAAAATCATAGGAGACGTCATGGCATACGGGCTTTACCGTTTCGATCTTGGGCAGGGGGGCATCCATTTCGGGAAGAGCGTAGCCGCCAAGACCTACCACGGGCCAGCCGTCTTCCCATTTCATGGGAGCAAGGAAGGTTTCACGACCAAGAATCTGGAGCTTCAAGCGCGGCAGCATTCTGTAGCCTAAAAATACCATCCACCAGTTTCCGTTTTCATCCTCGAAAATATCGGCGTGACCGGTAGCGGAGATGGGCAGATCGCGTTCCTGATGGCAAAGGATGGGGTTGTTTGGGCAGCTCTCATAGGGTCCGAATACGTTTTGGGAGCGGAAAACGGTTACCCTGTGGCCAAGTTCTGTGCCGCCCTCGGCGCAGATAAGGTAATACATACCGTCCTTTTTGTACATATGGGGCGCTTCAAGCGCTCTGCCACCTGTGCCGAAGGTGAGGGTGTGCCTGTCGGACAGCACTTCTCCGGTATTCGGGTCGATCTCAAAGGCAACAATGCCCTTGGGATTTGAGCAAAAATAGCATTTGCCGTCATCATCCCAGAAAAGCGAGGGATCGATGCCGCCCGCATCGACCTTAATCGGATCGGACCATTCGCCGTAAATATCATCGGTGTAAACAAAGAAATTTCCCAGACCGCTCGTGTGGGTGGTGACCATATAGAACCTGCCCTCGTGATAGCGGATGGTCGCGGCGTAAATGCCTTTGGAGCTTGGGGTGCCGATAAGATCAAGCTGGCTGTCCTTGGTCAGGCAATGCCCGATAAGCTCCCAGTTTACAAGGTTTTTGCTGTGATAGATGGGTACGCCGGGGAAATGTTCAAATGTGGAGGTCACAAGGTAATAATCATCTCCCACCCTTATGCAGCTGGGGTCGGGATTGTACCCGGGGATGATCGGATTTTTGTATATCATATTTTCTCCTTCCAAAAAGGCTTGCCGGAGGAACCGGCAAGCCTTGCATCTATTAATCTTCGGGGTTCTTGAAAGCTTCTCTGCCGGGGCCGACCTTGACAACAATGGGTTCCTTGACATTTACTATAGCTTCGGCTGCGCCGATATCCTCTGCGGATACGCGGATCTTGATCTTGCCGACCTCGTTTGCATTCACGCATATGAGGGCATGACCGTCGATAAAGGTGCAGGTGTCTTTGGTTGCGCCGTCGTCTTCAAAGTTTGCGTTGGTGAGCGCTCTGAGAGTGCCTGCGCCTTCCACTTCGACCTTGATCCACGGGCGATCGATGACCCAGGGGTTGCCGAACTCATCCAGCAGCCATGCTTCGATCAGCGCAAGCTCGCCCACGGCGTAGGTGTTCTTTTCGGGGCGGATGACCACGCTGAGCTTCTTTTCGGAGGTGCGGATAATGTCGTGCGCCACGGGCATACCATTCTTATAGCCGAAAAGCTCGATCTTGCCGGGCAGATAGGGGATAACGAAATGCGCCATGCCGTCCATATGGTCCGCGGGAGAATCCCAGCGCACAATATCGTCGTTCAGGTACAGGGCGACCTTATCGCAGTTGGTCATAACGCACATATCCATGTAGCGGTCGATATCCTTGTAGTTCCAGTGCCTGCGGATCTGGGGGAAGCCCCAGCGGTTCCTTGCCCTGTCCCAGGGATCGGCTTCGTCGTAGAATGCGCCGTATACGATGGGCTCCTTGCCCCATGCGGCCTTGATATAGTTCGCTCTGGGCTTTTCAAAGCCTGCAACGTCGATGAACGCGCCGGGCCAGTACTTGTTGGGCCAGCCGCATTCGCCCAGGTAGTCAACGCCGGTCCAGATGCATGCGCCGCAGACATAGGGCTTATCAAATACATCCTCGGTAAGCGGGCTCTTTCTGATGTTCTGGCGGAACTGACCTTCGCAGGAACGATAGATCATGAATACTTCGCTGCCTAAGATGGGAGCCTCAAGACCTGCGTTGTGCATGTTCTCATAGAAGGACTCGCAGTAGTTGCACATGATGACGTCAAGGAACTTGGAGAGGCGAACAACTGCAGCCATCTTCTTTTCCATGGGTGCAAGATCGTTGAAGCCGGGCATGTTGAAGCCTATGAGCGCCATGGAAACGCCTCGGCTGTTATCGAGCTTTCTTACGATGCCTGCAAGCTCCTGCGCAGTCTGATAGAAAATCTCGTCCTGATACTGGAACTCGACCTCGTTGCCAACCGACCAGATGACAACGCAGGGATGGTTGAAATCGCGGTTGACCCAATCGGTGATATCCCTTTCATGCCATTCGTCAAAGAAAAGGGACTGATAGCTCCAGTCATTCCTGCCCCATTTGTCGATATATTCATCGATGCAGAGGAAGCCCATCTCGTCCATGAGATCATAGAGCACGGGATCATGGGGATTGTGGGACATTCTGATGGTGTTGCAGCCGCATCTCTTGAGCGCCTTGAGCTTTCTGACCCAAAGCTCCTTGGGGCAGCAGGCACCGAAGGCCTCACCGCCGTCGTGATGAACGTCCGCGCCGATCATCTTGAGGTTTCTGCCGTTTAAGAAGAAGCCTTCGTCCTTATCAAAGCGGATGGTGCGGATACCGAAGCGCTCGTCGTAATCATAGCCGTCCAAAGTGGCATAAAGGTTATAGAGCCTCGGATTGTCAACATCCCATCTTACGGGCTTTTTGACATTGAAAACGATGGTGGACTTGCCTTCTTCGCCCGCCTTTGCGTTTATCTCGATCTTATCTTCCCAAAGAAGGTTCATGCCGCGGCCTCTCTGCAGGGGAGCGTATACGCTCAGTGAAACAGCGCCGCTGAAGGCCTTTTTATATCCGTTTTTCCATGCAATTTCGATGGATACATCGGCGGTGCCGTCCTCTTTTACAGTGGGGAGGATATGCAAACCGTCGGGGATTATGCGCATCATGGGCTGATCGAGCAGGAATGCTTCCCTTATGATGCCCGCGCCGGAATACCATCTGTCGCCGCCTGCGGTGGTGTCAAGGCGCACTGCGATGGTGTTTTCCTGACCGAATTTAACAAGGTCGGTCACCTCATAGCGGACGGGGATATAGCCGTAGGGGCGCTCGCCAAGGAAAGTACCGTTGAACCAGACCTTGGAATACTGCATAAGAGCATCAAACCAAAGGGTGAAGGCCCTGCCCTTCTGATCTTCGGGTATAAATACCTTTTTGCGGTACCATGCGATGCCTTCTCTGGGATAGCTGCCCTGATTGCCGCCTGCGGACTCGTCCCTTTTCTGCTCTATCTGCCAGTCATGGGGAACATCAAGTACGCGCCATGCGCTGTCGTCAAAATTTTCTTCAAATGCATTTTGTTCGTCTGCAAGAAGAAAACGCCAGTCTTTCAGGATGGGCTGTTTCATATAGAATTACCTTCCTTTCGTTGATCGCATATTAGACGATATGCTGAGTATATGCGGTTTTATTTTTACTCTTAAATGATATCATCTGCGTTTTTAGCTCACAACTATCAATTTGTTTTAATGATATCATTTCATTCGCTTATGGCGATCATATTATTTAACCGTGTGTTTTCTGTATCTCTATAAGGCAAAGACCGTGCGCGGGGATCGCAACCTGCGTTTTGATCAATCCTTCTTTTGATTCAAGTTCAAATTCTTCGTCGGGCGTAAGCTGCGCCGCCTGTCTGATTTCTTCCTCCGATGCGCCGGTCTGCCACAGACGATAGGTATTGTGATGCTCTTTGTCAAGCCTTGTGAGCTTAACCGTATACTTTCCGCTTTCAAGACCGGTGAATGCTATGCCGGCCTGCACGCAAGGACCTGCGGCGTCAAAATCCTGATCGTTGAAGTTGTATACTATCGCCTGCACAGAGTTTTTACTTCTGCCTGCCATTGCTCCAAGGGATGCGCCCGGGGCTGCGCCTTCCACAAAAAGCTCGTCTTCCCCAAGCCTTGCCAGCAGCTCGTAAGCCGAAAGTATGGGCTTTGGGATGTTTGGGTAGGTGGAAAGATCTCTGTGCCCCGCAAAAGGTGTTTTCTGGTCATCTTCCATGGAGAAGCCCCAGTAGAGCATGAGCTCCAAAGGCATGTTCCATACTCTTCTCATCTTTCTTATGCAGTCGACCAGCTTTATCATGAAAAGAGGGGAATACTCGCTGTTGCGGAATTCAAGGGGCGGGAATTTATCGGCGGTCTTTTCGTAGTTTGAGCTGACTCCCCATTCGTTTAAGTGCACGGGAACGCCGTCTAAGCATGGGTATACATCTATCATGCGCTTGAGCCACATCAGCTGCTGTATAAATCTTTGCACGGATGGGGTGATGAGCGGCCATTGATCGAGCCAGCCGCCGCTCATTCCGTATATATGATAGGAAATAAAGTCTATTCTTGACCCTTTTTCGCCGGTCACGCAGTTTGTGCCGTTTGAAACATGCTCAAGGAAATCCTTCATAAAGGGCAGCGAGAAGGCACCGGGTCCGCCGACCTTCAGCTGATCGTCAACTCCGGTCACGGCCGATACAAAAACATCGTACAGCCTGTGGAACATGGGCCAGTCGGACATCGGCCAGCTGTCTGGCTCGTTCCATACTTCAAAGTACCATGTACGAACCTCGTCTATGCCGAATGTATCGACAAGGTTTTTTTGTAAATGCCCTTAGAAGGTCTTCCCATTTTTCCCAGTCGCCGGGATAGGAGCGGTTTGAGTATCTGCCCTCTTCAACTCCTCCGGTGGTCACGTTTTTCCGACAGAGCTCATTTGGCAGAAAATCCATTTCAACTATGGGCTTTGCGCCGTATTTGAGGTATTGCCCAAAGACGGCGTTCATCTTCTCAAAATTATAGATGGGATTGCCGTTTTCATCCTCTGAATATGCGTTGCCGCCGCAATCATCATAGCCGTCTTTAATAAGGGAAGAAAGGGTAAAATGATTCCTGAGGTATCTGAGGGTGCCTTTTTCCTGCATTCTTGAAAGCAGATATTCACCGCTTTGAGTGAATATGATCGGATACAGGCTGTCTATGCCCGCCGCAGCCCAGAATCGGTCGTTTTTGCCGATAACTTCATTGAAATTGACCGTATATGAAAAATTCATATGCTCACATCCTGTTTTTTATTTATGATATGACCGATTAAAGCGCCTTACAAGCATAAATTTATATTTTGTGATACATTTTGTTCGCAAGACAAAAAAACGCCGCAGAATAAGCCTGCGGCGTTTTTTTGTGTTTTACTTGAGGAACTTGAGGCTGCGGATGATCGCGGGTTCCTTTGCCTGACCTTTGCAGATCTGGAAGAAGCAGATGACCTGGATGACTGCAAGAACGCCGATCATGATAACGGCTGCGATGGGTACGATGAAGGTGAAGGCTAAAACTCCTGCTGCAAGAGCAAGCAGAGCGTTGCATACGCAGAACTTGAGCGCCTGATTTACATGGAACTTGGTATAGGGAGAATTCTGGCAGGCCAGAAGCGCAACGAGTATGCCCACAACGCCCATCAGATATACCAGCATGCAGTATACCTTGTGCTCGGAGATATCCTTGGGATCAAATTCGTCGGTGTGATCAAATTCGTCTTTGACGGGTGCGGGGGCAGGTGCGGGCGGAGCATAGGGTGCCTGCGGCGCCTGATAAGCGTACTGCTGCTGGGGCGCTGCTGCCTGCGGGGGCTGATAGTTATACTGCTGGTTAGGAGCAGGCTGCGGCGCGGTATACCGTACCTGTTCAGGTGCGGGAGCAGCAGGGGCAGCAGGGGCGGCAGGAGCGGGCGCGGCAAATCTGGTGCCGCAAGAGGTGCAGAAAAGAGCATGGTCTTCCATTACTGCGTTACATTTGGGGCAAGTTTTCATTTTGTTTCCTCCTTATATATTTGTAATGCATATGTCCCTTGTATGCATGGAAAACAAAAGTTATACGGAAAATGCTTTTTATAGGACAAAATCTGCCGATCAGTTTTTGCCCATGTATTTTTCGTAATGCGCCTTCATGGCGGCAAAGGTCTCTTCACTCAGATCGTGTTCTATTTTGCAGGCGTCTTCCCTTGCTGTCTCTTCGCTCACGCCCATCAGGATCAGCGCGTTGGTCAATACGCGGTGGCGCTCATATATCCTTTGAGCTATCTCAAGACCTGTTTGGGTCAGGGTTATAAGACCGTCCTTGTCCATTGTGATATAACCGTTTTCTCTAAGTCTCTTTGTGGCATAGCTTACGCTGGGCTTGGTTACGCCAAGGTGCGCAGCTATATCGATGGAACGGATATAGCCGTGCTGCTGATGCAGAACCAGCATAGCCTCAAGATAATCTTCAGCGGAGGCGCGGATTTTGATAGCCATCGTTAACCCAACCTTTCCTATGCATGTCTTTTTATATAGATTATCACATAAAGATACTTTTTTCAAGATGATTGGCTGTTGACATAAACGGTTAGAGGTGTTAAACTATATTCTGTATAACGATTAGTGGCAACTAACTTGGATATCCCGATTACAGTAAAGAGAGGATAAGTGAAAATGACACTGCGTGACCTTAAAACAGGGCAGAGCGCCGTTATAACCGCTGTGGGCGGGCAGGGCGCGCTAAGGCAGCACTTCCTTGATATGGGTGTTATTCCCGGAGCTGAGGCTACGCTCATACAGCTTGCTCCCATGGGAGACCCGATGGAGATAAGAATACACGGCTACGAGCTGACACTGCGCGTTGCCGATGCCGAGCAGATAAGCGTTGAGCCTTTGCCGGAAAACGCAAAGCATTCTGCTTTTGAATATGATCCTTCAAAGCGCAAGGAACATCCGGGCTTCGGCGAAGGCGGAAAATACCACACAAAGGCCGATGAGAATCCCCTTCCCAAGGATACGACCCTTACCTTTGCGCTGGCGGGCAACCAGAACTGCGGCAAAACGACTCTTTTCAATCAGCTAACCGGTTCCAATCAGCATGTGGGCAATTTCCCCGGGGTCACCGTTGACAGAAAGGACGGCGTTATAAAGGGCTATCCCAATACCCTTGTGACCGACCTTCCCGGTATATATTCAATGTCTCCCTACAGCGCCGAGGAGATCGTTTCCCGCGATTTTATCATAAACGAAAAACCAAAGTGCATCATAAACATTGTTGATGCTACCGTTATAGAGCGCAACCTCTATCTTTCCCTGCAGCTCATGGACCTTGATGTGCCCATGGTGCTTGCGCTCAACATGATGGATGAGGTGCGCGGCAACGGCGGATCAATAAGGATAAACGAGATGGAGGATATGCTGGGTTTGCCCGTGGTTCCCATCTCCGCTTCAAAGGGCGAGGGCATTGATGAGCTGATCCGGCATGCCGTTCACGTGGCGCAGTATCAGGAGCGCCCGGGCAGGCTCGATTTCTGTGACAAGGATGCAAACGGCGGCGCTGTCCACCGCTGCCTGCACGGCATCATGGATCTGATCGAGGACCATGCAAAGAGAGCCCGGATCCCCGTGAGGTTTGCCGCAAGCAAGCTGGTCGAGGGCGATAAGATCATACTTGATGCACTTGAACTGAGCGAAAACGAAAAGGAAATGCTCGAGCACATCATCTGCCAGATGGAGGAAGAGCGCGGGCTCGACCGTCAGGCCGCAATTGCGGATATGCGCTTTGCGTTCATCGAAAATCTGGTAGAGAAAACCGTTGTAAAGCCCAAAGAGAGCAAGGAACACGAGCGCAGCAGAAAAATCGATAAAATCCTTACAGGAAAATACACTGCGATCCCCACCTTTGTGCTCATCATGGCGCTGGTGTTTTACCTGACATTCAATGTGATCGGCGCATGGCTGCAGGGGCTGCTTGAGGGCGGTATTGAGCTGTTCACGGGCGCAGTGGATTCTGCTTTGACAGCGCTTGATATAAACCATGCACTGCACAGCCTTATCATCGACGGCATATTCGGCGGCGTCGGCAGCGTTTTGAGCTTCCTGCCCGTCATAGTTGTACTTTTCTTCTTCCTGTCCATACTTGAAGACAGCGGCTATATGGCAAGAATCGCATTTGTTATGGATAAGCTGCTCAGGAAGATCGGTCTTTCGGGCAGGAGCATAGTGCCCATGCTCATGGGCTTTGGCTGCACCGTTCCGGGCGTTATGGCAAGCAGGACCCTTCCTTCCGAACGCGACAGAAAGATGACCATAATGCTCACTCCCTTTATGAGCTGCACGGCAAAGCTGCCCATTTACGGCTTCTTTGCAGATGCTTTCTTCCCCGAGCATTCGGGGCTGATAATGGTCGGGCTTTATTTCCTCGGTATCATCGTCGGCGTTCTTGTGGCGCTTTTATCCAGAGTGGCAATGTTTAGAGGCAGCGCGGTGCCCTTTGTAATGGAGCTGCCAAACTACCGCATGCCCGGGGTCAAAAACGTGGCAAGGCTCCTTTGGGATAAAGCAAAGGATTTTCTGCACAGGGCGTTCACCGTTATCTTTATTGCAACTATAGTGATCTGGTTTTTGCAGACCTTTGATCTTAGGTTCAACATGGTCGAAGATTCTCAGCAGAGCATCCTTGCACTGCTTGCGGGTGTTATCGCTCCCATTTTTGGGCCCTTGGGCTTTGGCGACTGGCGCATTTCCACCGCGCTCATCACAGGCTTTATGGCAAAGGAAAGCGTTGTTTCCACCCTCAGCGTGCTCTTTGGCAGCACCGAAGCTCTGCTTGCCACCATGCCCCATGTGGCTGCTGCGGCGCTTCTGGTCTTCTGCCTGCTCTATACCCCCTGCGTTGCGGCCGTAGCTTCCATCAAGCGTGAGCTGGGCGGCAAATGGGCACTGGGCATCGTTATCGGTCAGTGCGCCATCGCATGGATATGCGCCTTCATCACAAGGCTGATAGGGCTCATGTTCTGAATATAAACCAAAACGGCAGTTCAAAAACGAACTGCCGTATTTTTTTATATGATACCCGGTATTTCTGATAGGCTTGATACCGTGTGATCCTGTCCGTGATCAAGGCCTGTATGGTTTCTGTCCACCCAAATCGTTTTCATGCCCGCCTCTTTGGGACCTAAAATATCATCTGAGGGAGAGTCGCCTATAAATATGACCTCTTGGGGTGAAAGGCCGCAGGCGGAAAGGACGAGCGCGTAAAATTCGGGATTGGGCTTATAGCATTTGAGCTCTTCCGATGTAAAAACTCCGTGTGCGAATATGCGGTTCCTTTTCATTATTTGCTCAAGCACATCCGTATCCGTGTTGGAAGCGACATATACCTTGAAGCGCTGCGCAAGGGCATCAAAAACCTGCTTTGCATCGGGAAAAACTTTGCGGGCATACGCTTTTTTGAGCATTGCATCGGCGTCATCTGATGCACTTTTTGGTATCTGATAACGATCGTAGAACATCCGTATCCGCTCAGTGAAAATTTCCCGCTCGCATCTGAAAGGCTGTCCTGTTTTTGTCGCCTGTATATAAAAATCCTTCCACTGTGCCCGAAACGCGGCTTCATCAATCGATACCCCGAACGCGCGGATATTATCGATGATCTCTTTTACCGACGCGCCGTTTGTGACCTCCACAAAGGTCGCAAAGGCGTCAAATATGATCGCTTTCGTATTTTGCATCTTTTTTCTCTGCGGTCGGGATCCATTCGTCGCTGAAATGGATCATCACATTTTCGCTTTCAAGCTTGTTCTGCAGGAGCTTTATATCTATATCAAGTATGCTCTGACCGGCCTTTATCGCCTGAGCCGCCGCAGCGCCCGAAGCCTGACCCGTGAGGATCGCGGGCGGGATGACCCTGAGCACGTCCCATGCATAGCCCATGGCGGAGGCGCACCTGCCCACCGCCAGAATGTTGTCAAAACCGCTGTTTATCATGGTACGGTAGGGGACTTCAAAGAGATAATCGCGCCTGTCAAAATCGCAGATAGCGCAGACGGAATCTTCAAAATGCCTGTATGCGTCCTCTTCCTTTAAGGTATAATCGCCGTCGATATGGCGGGTTGTGCGGAACTGGGGCATTATGGGCAGAAGGGTTATATCGCGGCTGCGCCTGTCGCTGTCCTTGATCTTGGAAAGCATTTCGATCTGGTTTTGGATAAGATACTCGCTTACCTGCTCGCCGTCGGTGCCGTCCCACAGGGGCATGCCATCGGGATGACCCTTGCCGTAAAGGGTGGAGTTTCCGCCGGAAAAGCCGTGATTGAGCTTGCCTATGTCGCCAGTTTCAACGACCCTTTTGCAGCTGTCTATTGTGGCTCCGAAGGCTATGTAGGTATGATAATTCCCGCCCGTAACCGTGGGCACGCCTGCCTGATAAAGAAGGTCGGAATCGCCCGTCGCGTCTATAAAGACTTTGGCGGATATCTTGCTGAACCCGGATTTGTTGTATACCTGAATATCAAAGATATGCCCGTCCTGCGCGTTGGTCCCGGTCACTACGGTGTCGAACATGACCGTCACTCCAAGATCGCTTAAAAGCTCCAGCAGCGCAAGGGAGAATATGGGCGCAGAATATCTGCTCACGAGCCTGACTGTGCTGTTGCCAAAGCCCGGTTCGCCGTTTTTCCATTCGTCCGGCAGGGTATCAAAGCCGTATTTCATGGAAAGGCGCAGGAATTCATCCGCCATTCCCTTTATTATCTGCACGCCGCGCCCGTTGCACATGGGAACGAAATAGTTAATGAGTCCTATTGTTGCAAGCCCGCCCAGCTGGGTGGCCTTTTCGATCAGCACGACCTTCATGCCTGCCCTTGCAGCTTGTACAGCGGCTGCTGCGCCCGCGACTCCGCCGCCTGCGACAGCGATATCAAAGCCGAGTTCTTTTTTGAATTTCATGTTTTTCACCTCTGTTTTGGGGTAAGTCAATTATATAACATATGAGCATATATGACCATACCCCGGATAAAAAACAACAAAAAACCCGAATGCAAACGCATCCGGGTTTTGGCGTGCCTTGAGGGATTCGAACCCCCGACCTTCTGGTCCGTAGCCAAACGCTCTATCCAGCTGAGCCAAAGGCACATTTTACAGGCTTCATCAGCCAGCTCATATAATATAGCACAGCTTAAACAAAATGTCAACAAGAAACGCGAAAAATTTTACGTAAAAATTTATACGGATCGGGATGGGTATGTGCAAACAGTATTGACAAAATATACGGCACGGCATTCCAGCCGTGCCGTATGTTTTACAGCCATGTAAGAGAGTGCGGTATTTCAGGGGTGATGAACTCGATAGTTTTGCTTATAAGATCGTAACGGATACGGGCAACTTTGCCGATATTAGAAAGCATAAGCCTGAAGTGCTTGGTGTATACATAGCCTGCCACCACCAGCTCGCCCTTTGCGGGCAGGAACACGGGCTTTCTGTTCCTGAGCCTGAGCAGCTCGGGAGCGAGGGAGACTATGTTCATCTGGTCGGCGTTTGCCTTGCCCCAGTGCGCCTGATTGCCCACGTTCACAAGCTCGTCATAGTGCATGAGATGACCTTTGCCCAAGCCGACCGCTCTGCCCACGAAATCCCTTGAATGGCACACGGGCACGCGCTCGTCGGTAGTGCCGTGGATTATACTCATGGGGGAGATCACGTTTTCTACCGTGGTCACGCCGCTCCTTGAGGCATAGAGCTCGGGGTCATCCTCGGGCTTTTTGCCGCCAAGCCAGATATCCATATCGTCCCTGAATTCGCCCACGAGATCGTCGCGGTACCAAACTGCGTAGTCGGAAATGCCAACCATTGCAGTGACAGTAGCGTACATATCGGGGAATTTGCCCGCGATGGCAAAGGCGTTGCCGCCGCCGCCCGAGCCGCCTTCAAAATAGATTATGTCGGGGTCGATAAGAAGATCGGCATAAAGGCGCTTTGCCTCCTGCACAGCGTCAAAAACATCGATCAGCTCAAGACCGTTGCAGTCCTGATCTCCGGTTGAAAACGCTCTGCCGCGCATATCGACCTGAACGTAGAGATAGGGCATGGTCGGGTCGGGCTCGTCCATATGCTCGAATTTTGGCATGGACATATGCCAGCCGTGGGTCCCGACCAGCATATACGAGGGCTTTGCGGGCTTTTTGACCAGCATAGCAAGGCGGATATCGGGAGTTACCGAGCTTTCATAATAAACAAGATCGCAATAGGGCGAAGACTGCGCCTTGGCGTTTTGCTTGCTCAGGCGAACGGAATCTTCATAAACTTCAAGCTTCATGGAGCGCCTCCGTAAAAAATTTTTATTCTATTACCTTCTTGGTCAGCCATTTTCCGCTTATGTACCTGCCCGTGAAGAAGATCGAGCGGAATACCCAGTCGATCTGCATACCGACCCAGATGCCCATAACGCCCATATTGAAGGTGAAGGCAAGCAGATAGCTGGAGACCACTCTGGCAAGGAAGACGAATACCATAGATACGGTCATGGTATACTTTACATCACCCGCGGCGCGCAGCACGTTTGGCATATTGAAGGAGAGCGGCCAGATGAGGATGGAGCCGATGGCATGGAAGACATACATTTTGGATGCAAGCGCAACGCTTTCTTCGGTCACGGCATATAAGCCCATGATGGGCTTGTGCAGTATGAGCAGCAACGCTATCATGCCCCACTGGACAAGGTAGGCAAGTTTCATGAGCTTTATTGCGTTCTTTTTTGCGCCCTCATGATCGCCCGCGCCCATGTATCTGCCGATGACCGTGAGCATCGCTGTGCCCACCGAGGCGCCCGGCATTACCTGAAGGGAGGTGAAGTTGTTGGCAACGGCATTTGCGGCGATTGCTGCAGTGCCGAAGGTGGAGACCATGCCTGCAACGAGGAGCTTGCCGATCTGGAACATGCTGTTTTCGATGCCGCTGGGGATGCCTATGCGAAGGATGCGCTTTATCATCTGTCCGTCGGGCTTTATGGAAAGCGGATCTTCAAGATGGATAAGACGCTTTTTCTGCATGAGCAGCGCGGTTATGATGACGCTGCCCGCTACTCTGGAAATAAGGGTGGCAAGACCTGCGCCCATTGCGCCCAGGTGGAAGATATATATGCAGATCGCGTTTCCGATCACGTTTATAACGTTCATGAGCACAGATACCTTGAGCGGAGTTTTGGAATCCGCCATACCCCTGAACAGCGCCGCGCCCGAAGAATATACGCCAAGCAGCGGGTAGGACAGCGCCAGCATAAGGAAATAACGGTCGGCGTGGAAGAACACGTCAGCCTCGATCTGCCCGTAAACGAGGTTCAGTATCGGCTTTCTGAAAGCTGCGCAGGCAAAGCCTATCACGCAGGAGATCAGAAGCACAGTAAATTCAAGCTGCTTTGCGCATTCTTTTGCCCGATCAACGCTTCCCTTGCCCAGGTATTGGGTCGCAATTACCGAGCCGCCCGTAGTAAGGGCGGTAAAAAGGTTTATGAGCAGCACGCTCATAGAGTCAACAAGCGATATTCCCGCAACCGCAGCGTCGCCTGCGGTTGACACCATAACGGTATCTGCCATGCCGATGGAGACGGCAAGCAGCTGTTCGAGTATCAGCGGGATTATGAGGTTTCGCAGGTCACGTGCCGAAAACATATCTGTCACTCCGATCGCGAAATTTTTGTTGTTTTTTTGGATATATTACATTATATATAAAAAGTGCTCTTTTCTCAATAGAAAAGGGCAATAACGGCAAAAAAATATAAAAAATGGACGCAGTTTTTACTGTGTCCATTAGACATAGATCAATCTATTACTGTTTTGGTCGTCCATTTGCCGCTTATATATCTGCCGACAAAAAGGACGGAGCGCATGAGCGCCTCTGCTGCCATGGCAAACCAGATTCCGTGTATACCCATATTGAAGGTGAAGGCAAAAAGATAGCTTGCGCCGACCCTTGCGATGAAGACAGAGGAAATGGTGGCTATCATGGCAAAGCGGACATCGCCGGAGGCTTTGACGGTGTTTGCGATGTTGAGGGAAGCGGGCTGCAGGAAGAAGGAATAGATGGTGAAGATGATGAAAAGCTCTGTCGCCAGCGCGATACCCTCATCGCTTACTGCATAGAAGCTCATTACCGGGTCGCGCACAATGAGCATAACGGCGATCATTATCCAGTTTACGATATAGCTGAGCGCCATGAGCTTGACAGTGCTTTTCTTTGCGCCTTCGATATCGTTTGCGCCCATGTGACGGCCTATGACTGTCAGCATTGCCGATCCTATGGCTGAACAAGGGATCGACTGAAGGGATGTGCACTGGCCCGCTATCGAGTTTGCTGCGATGGCAGCGGTGCCGAAGGTCGATACCATGCCGGAAACGAGCAGCCTTCCGAAGAAGAACATGCTTGTTTCGATGGCATTGGGTATGCCTATCCTGAGGATCTGATATATCATCCGCTTGTCGGGTTTGACTTTGTGAAGATTTTCAAGGTGTATCGGGCGTTTTTTCTGCATGAGCAGGGCAGTGGTGACAAAAGCCCCGACAAACCTTGAGATGAGGGTGGCAAGACCCGCGCCCATCGCGCCCATTTTGAAAGCATAAATGAAGATCGCATTGCCGACAATGTTTATCACGTTCATCAAAATGCCGATCTTGAGCGGGATCTTTGATTCCGCCATACCCCTGAACAGCGCAGTGCCGGCGCATTCTATTCCCAAAAACGGGTAGGATATCGCCACCATCAGGAAATAACGGCTTGCATGATAAAACACATCCGCTTCTATGCTTCCGTAGATGAGGTCGATCATCCCGGCTCTGAAAAATACGCAGACAAGGCATATGGTCGTGGAAATGGCAAGTACGATAAATTCAAGCTGCTTTGCGCTTTCCTTGGCTTCTTCGGGGCTGCCCTTGCCGATGTATTGGGTAACGATTATGGAGCCGCCAGAGGTAAGCGCTGTAAAGAGTATTACAAGCACCGAGCTTATCGAATCGATGAGTGATATTCCGGCAACGGCAGCGTCGCCTGCGGAGGATACCATAACGGTATCGACTATGCCGATAAATACGCTTAAAAGCTGCTGAAGGATGAGCGGGATTATGAGACGCCTCAGGTCTTTCGATGAGAACATATCTGTGTCACTTCCGAATTTACAGGTGGTATACCAATATTATAAAAATAAAAGATAATTTTCAATAAAAAAGGAAAAAAGAGCCGTTTTTGCAATGCGATATTTGCAAAACGGCGCAGGTTGATAAAGGAAAAGACAAAATCAAAAAGGGATGCGAATTTGCATCCCTTTGCTCGTTGTCGATTCGATCTATTTAAACCCTTGTCGGGCTGATGATATCACAATGAGAATTAAGCGTTGCGATGAGCCTGATAGCACTCGCTGCAGTAGATGGGCCTGTCATTCTTGGGAATGAAAGGGATCTTGGTGGGTTTGCCGCACTCTGCGCATACTGCATCGTACATCTCGCGGGTGCCGGTAGTGGCCTGACGTGCATTGGCTTTGCGTGCGCTGCGGCAAGCCTTGCAGCGGGTGGGCTCGTTCTGGAAGCCCTTCTCAGCGTAGAATTCCTGCTCACCGGCAGTGAAAACGAATTCAGCGCCGCAGTCTTTGCAAACCAAAGTCTTGTCCTGATACATGGTTGGGTTCCCCCTGTAAAAAATAAATAATAATGCGTATGCGAAATGGCTGACCTGGTCTTTGACCCCACACCCGCCGGCCGGACGTCTCGCTCATAGGCTCTCTGGCCCCCCACTAATGCGTCTCTCGCGGTACGTTGCCCGCGGCCGGACTTACAACTAGACCGCACCATGATCACCGCAATTTTTGCGGCTTACGTGGATCGCTTTGCCTGCGACTGGCATCGACTTTCAACCACAGACCCGCTTTCGCACAACGCTATTAGTATAATACCCGCATGCGAAAAAAGCAAGAGGGAATATAAATTTCTTGTATTTTGATGCCATATACCTGCGCGTTTTGGGTAAGATAATCAAAGGTGATGTTATGAAGGTGTTTTCTATGATAAAACGAATGTGGGACAAATACGGGTTTTATGTTTCGCTCTGCGTTTGCGGTGTGTTTATCGCCTTTGCCGCGCTGATAGCGGGCAGGGAAGAAAATATTATCGCCTCTCCTGAGGAGGTACTGCCGCAAAAGCTTTTGGGAGAATATGTTCCCTATACTGATTTTACTTCCGATATTGCTGATACAAATACCGAAAAAAATGAAGATACGATATACGATGAAAGCATGGTCATCACAAATGACGGACAGATGACCTTCTATCCCGCTCTTGGGGCGTACAGGGTGCATAAAGGCGTTGATATCGACTGTGAGCAGGCGATCTGCCTTGAAAGCGGGAGGGTTTTGGAGGTTTTTGAAGACAGCTTTAACGGGCTTTCTGTCAGGATAGAAGCTTTGAACGGCATATGGCTGTATGCTTCGCTTGAAAGTGCGGATGTGAAGGAGGGCGATATTGTAAACAGGGGCGATAATTTGGGCCGTTGCGGCATATCGCCCGTGGAAAAGCACCTTGGGGCGCATCTGCACGTTGAATTTATGCCAAATGACAATGAATGATTGACCTTTTTTTGTTGAGATGATATATTTGTAGTAACAAAATACTATTAGATATATCGGAGGCATATTATGTTCACGTATTTCCCCAAGGGCGTTTGCTCTTCAAGATATGATATCGAGATCGAAGACAACAAGATCGTTTCCATCGCTATCCAGAACGGCTGCAGGGGCAATCTGCAGGGCATCTCTTCCCTTCTCAAGGGTATGGATATCGATGACGCCATCGCACGCATGGAAGGCATCCGCTGCCGCGGCAATACCTCCTGCCCCGATCAGATCTCCAAAGCGCTTAGGGCATACAAGGAGCAGCAGGCATAATGTGCGCATACATAAGCCGTAAGGCCACTTCCATAACCCCTTATGTTGCAGGGGAGCAGCCAACGGACAAAAGGTATATAAAGCTCAACACCAACGAAAACGCTTATCCGCCCTCCCCAAAGGCCGTTGAGGCTATGAAGGGGCAGCTTTTGGAGCTTGCGCTTTATCCTCCGCTTGAAGCAAAGGGAATGCGCGAGGCGATCGCAAAGCACAACGGCATTGATATCGGCAATGTTTTTGTGGGCAACGGTTCGGATGAGGTGCTTGCGCTTTCCTTCCTTGCGTTTTTTGATAAAGGTCAGAAGGTCGCTTCTCCCAAGCTCTCCTATTCCTTTTATCCCGTATACGCAGGGCTTTATGATATCGACCTTGTGCGAGTGCCCATGATCGACACCCTGTATGTCGATGTGGATGGGCTTATTGCTCAGGATTGCCCCGTTGTGATCGCAAATCCCAATGCGCCCACCTCGGTGGAGCTTTCAAAGGAAGATATCTGCCGCCTTGCAGATGCGCTCTTGGAAAGAGGGCATCTGCTGCTTTTGGACGAAGCATATGCCGCGTTTGGCACCTACAGCTGTCAGGAATTTGTAAACACCCATGAAAACGTGGTGATCACGAGAACTTTCAGCAAGTCTCATTCCATGGCGGGGCTCAGGGCGGGCTATGCCATAGCACAGCGTCCTTTGATAGAAGCTTTGGAAAAGATCAAGGACAGCTTCAACTCCTATCCGGTAGACAGAGTTGCTCAGGCGGGCGCTCAGGCTGCTATTGAGGACGAGGAATACTTCAACAAGACCAGAAGCGCAATAAAGAACACCCGCGATAATTTCCTTGCGGATATAAGGGAGATGGGCTTTATCGCGCCCGACAGCAGGACAAATTTTGTGTTCTGCTATCATCCCAAGGTTTCCGGCAAGCTCATATTTGACGAGCTGAAAGCGCGCGGGATACTTGTAAGGCGCTTTGATACAACAGAGATAAAGGAATATCTGCGCATATCGATCGGCACAGATGATGATATGAATAAAGTCGCAGCGGCGCTGCGCGAGATCATAAAAAATAAATAAAAGCGGAGGATAAGAACATGGCAAAGGAATTCGTTGTTCGCAAGACCCCCGGCGATACCGCGTGGTTTACCAAGGATCGCTTCGGTATGTTCATCCACTGGGGACTTTATGCCATGCCCGCAAGGCATGAGTGGATCAAGTCCCGCGAGCGTATCCCGGAGGAAAAGTATCAGAAATACTTTGAATATTTCGATCCCGATCTCTACGATCCCAAAGAGTGGGCAAAGGCTGCAAAGAATGCAGGCATGAAATATGCCGTGCTCACCACCAAGCACCACGAAGGCTTCTGCCTGTTCGATTCCAAGTATACCGATTATAAGGCCACCAACACTCCCGCAGGCAGGGACCTTGTAAAGGAATTTGTTGATGCGTTCAGGGCCGAAGGGCTGAAGATCGGCTTCTATTATTCCCTTATCGACTGGCATCATCCCGATTTTACCATGGATCACATCCATCCAAGGCGCGAGGATGTTGAACCCGAGGAATTCAACAAGGGCCGCGATATGAAGCGCTATGCAAAGTATATGCGCGATCAGGTCACCGAGCTTTTGACCAATTACGGCAAGATCGATATCCTTTGGTTCGATTTCTCCTATTCAAACAGAGAGTTCAAGGGATATCCCGGCAAGGGCAAGGACGATTGGGAAGCTGAAGAGCTCATCGCCACCGCTAGAAAGCTCATGCCCGGCATCATGATCGATAACCGCACCGAGATCGAGCAGGATCTGTGGACTCCCGAGCAGTACCAGCCAAGGCGCTGGATGCGCGATAACGACGGCAACCTCGTCGTTTGGGAAGCCTGCCAGACCTTCTCAGGTTCATGGGGTTATTACAGGGATGAGCAGACTTGGAAAACTCCCGAAATGCTGGTCAGGATGCTGGTCAACACCGTTGCCTGCGGCGGCAACCTGCTTTTGAACGTCGGTCCCACCTCGAGGGGATATTTTGACAAGAGGGCCTGCGACGCGCTGGACGCCATGGGCTATTGGATGAAGTACAACTCCAGATCAATCTACGGCTGCACTCAGAGCGAATTTGAAGCTCCTACCGATGTCAGATATACCCAGAACGGCAACAGGCTCTATGTACACATTTTTGCTTACCCCTTCGGACAGCTCATCCTGCCCGGACTTGCGGGCAAGGTGGACTACTGCCAGTTCCTCCACGACGGCTCCGAGCTTTTGTTCAGGGAATATGTTCCAAAGGCCGACGACAGCAATATCAACCCCATGGGCAACCTTGACCCCGGCGATGTCGCCATCACGCTGCCCATAATCAAGCCCGATCATGTCGTACCGGTAATTGAGGTATTCTTAAAATAATTTTGCAGACAAATTTCAGGCGCGGTATTTTGCCGCGCCTTGGCTTTTATGTCCGATTGCCCTTGCAAGGTATAAAAAATAGCTATATAATAGTATATATTTTATTCTCGGAGGTCTGATTTGCTCGGTATCGTAAGAAGGACCGTAAAAGAACATCATATGTTTGAAAAAGGGCAAAGGGTGCTTTGCGCGCTGTCGGGCGGTGCGGATTCAATGGCGATGCTGCATGCGCTAAAGTGCCTTGGCGCAAATGTATGTGCATGCCATTTTGAGCACGGGATAAGGGGCGAAAGCTCCGTTTCCGATATGGAGTTCGTAAAGGCGTACTGCGAAAAAAACGGGATCGGGCTTTATGTAGGGCGCGGGGATGTGCCCCGATTTGCAAAAGAGCAAGGAATGTCGCTGGAAGCTGCGGCAAGAAAGCTCAGATACGAAGCTCTGGAAAATGCCATGGCGCATTTTGGCGCAGATGTTTGCGCCACTGCGCATCATCTTGACGATCAGGCCGAGACCGTGCTGCTTCGCCTTGTTCGCGGCGCGGGCGACGGGCTTATGGGGATCCCGTATGTGAACGGAAGGTATATAAGACCCCTTCGTGATGTTTCAAAAGCGGAGATATTTGATTACATAAGGGAAAACGATATACCCTTTGTGCATGACGAGACCAACGATGAGACCGATCTTCCCAGAAATCTTATAAGAAACGCGGTCATGCCTGCGCTTTTTGAGATAAATAAGGCTGCGGCAAGGAATATCACAAGGTCGATGGCGATGAGCGCGTCGGATTCTTTGTATCTGGACGATCTGGCTGCGCCGTATATAAAGGAAAGAATAAACTGCAAAGAGATATCCGGACTTCCCGAACCGATAAGGAGAAGGGTGCTGCGCGGGTTTGCGCATTTGATCGGCGCAAAGAACATCGAGCACAGCCACATCGAAGCTCTGGAAAAGCTGCTCTATATGCGCACAGGGCAGAGCCTTGATCTGAGCAATGCAAGTGTCATAAACGAAAACGGCGTTCTTAAAAGGAAAAACGAGGAAGAGTCAGCTTTTGAAATGCCGGTGATCGAGGGCAAAGCTGCCGTCACGCCCGTTGGGACGTTTGAATTCATAAAGACCGATGTGCCGAAGGACCCGAGAACGGGCAGGAACATGCAGTATTTCGATCTTGATAAGCTTGAAGCGCTGGGGATGATCTCTGTCAGGAACAGGCGCGAAGGCGATAGGATATCTCCAATAGGCATAGCGGGCGAAAAAAAGCTGAAGGATATATTCATCGATAAAAAGATCCCAAGAGATCAAAGGGACAGGATACCGATATTTACTGCCGGAGATACTTTGATCTGGGTAAAGGGCGTTTGCGCATCGGGTAAATGCGCGATCGATAAGGATACCAAAAGAGCAGCTATGATAATACAAAAGGATAACTAACATATAAATAAGGAGTGGGCAAAAAATGAGCAAAATGGATTGGATGAAAAACGATATCGACCGCGTGCTGGTGAGCGAAGAGGAGCTTAACAGCCGTCTTGACGAGCTTGCGGCAAAGATCACCGAGGATTACAATGGCAAAGATCTGGTCATGATCTGCGTGCTCAAGGGTTCCGTTGTGTTCTTTTCGGAGCTTTTTAAGAGGATCAATATGCCGGTTGCCTGCGATTTTATCTCTACCTCAAGCTACGGAAGCTCAACCAAGTCTTCGGGCGTCGTTCGCCTTTTGAAGGATGCGGATTCTCCCGTTCAGGGAAAGCATGTGCTCTTTGTTGAGGACATTATCGATTCCGGTCTTACCCTTTCCTATCTTTCCAGAAATTTTGCCGACCGCGGCGCAGCCTCGGTTAAGATTATCACCCTGCTTGACAAGCCCGCAAGGCGCAAGGTCGACTTAAAGCCCGATTACTGCGGCTTTGTGATCCCGGACGAATTCGTTGTCGGCTATGGCCTTGATTACGACGAAAAATACCGCAATCTGCCCGAGGTGTGCGTGCTGAAAAAAGAGGTTTACCAATAATTAACAAAACTTGCGATAAAACATAATTGCAAAAACCGCTTGTTTTGTGGTAAAATAATTGATAGTGCATTATCATGGAGATAATGCATCATAATTGTATTTCCCAAGATAATACGGAGGACTTTTTCGCTTGAAGAAATTTTTAAAAGGCCCCGGCGTGTTCATGATACTGCTCTTTGCGGTCATCGTTCTTTCCACCATGCTCTCCGGAGCTCCCGTGGACACCATCGACGATCTCAAATATGCTGAGTTCCTTGAACTTGTCGAGCAGGACAAAATAGAAGAAGTAAATATCACCGAATACGTTGCGGTAGGTCTGTACAAGGATTCCGAGATCCCCGCTGCCGATTTCCCGATAAGGTATGATTTTACAGTTGATATCATAAATTCGCTGACTACGCTGCACGATGATCTGAGGATCATCACCGCAAAGCTTGATGGCGTACCTGCAGACGAGATATCCAGCGCCGATTATCATTTCACCTTATCCAACAGCCCCCTGCCTTCCACCCCGTGGTGGCTGACCTATATCCCCATGCTCATAACCGTGCTGCTCTTTGGCGTGATATGGTTTATGTTCATGCGCTCTCAGCAGGGCGGCAACAACAAGGTCATGTCCTTTGGCAAAAGCAGGGCAAGGGTTCAGGGCGACAATATGCCCAAGGTCACCTTTGCGATGGTAGCGGGCGCCGATGAGGAAAAGGAAGAACTGGTCGAGATAGTCGACTTCTTAAAGCGTCCCAAGAAGTATATCGAGCTTGGCGCGCGCATCCCCAAGGGCGTTTTGCTCGTAGGCCCTCCCGGCACCGGTAAGACCTACCTTGCAAAGGCTGTCGCAGGCGAAGCGGGCGTGCCCTTCTTCTCCATCTCAGGCTCCGATTTTGTTGAGATGTTCGTCGGCGTCGGCGCAAGCCGCGTCCGTGATCTGTTTGAACAGGCAAAGAAAAACTCTCCCGCTATCGTCTTTATAGACGAGATCGACGCGGTCGGTCGTCAAAGAGGCGCAGGCCTTGGCGGCGGTCACGACGAAAGAGAGCAGACTCTGAACCAGCTGCTTGTCGAAATGGACGGTTTTGCCATCAACCAGGGCGTTATCGTGATAGCTGCGACCAACCGCCCCGACATACTTGACCCCGCGCTTCTGCGTCCCGGTCGTTTTGACAGACAGATCCCCGTGCATCTGCCCGATATCAAGGGCAGGGAAGCAGTGCTTGAAGTACATGCCAAGGGCAAACCCATGGACGAGGATGTTTCCATGCATGAGGTTGCCAAGCGCACTCCCTACTTCACCCCCGCCGATCTTGAAAACATACTGAACGAGTCCGCGATCCTTGCGGTTCGCAGGAACAAGGATAAGATCGGCATGGCTGAGATCGAAGATTCCATCACCAGAGTCATTATCGGTCCCGAAAAGAAGAGCAGAGTTATCACCGAAAAGGATAAAAAGCTCGTGGCTTATCACGAGGGCGGTCATGCGCTCGTCGCTTATATGATGGAGCATTCCGATAAGGTTCATGAAATTTCCATCATCCCCCGCGGTCAGGCCGGAGGTTATACCATGTCCCTGCCCAGCGAGGATACCAGCTATGTTTCCAAAAACAAGCTCAAGGACCGTATTGCCGAATACATGGGCGGCAGAGTTGCCGAAGCCATCAAGATGGGCGATATCTCCACAGGCGCTTCTTCCGATATAAAGGAAGCCACCAATATCGCAAGGGGTATGGTCACTCAGTACGGCATGTCCGACGAGATCGGCACTATTTTCCTTGGCGGCAATCAGGAGATATTCCTCGGCAAGGAATTCGGTCACGCCAACAACCTTTCGGAAGAGCTTGCAGCCAAGGTCGACCTTGAGGTCAAGAAGATCCTTGACGAAGGCTACAATACAGCTATGGAAGTGCTCACCAAGTATTCCGATAAGCTCGATGAGATCGCAAAATGCCTGATCGAAAACGAGAAGATCGAATACAAGGAGCTGCTTGAGATCATGGGCTTCCCGCCCGTAAACCACGAGGAGTGGGATAAGACTCCCGACATCACCACAGGCAGAAAGTCTCAGGAGCCTAAAGCCGAACCCGAACAGGCAAATGAGCCCGAATCGGCAGACGAGGCGGATACCAAAGCCGAACCGGTGAAAGAAGACGGCGAAGCCAAAGAAGCTTCTGATACTCAGGACGACGAAAAAACTACTCACTGATAATATTTCGGTTTCGATACATCGGCGGGGGATACCCCGCCGGTTTTCGGTTGATTACATGCGATGGACGAAAAGGAAGATGTATTATGATCGCGCCCACTATTGACCTTCATATGCACTCAACTGCCTCCGACGGACAGCTAAGCCCGAAGGAGCTTATGAAGTTCGCCCATTCGCTGGGATTCAAGACTGTCGCGCTTGCTGACCACGACACTTTGGCGGGGCTTCCGGAAGCAAGAAAGCAGGCGATGTGCCTTAATATGGAGTTTATCGGCGCATGCGAGATAAGCGCGGGCGGAAGCCCGGAGATGCATATCCTCGGCTACGGTGTTGACGAGGGCTGCGATGAGCTTCAGGCGCTTTTTTCAAGGATGAGAAAGGCAAGAGCGCTCAGGATGGAGCAATTCATTCATAACCTGAACGAGCGCGGCGTAAAGATTTCTTATGAAGACGTTGTGACCGAGGCCGGCAACAACGAAAACGCTGTGGGAAGACCTCACCTTGGGCGTGCTCTTGTAAGGCTTGGTTATGCAAGCGATCTGAGGGACGCGTTTGCAAGGTATCTTGTCCCCGGCGCGCCCACCTTTGTTACAAGAGAAAAGGTCTCGATAGAAGAGGCGATCAAGACTATCAACGCAGCAAAGGGCGCACCTGTGCTTGCGCATCCTGCGCTGCTCAGGCAGGACTTAAAGAGCGTTGAAAAGCTTGTGATATATATGAAAAAGCTGGGGCTTGTGGGACTTGAGTGCCATCACCCCTCGCATGACAGGGAAAAGGCCTGCATGTACAGGCGCGTTGCCAACAAGCATGGGCTTGTGATAACTGGCGGCAGCGATTACCACGGCGGTCAGGTCGCAATAGGTCAGCCGCTTCCTATGCCAGGCGACGGCCTTGGGTTCTTCTGCGACGCTCAGGCGCAGCTGAATCGTTTGAAGGAAGCAATAGATCAGATAAAGATGAAATAATAGTTTTGGAGTAGAAATGTCTTCGAAAGCAAGATCATTTGTGGGCGGCGCGGCGATACTTGCCGTGGCGGGCCTTTTGGGAAAGATCATAGGCGCGTTTTATAGGGTATGGTTAAATGAGCTGATCGGCCCTCAGGGGCTTGGCATATACCAGATACCCTATTCGTTTTATGCATTTTTGCTGGTAATATCCACCGCGGGCATACCTACTGCGATATCAAAGCTCGTGAGCAAGTGCGAGGCAAGCGGCGATGAAGAGGGCACAAGGCGCGTGTTCTCGGTCGCAAAGCGCATACTTGTGGTAACGGGTACGCTCACCACAGTGCTCATGGCTGTGTTTGCAAAGCCTTTGGCTCAGGGTGCGGGCAATCCTGATGCGGCGCTCGGATTTGTGATGCTTGCCCCATCGCTGTTCATAGTCTGCATGCTCTCTGCCTACAGAGGATATTTTCAGGGCAAGCAGATGATGACCCCCTCTGCCATATCGCAGATAATCGAGCAGATAGGAAGGCTTGTGTTCGGCTTCGGACTTGCGATACTCTGGTATCCCAAGGGCGCGCTTTACGGAGCTGCGGGAGCAGTGCTTGGCGTGACATTGTGCGAGGCCTGCGCGCTGGTGTTCATATACGGCAGCTACAGGGCGCATATCAGCGGCAAACCCATAAGACCTTCAAAATTTGATTCAAAGCCGGTTCTGGTCGATCTTGTAAAGATCGCGCTTCCCGTGACTTTGGGCGCATCGATAATGCCGCTTGTGTCGCTGACCGACACAATGACAGTCATAAACAGGCTGGTTTCCATCGGCTATGAAGCAAAAGCTGCAACCTCTACCTTTGGCATTCTCAACGGCATGGTGACCTCTATCGTCAATATGCCCGCAGTCATTTCTCTTTCCCTTTCCATAAGCCTTGTCCCGGCGATTTCGGCTGCAATGGAGCAGGGAAGAAGGGAATATACGGGCAAAATCGCCTATACGGGTATGAAGCTGG
>SVHB01000063.1 GCA_015056005.1 Clostridiales bacterium
CACAGAAGTTAAGCTCTTTAGCGCAGACGATACTTGGAGGCTTCCTCCCGGGAAAATATGTCGCCGCCGGATCCCAATGATAACCCCGTATCAACTGATACGGGGTTGTTTTTTTGTTGTTGAAGATGCTGTGACGCTGTGAATCTGTGCAAGACAATGTATTGACAAATTTGAAAAGAAGATATTGCGTTGATGCATAAATACTACTATTATATATTATATGAAAGAGCAAAGATAAAGAAGGGTGATGCGCATGTCAACTGCGGACGAAAAGAAAAGACAGGCAGCTGACGAAAAGCCTCAGAACGTGCATGCGGGGCACAGGGGCAGGATGAAAAAGCGGTATATGGAAAACGGCCTGGAAGGTTTTGCGGAGCATGAAATATTAGAGCTGCTTTTGATGTACGCAATACCGCAGAAGAATGTTAATCCCTTAGCGCATGACCTGCTTGACATATTCGGAAGCCTGAGCAAAGTACTCAGAGCAGACAGGAAGCTGCTTGCGCAGGTAAAAGGTATGGGAGAAACGAGCGCCACCATGCTGGGGCTCGTGGAAGACATAATGCAGTACGTGGAAAAGCAGAGGATTGAGGAAGAACCCGCGGCGCAGTCAACCATCAGCAATGCGGCAAGGTATTGCCTGAAGAGATTGAACGGCCTTACAAATGAGACATTGCTGGTATTATCTCTGAACGACACAGGTACGATGCTCAGATGCGATGAGGTTGGCAGCGAAAGGGGGAGTGAAGTCAGCTTTTCCGTGCAGAGTATATGCAGAAGCGCGATCTTAAACGGCGCTGCAAACGTGATCCTTGCGCATAATCACCCATCCGGGATTGTGACCCCATCGGCTGAAGACATAAGTGCTACTAAAGACATCGAAAATGCGCTGAGCGTGCTCGGCATTAACTTTATCGATCATTTGATCGTCGCTAACGGCGAGGTATATTCGCTGCTGAGAAATACAAAGGTAATAGTTAAATCGGATACAGAAAGCGGATCATCGCCTGAGAGAAAAATAGGATAAAATGCGCAAATTTAAGTATTTTTTATTTGACAATTATGATACGCAGGATGTTAAAGCTGTATATGGTGATCCTCGTAATATTGAAGCAAGTGAATTTGACAATGTGCTGAGCTTTATTGCCGATATGGATGAAGAATTTACTTCCTATGAAGAACTGTCATATAGATTTGGGAATGCAATGATAGATCGTATGGTACATCTGGGTATATTGCGGGTCGAAAGCGGCAATGTAAAATTCGATTGTCCGATATTACTGAAAGAGGATGCACAGGTATTAAATACTTGTTTTGATGAAAATGTCAGGGAAATTGCTCTTGCGTTAGCCGATCACAAGCAGCTTTTATATGACGAGTGCTTGAAGGCCGCAAACGGATTTGATGTAAAGACGAACCTGTATCACATACTTTGTGGTATGATTTTTGACGGATATTTCTTCCAAATGTTGGAAAGGGAAGGCGTTATTGCAGCTTCCAGAATTCATAATAGCGGATTGGACTATTTGAATGTGATCTATGAAGATTGCGAGGAGCTGAACAGGCTTTCGGATTTGCTGCTTTGTTCGTACAACAGATTTACTGACGGTCGGATTTCTTTGCAGTCATTTGGCGATTCGGACGGTATAAGAAATGATGTTTTCAGGTTTTATAAATGTGTCGAACAAAATAATGCCGATAAGTACTTTGAGGAAGCATATTTATTGCTGAAGAACAACCGAAAGCTCAACAAAAAGTATGTTCTGAATCAAGCGGTTAGGTTGTGTGAAACAGGAAATTGTGATGAGGATGTGAATCATTTATTGGAAATATTCGGTTATACCGAGAATGGAAAGATCTGTGTTCCGATATATGATAAGCAGACAAGGAATTGCATAGAAAATATTTATAGAATAACCGAGGGATCGATAGGAAGTAAGATAAAGGATGCGCTTTTCAAAGCTTCGTCAAATGTTATGCTAAGATCTGCTTTATATGGGGTGAACAGCCTTGAGATCGCAAATGAGTTATATCACATACTGTTTGGAAAAATCAACGAAGAATTGGTCAAAAAAGGATTTGTACGCAGACCAGCGCGTCTTACCGGTGAGGGAAGATATTTGAAGTGCATCGAAATAAAATAAAAGGGCGGCCTGAAAAGGTCGCCCAACATTTTAAGTATAACACAGGTCTGGGAGTGAAATCAACAGTAATATTATGTAACTAATTAAATTCTCCTATATGTACAATATGAAAATAATAACTTTGTGCAACATTCCGACTTGCAAATACCCACCCCCTATGCTATATTATAGTCAGAAAGGGTGATACCAATGAAAAGGTAAGAAGCCTGGAGCTCCAAGGGATCAGGGGAGCTCGAATAAAAGAAAGAGAGGTAAACAATATGATGTTAGATACCAAGAAAGAAGAGGAATGACCCTTGACTGAAGCAAAAATGAGAAGCCGAAGTCAAGGGTCATTTCTTTTTTATGGGAAGTCAGAGCGCCGAAGGGCGTTTTTTTTATGCTGATTTCAGCAGATTTTACAATATAAAATGACAAAATAACATTGCAAAATATTTATGTCGGGAGTATATTAGTGATGCTGTAATTGATGTTTACAAGCAACTTGCTTTGAGGTTACCCATGCAAAGACTAAAGAATCTTGATCCTATGGAAAAAAGCCGCGGCATGTATATCATTTTCTGCGCTTTTGAATATCTGAGCGCAATACTTTTAAGCGGCACTTTCTTTGCAACGCTGACCGATTCTATCGGCATATCGGACAGCAAAACAGCCATAATATCCTCTATCACGTCTCTTGCCTGCCTGTTTCAGCTGCTTTCGGTGTTTATAAGGCGCGGCAGCGCCAAGAAAATGTCGATGGTGATGCATTTCATCCATCTGGTCATGATGATGTCGCTGTATGTGCTGCCCTTCATTCCTATGAAAAGCGATATCAGGATAGCTGTGTTCATGATCGTTTTGATAGTGGCAAGATTCCTTCCCAATATCGTATCTCCAAAGCGTACAATGTGGATGATGTCGCTGCTCGATCCCGGACGCAGGGGCAGGTTTGCTGCCACGAACGAGATATTCTCGCTCATTGTGGGTATGATATTTACATACGTGATGGGCGCGATAGTGGATAAATACCGCGACGCGAACGACCTTACCACCTGCTTCCTTATCCTTGCAGGCACTCTTGCGGTGCTTTTGGTCTTGAACATGGTCTCGATGAACGGCATGATCGAGCCCAAGACCGCACAGGTACCCAACAGAGATCTTAAAGCCGGTATGAAAGCGGTGTTCAGCAACAAACGCGTTTTGCAGGTAGCGCTTCTTTTCGTGCTTTGGAATGTGGCGCAGTATGTTGCCATACCCTTTTATGCTACTTTCCAGATAAAAGAGCTTGGGTACAGCTTAAAGCTTGTTTCCGTGCTCACTATCGTTGCCAGTATAGCAAGAATTCTGGTATCAAGGTTCTGGGGCGCTTATGCCGATAAGCACTCTTTTGCAAAGATGATAAGCAAATGCTTCCTGATAATTGCCATAAGCTTCGGCTTTGTCTGCATGGCGGGACCGGGCTTAGGCAAATGGATGTTTGCGATCTACACAATACTACATCAGGTGGGCATTGCGGGTATCGGCAGCTCCATGACGAACCTTATCTACGATTATGCTCCCGTGGAATCAAGGGCGGACGCGGTTGCGTTTACCACCTCCATGTCGGGCATAACCGGGTTTTTGACCACTCTTGCAGTAAGCCCCATAATAGATATCATGCAGGCAAACGGCAATCAGGTGTTTGGGATGACTGTATATGCTCAGCAGATAATGTCCGCTTTTGCGATGGTGCTGACTATCATTATCCTTATCTACATAAAGAAGGTTCTTTTGAGCGGCAAAAAGGAAGAGAAAAATGAAATTTGTGAAAGTAACTGATCGTTTTAAGGATATGGATCAGCTGGATAAGCTGAACATCGAGGCGTTCCCTGAGGATGAGCGTATACCGCTTCCCAGAATGCTTGAGATGTGCAGATCGGGCAGGCTGGAGATCATGGCGTTTTACGATGAAGAGTTCGTTGGCTTTGCCGCCGTTTCGAGAAAAGAAAATACATCATACCTTTTTTATCTTGCTGTAAAGAAAGAGTTCAGATCAAAGGGCTACGGAGGAAAAATTCTGAAAGAGCTTTTGATGATCTATCCCGGAAGTCAGATCGTTGTGGATATGGAGGTTCTGGACAGCAGCGCCGAAAACGCGAAGCAGAGGGAGGACCGAAGAAGGTTTTATCTGAAAAATGACTTCATCGCAACAGGTTACCTTCTTACTTATCACGGTATAACATTTGAAGTTATGTGCAGCGGAGAAAAATTCGATAAAGAAGGGTTCAAAAACCTTATCGACGGGCTGCGCAATCCTCATTTCCTGCCGGTCATGTTCAAAGGATAATAATGAGACAGCGCTTCGGCGCTGTCTTTTTGTTCGGTAAATTATAACTTTTGATGAACAAATATGCGTGTTCTTTGCATTTATTCTCAAACAGAGGTATAATATGGTAAAGATTGGAGTGTTATTGAATTGGAAGAGATCTTTGAAAAAACATATACTTTAAGGCTTACCGATTTTGACAGCAGGATGGAGCTGCGCCCTGCGTGCATAATGGATATATTCCAGGCAGCCGCAGGCGAGCATGCCGAAAAGCTTGGCGTGGGGTTCAAGCCAATGATCGAGCGGGAACTGATGTGGGTAATAGCCAAATTCAAGATTAAGTTCCTCAACAGGGTAGGGCTTTATCAGCAGGTAAAGGTTCGCACATGGCCTCTTGCTCCCGAAAAGGTCGGCTTTCAGCGCGAATATATAATGGAAGATATGAAGGGCAGAATGATAGCCGGTGCAAGCGCGCAGTGGGTGCTTATGCACTCAACAAGAAGAAGGCTGATGCCCGTAAAGGACGTTTACCCCCAAAATATCAAATACTGCGGCATAAGAGTCTTCGATGACAGGCTGGTAAAATGCCCCGACAGCGAAAATTGCCAAGAACAGACTTTGGTTTGTCCTGCTTTGAGCGATCTTGACGTAAACGGTCATGTCAATCACTGCAAATATGCTGCCTACGTGACCGACGCTCTGGGGCAGATCGACGAGCGCATCGACACAATACAGATCGACTATCACCGCGAGGTGAAGCTTGCACAGCCTTTGCACATAAAGATCGATCGAAACGGCGATACCGTGCTTGCAAAAGGCGAGAGCGACGCGGGCGAGAGCATGTTCAACGTCATGATAAAGCTCAGAGAGCCCTTTGATCCCAAAGAGGTCGATTATACCCTAAGGCGCGCCGTGGAGAGCGATATCAGGCCCATCTGCAGCGCTGCCGATATAGTCTGGCACGAGCGCTATTCGTCCATACTTGTGCCGCAGCAGATCACCTATATGCTCGACAAGTTCCAGTCGCCCCACGCCGTGCGTGGTCAGATGGCAGAAGGGTATATATATGATCTTCTGATGGCGGGCGAGGAGATCGGCGGATACAGCGCGTATAAGCTCTATCCCGATCATGTTTACCTGAGCAAGCTCTATATCCTTGCACCCCACCGCAAGAAGGGGCTGTCCAGAAAAATGCTTGAAAACGTGGTAAAATTAGCCCGTGAAAGCGGTGTGGATAAGATAAGGCTCAACGTAAACAAATATAATTCGGATTCCATTGCCGCATATAAAGCGCTCGGCTTTAAGGTAGTCGCCGATGAAGTGAACGATATCGGTCACGGATATGTGATGGACGACTATGTGATGGAAGCACAGCTTTAATATTGCATTTATGACCTTCGGGAATACCCGGAGGTCTTTGTTTTTTGAATGAAAACAGAGGATTTAATGAAAAAACGATTGATTGAATGCTTAAAGATGGTGATTTGCACGCAAGAAACACAATGAATATGACCGGGATATCAAAGATAGGCGAGGATACAAAAGGCGGTTTATTGGCGCAAAAGAAGACTTGAAAAAACAAAAACATATGAAAACTTGCTGTTTGATTAAAGCCTTTTTGACGCAAATTTGTATAAATTGCTTAACATATTAGCTGAAAATGGGTAAAATGGTGAATATATTAACAAAATGAACGATTTATGAACGAAAAATCCGCAACAAGAATAACATGTGGAAAATAAAAAACAGCAACTTTTAAATATATAGTGCTTAAACTTTGCAATATTGCAAAAAATAGTATTGACCCAAAACAAAAGTTATGTTAATATATCGTTACAGAAACGAACACAAGCATATTTAATGGCAGTTCAATTTTGATTGATAACGGATTATCAAATATCCGATTATTATGTTTTTTATTTTTGTATTTGATGCGAATGATCGCATTGATAATAAAAATAGGAGGACAAATCAATGAAAAAGACCCGTTTATTGATCCTGGCTCTCGTGCTGGTATCAATGCTGGCCGGTCTCCTGGCAGGCTGCTCCAAGCCCGCTGACACCGGTTCCACCGGATCTGCTGACACCGGCGCCACCACCGGCACTGCCGACACCGGCTCTGCCACCACCGGCGCAATGTCCGCAGCTGAAGACGTTGTTGCTGGTGCAGCAGACGTTCTCGACGAGCTCGCAGGTGTTTACCCCATCGAAGGCAATCTGACCTTCACCTATTGGGTACCCATCGGCTCCACCGCTCTTAACTACATCAACTCTTATGCTGAAAACGTAGCTTATCAGGTAAGAGCTGAAAAGACCGGTGTTCAGATTGAATTCAACCATCCCCCTGTAGGCTCCGAGCAGGAATCCTTCAACCTCATGATCGCCGGCGGCGAGCTGCCTGACATCATCGAGTCCGTTGAATCCTACTACAAGGAAGGCATCGACGCCGGTATCGACGACGGCTACTTCCTCAACATGAACGAACTCGTTAAGAAGTTCGCTCCCGCTTACACCGAGATCGTTGCTCTGAATGATCGTGTTCGTAAGGAAGCTTTCACCGACGGCGGTTACTTCCGCGGCTTCGCAATGGTTTCCTCCGATACCACCGCTAACGGCGGTATGGATACCGATCCCTGCATCGAAAACCCCTGGACCGGCGTTCAGTGGAACACCGAGTACCTTGAGGCTTGCAACCTGGATGTTCCCGAGACCATTGATGACTGGACCGAAGCTTTCGCAGCGTTCAAGGCAATGGATCCCGAGTGCACTCCTCTCCTGATCTGGGGCAACAACTCCGGTAACCAGGGCTTCAACACCACCGCAGGTTCCGTTATCACCGCCTACGGTATCGCCCCCGGTTTCTATCAGGAAGACGGCGTTGTTAAGTACGGCTTCGCAGAACCCGCACTTAAGGATTACCTCATCCTCATGAAGAGCTGGTATGATGCAGGTTACCTCCATGAAGACTTCTCCTCCATGGACTCCACTCAGGCTCAGACCATTTACATGAACGGCAAGGCCGGCTGCTTCTGGCAGGACGGCACCGGCGACACCCTGAAGATGAAGAACGCCGGCTACAAGACCTGGACCGGCGGCGTCTCTCCCAGGCTCACCGAAGATTCCGAACCCGTCAAGTGGTCCTATCAGAACAACTGGCTGCGTTCTAACTTCACTCTCGTAACCACCGCTTGCGAACATCCCGAAGAGGCAACCCGTTGGCTCGACTGGGGCTACACCACTGATGGTTACCTGACCATGAACTTCGGCCGCGAAGGCGAGACCTACTACGGCTTCAACGAGCTCGGCGAATGCCAGTATGTTGAACTCTACAGCGATAACAACCATGCTCTGTGGGATTCCTACAACAGTGTTATCCGTCTGCACAACGGCTGCTACCTCAAGTCTGACCGTCGTTCCAACCCCCGCCGCTTCATGGCTGACCTCGAAGAGATGCGTATCCTTTGGGAAAGCCAGTCCGGCGAAATGAGAATGCCCCCTGTCACCCTGACCACCGAAGAAGGTTCTGAGAACGCTTCCATCATGGCTGACATCGAAGCATACCGCAACGAAATGATCGTTGCTTTCATCCGCGGCACCGCTGATATCGAAGCTCAGTTTGACGAGTACCTTGAGACCATCAAGGGCATGGGCATCGACAAGGCAATTGCTAACCAGCAGGCTGCTCTTGAAAGATTCAACGCTCGCTAATTGCTGATCCTCAGGGCCGGGGGATTTCCCCGGCCCTTCCTTAAAGAGAACCAAAATATAGTTACAGGATGTGAAAAGAGAATGAGCACTCAGCAGGCTTCAGGGGCAATGCCCATGAAAAAGTCCTACAGAAAGTTCACTTGGCGTAATATCAAGAAGGACTTCAGGCAGAATTACATGCTCACCTTTATGATTCTGCCCATAGTTGCCTTCTATATTATTTTCCATTACGGTCCTCTTTATGGCCTGCAGATCGCGTTTAAGGATTATAGACCGTCTCTTGGCTACTGGGGCAGTGAATGGGTCGGCTTCAAGCACTTTATCGACTTTTTCCAGAGCTTCTATTTTGTACGTCTTATCAGAAATACCATTCTGATCTCCCTCTATACTCTTATTTTCGGTTTCCCTGCACCTATCATTTTTGCTATTCTGCTCAATGAGATCAAGGTTACTGGTTATAAGAAGATCGTTCAGACCCTGACTTATCTGCCTTACTTCATTTCCACCGTTGTTATGTGCGGTATGATCAGGCAGTTCACCAGATCGGACGGCGTAATAAACGATTTCATTGCCATGTTCGGCGGTCAAAGAGTTACAATGCTGCAGGAACCTCAGTACTTCCGTTCGATTTACGTTATTTCCGGTATGTGGCAGCAGCTCGGTTATAACTCCATCATTTATCTTGCCGCTATTTCCGGCATTGACCAGGAAATGTACGAGGCTGCTACCATCGATGGCGCCGGCAGATTCCAGCAGGCGATGAGCATCACCATTCCCAGCCTTGCACCTACCATCATCATTCTGTTCATCCTCAGAATGGGCAGCTTGTTCTCCGTAGGTTCCGACAAGATAATCCTTCTGTACAACTCCTCTATTTATGAAACTTCGGATGTTATTTCGACCTACGTTTACCGCCGTGGTATTCTGGATGCTGACTATTCCTTCAGCTCCGCAGTCGGTCTGTTTAACTCCATAATCAACTTTACTCTTATCATGGTAACCAACAAGATAAGCAGTATCGTTTCCGAAACCAGCTTGTTCTAAGGTAGGTGAGAATAGTGTCAGCAAAAGCAGTTAAGTTCAACAAAGGAACTAAGATCAAGAAGTCTACCGGTGAAATAATTTTTGATATATTCAACTATACTTTCCTCGGTATCATCACCCTTATCTGTCTGTATCCTCTCCTGCATGTTTTGTTCTGCTCATTCTCGGATCCTATCACTCTGATGAAGCATTCGGGCATTATGTTTGGTCCGCTCCTTCCCGCAACCACCATGGGTTATCAGCTGACCTTCCAGAACAGCAACATTCTTATCGGTTATAAGAATACCATCTTCTACGTTGTAGTCGGTACTGTTCTGAACGTATTCTTCACCGGTATTGCCGGTTACGTTCTTTCCAGAAAGGATTACATCTGGCGCAATGTTATCATGGCGATGATCACCTTCACCATGTTCTTCGGCGGCGGTATGATCCCCACTTACCTCGTAGTTAAGAACCTTGGCCTGTATGACAGCCGTTGGGCTCTGATCATCCCCGGCCTCGTTACCACTTATAACATGATCATCTGCCGTACCGCTATGGCAGGTCTCCCCGATGGTCTTATTGAATCAGCTAAGCTTGACGGTGCAAACGACTTTACGATCTTTATCAAGATCGCAATGCCTCTGACCAAAGCTACCATGGCTGTTCTTACTCTGTACTACGCCGTCGGTCACTGGAATGCATGGTTCAACGCTCTGATCTATCTGCGTTCCAACGACAAATGGCCCCTGCAGATGTTCCTCAGGCAGATCCTGATCATGAACAACATGACTGAAATGACCGACGCTAACATGCAGGCAACCGGCGACGCCGATATCGTCTTCATGGCTCGCGAACTCGTTCAGTATGCAGTTATCATCGTTGCAACCGCTCCCATCCTTTGCGTATACCCCTTCATTCAGAAGTACTTCGTAAAGGGCGTTATGATCGGTTCTATCAAGGGTTAAACACATTCATAAAAACCATCTGTGCAAACGGATGGTTTTTTTTATGTCTGTTTGTCGACAAAATTTGCGAAATTACGATAAAGTATTGACAGTTGAACAAGTGTTCAACTATAATAAAATCATATAAATGAACGGTTGTTCAACTGTTTGATGCGGAGGCGGCAGCATGTTTGATAGATTCGAAATGCCAATGTGTGAGTGCGAGGATGTGCATGGCGAGATCGTAAATCAGGTCCGTCACAGTATGCCAAGCGATGAGGATGTTTATGAACTTGCCGATTTTTTCAAAGTGTTCGGCGACAGCACAAGACTGAGGATCCTTTGGGCGCTCGACAGGTGTGAGCTTTGCGTATGCGATCTTGCAGAAGCGCTTGGAATGACCAAATCCGCGATAAGCCATCAGTTAAAGGTGCTCAGAGATTCAAAAATCGTGCGTTATCGCCGCGACGGCAAAAATATATTCTATTCCCTTGATGACGACCATATAAGGGATATCCTTGAAAAGGGTATCGACCACCTGAACGAATAACATTTCGGAGGACGACCATGCAGCACATATATCTTCTGAAAGGGCTGAATTGCGCACACTGCGCCGGTAAGATCGAAGATAAAGCGAAGAAGCTTGCGGGTGTACAAGAAGCAGAGCTTAATTTTGCGGTGTCTAAGCTTATTATGGAATCCGAGCTTGAATGTGATGAGCTTTTTTCAAAGATCAGGAAGATCGTAAACGACCTTGAGCCCGATGTTAAGGTCAGTGCGATCTGTTCGCATATAAAAAAGCAAGTCCATCATGAGCACAATGAGCATGAACATGATCATCAACATGACCATGACTGCGGCTGCGGGCATGAACATCATCACGACCATGACTGCGACTGCGGACATGAACACCACCATGATCATGACTGCGACTGTGGACACGACCACCACCACAATCATGAACATGATGAGCTTTGTGCTTGCGGGCATGATCACGGTCATTCGCATGATCACGGCGAAAATTCCGGGAAAAAGCTTCTTATAAGGCTTTCTTTGGGATTGTTGCTGTGCGCTCTGACCTTTATGCCTGTTTTCTCGGGCGGTATCCTGCGCGTGCTGCTGTTTGTATGCGCATATCTGATATTCGGTGCGGATATAATAATCTCGGCTGTGCGCGGTATTTTCAAGGGCAGGGTGTTTGATGAAAACTTCCTCATGACAGTAGCCTCTGTGGGCGCGATGCTGCTTGGCGAATACGCCGAAGCCTGTGCGGTCATGGGACTTTATCAGGTGGGCGAGTATTTCCAGGATAAGGCGGTTGCCCGTTCGAGAAGATCCATCGCCGACCTTACAAATATTCGCGCAGACCATGCAAACGTGATAAGAGGCGGCAGCATTGTGTCTTTAAGCCCCGATGAGGTTGAAATTGGCGAAACGATCGTCATAAATCCCTTTGAGAGAGTGCCGCTGGACGGCGAATGTGTTTTCGGAGAATCCTTCCTTGATACAAGTGCGCTGACGGGCGAGAGCGTCCCAAGGCGCATTGCTGAAGGCGATCAGGTTCTTTCCGGCTGCGTGAACCAAAACGGGATCATAAGGGTAAAAGTCAACAAGCTTGCCGGCGATTCCATGGCGGACAGGGTGCTTTCTCTCATCGAAGGAGCTTCTGCCAAAAAAGCTCCGACGGAGAAATTCATTACCAAATTTTCAAGGTATTATACCCCGATCGTAACAGCGGCTGCGATACTGCTGGCTGTGATTCCTTCACTGATCACAGGGCAATGGAGCGTATGGATCGAGCGCGCGCTGACCTTCCTCGTAGTATCTTGCCCGTGCGCGATAGTTATATCCGTTCCGCTTTCGTATTTCGGCGGCATTGGAAAAGCCTCAAAAAGCGGCGTGCTGATAAAAGGCGCGGGATATCTGGATGCCCTCACGAATATTACAGATATTGTTTTTGATAAGACGGGAACGCTCACCAAGGGCGAATTTGCCGTTAGAAGCATTAAATGTGCAAACGGTTTTACTGAAGAGCAGGTGCTTTATTATGCAGCCTGCGCGGAGAGTGCGTCTTCACACCCGATCGCTAAGAGCATAACGGCAGCTTGTGGGGAGTACGAGGCGGCGCAAAGCGTAAACGAGCGCCCCGGCTTTGGTGTAAGCGCTGTAGTTTCGGGTAAAAAAGTGCTCTGCGGCGGCAGAAGACTTTTAGAAGAGCAGGGTGTTGCCTTCGAATATGAGGCGAGCGGCGGCAGCGATGTGCTGGTTGCGATAGACGGAGTTTTCGCAGGCGTTATAGTGATATCCGATATCGTAAAGACCGACGCGGGCAAAGCCGTGAGCGAGCTTAAATCGCTTGGGATAAAAAGCGTGCACATGCTCACCGGCGATAATGAGCAGGCAGCAAGACAGGCTGCGGGCGAACTGGGAATAGATAACGTCCTATTTGAACTTTTGCCCCAGAATAAGCTTGATGCTCTTGAAAATATCATGAAAGCCGGCTTGGGAAAATGCGCTTATGCCGGCGACGGCATTAACGACGCGCCCGTTATCGCAAGAGCGGATGTTGGCATCGCAATGGGTGCTCTTGGCAGCGACGCTGCGCTTGAGGCCGCCGATATGGTGCTGATGGACGACAATCCTCAAAGGATCGCAGATGCGATAAGGATCGCGAGGAAAACAGGGCGCATAGTTAAGCAGAATATCGCTTTTGCGCTTTTGATAAAGGTTTTGATCCTCCTACTGTCCGCAATGGGCATAACTTCGATGTGGCTTGCCGTGTTTGCGGATGTCGGCGTTGCGCTGCTTTGCGTGCTGAACTCTATCAGAACCATTAAATAAGCTTTTTTGACCTGATTTCCCATCATATTATTCCATACTTAAAAACCGCTTTTTCGGGCAAATTAATTCAGAATTGATTTTGCCGGAGGCGGTTTTTTTGATGGGTGAAAAAAGGCGTGTGAGGATAAAAAGGGCTGCGGGCTGGCTCCTGAGCGCGCTTGTTTTGGCGGTGAATTTCAGCCCTGAGGTGCAGGCAATAAGGGCGATGCCGGAAAACATATCGATGACAAGAGGTCAGGAGCAAAGCTACAGCTTTCTTTTTCCCTGCAGGATAGAAGCGGACGGGCGCAGCGCGCAGGTGCTTTCTGATACGAGCGAAACGCTGGAAAATGTCGGCACAAACACGCTGACCATAAAAGCTCAGGACAGCGGAAAATCGACAATAACGCTCTCGTTTTTAGGGCTCATTCCCGTAAAGCGGATCAATGTTTCCGTATATGAGAACAGGATGCTGGTCCCGGGTGGAATGGCTGTGGGCATTACGCTCAGAACAAAGGGCGTGCTGGTGGTGGGCTTGAGTGACGTTGAAACAAAAGGCGGGAAGGTAAGCCCTGCGGCTCAGAGCGGGTTAAGACCGGGCGATGTTGTACTTAAAGCGGATAAAATAGATGTGAATACAACAAAAGCGCTTTCGGAAGCGGTTGCAAAGGCGGGGGATAAGCTGTCTCTTACGATAGAGCGTTCGGGCGAGAGGATGGAGCTTGAAATCAAGCCGGTATTGGACGAGTCCGGGATAAAGCGCCTTGGCGCATGGGTCAGGGACTCGACCGCAGGCGTGGGTACTGTGACATATTTTGATCCCGGAAACGAGACCGTGGGCGCGCTGGGGCATCCGATAACAGACCCTGACACCGGGAGCCTTTTATCCGTTAGAGCCGGCAGCATATACAAGGCCACCATTGAGCAGGTCATACGCGGCGAGATAGGCGAGCCGGGCCAGCTCTGCGGCTCATTCTCGCAATCGGGAACGCCGGTTGCACAGCTTTACGAAAATACTATCTGCGGCGTTTTCGGAAATTCCGAAAGCATTTATTCGCTCTATCCGGAAGGTATTCCCGTAGCCTTAAGATCCGAGGTGGATGTGGGCGAAGCAAAGATAATATCGACGGTCGAAGGCGAGACCATGCGCGAATACGACTGTGAGATCGTCCAGATATATAAATACACCGACAATGGCACAAAATCCATGCTCGTGCGCATCACCGACCCCCGGCTCCTAAGCATCACCGGCGGCATAGTCCAGGGCATGAGCGGCAGCCCAATCATTCAGGATGGCAAGCTGGTTGGCGCAGTCACCCACGTCTTGGTAAACGACCCCACACGAGGGTACGGAATTTTTATAGAGAATATGCTGGACGCGGCGGGGTAAAAGTTTTGACAGGGGCAGTTTGCCCCTGTCGTTTTACTGCTTAATATGTTACAATGAGTTCAACAAACTTGAATTTGAAGGTGAAACAATTGACGATTGAAAAAACAGAATCAAATGGTTTATTAGAGACCTTTATTGAGACTGAACAGGAG
>SVHB01000064.1 GCA_015056005.1 Clostridiales bacterium
ATATCGGCTAAAATATTTGCAGGGAAGGACGAGCGTTTATCGTTGTATTCCTTTGCAATATCGTTATACGGATCCCTTGCAATGGTATCATTTCTCGAAGCCATATCAGCGGGGATCGAGCGCACATACTGCGCATCTTTATCCGAAAGCTGAATATTAGGCATCGTAAGACTTGAAGTAAGCGAATCTGCGGCCATGGTAAGGGCGTTGTTTGCCGCATATTTTTCTTTTATGGTTTTTGCGTCCTGCAATTCCAGAATCGCAGCTTTGAGCCCTTGTACCGCCTGGTCGGAGCTGTCAAGATACCTTTGAGCAACAACAAGATAATTCCCTGCATAGGCGATCCTTGCTTCAAGGTCAAGGGAGATCGAAAAACCGCCCTCGCCTTCATAAAATGCGGAATCGACCTCATCATACAAGCGGTTAAGCGACCTTGAAGTGCCGATAAACATCCCAACGACTATCATCAGTGCCATTACAAGCGCGGCAAAACCTCTGTTTCTGATCACTTTCATGGCTTAACGGCGGATCTCCAGCAGCTTCTGCTTGAGCTCGCCCTCGATCCTGCCCATCTCGAGTTCTGCCTGACGGCGCTTTTCCCTGCCTTCGCTCTGGATGGTCATTACCTCATCAAGGGTAGCGATAAGCTGCTCATTGGTGTATTTGAGAGTCTCGATATCGACGATGCCTCTCTCCGCTTCCTTTGCGGTCTCGACAGTGCCCATTCTCAGCGCGTCTGCGTTCTTCTTGAGCAGCTCGTTGGTCATGTTGGTAACATCCCTCTGTGCCTGCATCGCCTGCTGGGAATGCGCCATACCAAGCGCCAAAACCATCTGGCTCTTCCAAAGAGGAATGGTATTTACGATAGTGGACTGGATCTTCTCGGTCATCATGGTGTCGTTGTTCTGAACCAGCCTTATCTGGGGACCCATCTGTATGGAGACATTTCTGGTAAGCTCAAGATCATGCAGCTTCTTTTCAAACCTGTCGCAAAGAGCGGAGAAATCGTTGGCTTCCTGCGCGTCCTCGGGCTTGCCCGACGCCGTTGCTTTATCGATCAGAGCCTGCAGCTCGTTGGTCCTTGCATCGCTCAGGCGCTTCTTGCCCGCGATAATATACATGGTGAGCTCTTTGAAGTTTACCAGATTGCGCTCATAGAGCTTATCGAGGATGGCGATATCCTTCAAAAGCTGCACCTGATGTCCTTCAAGGGTGGAAACGATCTTATCCACGTTATCCTCGACCTTGTTGTACTTGGTGGTGAGCGCCTGTATCCTGTTGGATGTCCTTTTGAAGAAGCCGAAAAGGCCTTTGGACTCTTCCTCAGCGTCAAAGGAGCGGAGCTGACCGATCAGGTCGGAAATGGAATCGCCTATCTCGCCCAGATCCTTTGTGCGCACGTTTTCAAGCGCGCCTGTGGAGAACTCCGCCATCTTGCGCTGCGCTTCTGCGCCGTACCGGAGCACCATATTTGAATTGGTGATATCGATTTTCTTTGCAAAATCCTCAACAACTTCCTTTTCCTTATCGGAAAGCATGCTGTCATCGACAACAACCGGTTCGATCTCGGGCTTTTTCTCTTCTGCGGGAGCCTGAGCGGTCGCGTTCTCGCCCATGGGGTCAAGGGTCAGGGTGGGGATATTATTTTCGGTCATATTATTTTCCTCCTGTTAAAAAGTCGGTTTGTTCTTGTCATTTATGAGCCCTTTTTGCTGCATCATTCCCTCCATCACGGCTATATCGCTCGTCATATCAAGGGATCTTGATGCAAACAGGCTGTCGAGCAGCTTCCTTGCCGCTTCCTTCATCGTTTTCAAAAGTTCCTTTACGCCACTCATGGCTTCGTCGATATTTTCGCCCGAAATTCCGAGGTTCTCCATATCATCGTACCCCGCCAGCAGCTTTCTGAGCGTGGGCAGATAGTATTCCATAAACCTTCTTGCGTCTCTGGCTTTATTCGGCTCTTTTTTGAGCTGCCCTATTATCTTGTCGGTAATATCGGCGATCTCACCTATATCGCGCTTCATATCCTCATCTTCAATATCGCCTGCTGCTTTCCTTATATCAGACAATATTTCCATTGAGGAGTTTAGCATGCTGTCGGCATCTTCATCGCCCGTTTTGATCTCGGGCGCTTTGATCGCCTTCTCGATCTTTTCCTTGGGAAGGAGCTTTGAAAGAAGGAAATATGCCATAGCCGCAATCGCTGCTGCTAAGATATAATGCCAAAGCGCGTACATCGGGAATATCAGCGAATACAGCAAAAACGCCGCACCCGCGCCATAAAAGGCAAAAGGCGAAGACCTATATGATATTTTCACTTCATTTTGCGCCATAGAGCGCCTCCTCGCATTTATGTTTGCTTTCAGGTGTTTTCATCCAGCGGATCGACATAGAGCGTCTTGTTGTTCGTGAATATCACAAACCCCGGCTTTGCGCCCGAGGGCTTTTTGACGTACTTTCTTTGCACATAATCAACGGGCACCTGAGACGAATTTTTTGCCTTGCTGTACTTTGCGGCTATTCTTGCTGCATAAACAAGGGTCTGATCGTCAAGAGGCTTTCCTTCCAGCCTTATTATTACATGCGAGCCGGGGATGTCCTTTGTGTGCAGCCAATAATCGTTTCCGTCGGCGGAAAAGGTCAGTCGGTCGTTCTGAGTATTGTTCTTTCCCACATATATTTTTATCCCCGAAGGCGAGGTATATTCCATCGGCCTTGTTTCGGGAATTTTCTGCACGTTCTTTTTGCCGCTTAGTTGGGGATTGTTTCTGATATAGCCGAATTTTACCAGCTCTGCGCGCATTTCGTTAAGCTCGTTTTCCTCGGTAATGTTTTCAAGGTTCACAAGCTGTCCTGAAATATACTCTATCTCTTCCCTGTTCTCACGTATCTGATCATACAGGAGTGCCTGCGCCGCTTTTGCCTTTTGATAGAGCTTGAAATATTTCTGCGCGTTCTGATTGGGCGAAAGCTTTTCATCCAGCGGAATTTCGATTTCGGGCATATCCTCTTCATAATAGTTCACAAGCTTTGCCGACTTTGCGCCCTTTTTGATGGCGTAAAGCGACGCGGTGATAAGCTCGCCGTATATCCTGTACTGCTCCTTGTTTTCGACCTCCTGCTGCTTTTCAAGCTGCTGACCGAGCTTCTTTTCGCATCTCTCAAGGGCGTTTGCAAGCAGGTTGTGCATGGTATAGGATTTCTGATGTATCCTTTCCTTCTTATCGCGAAGGTAGAAATAATCGTCCAGCGCGCGGCTCGGGTCTTCCTTTGGTATCTGCTGCTCTAAAGGTCTGCTATGATAAACAAAGGAATTTACATCAACTGCGGCGCCGTCCCGTTCAAAGATAACGGGAGAAATATTATCGCTGAGCTCATCAAAGAACTTTTTGATATCGCCCGCTATGGAATCGATATGATTGTTCCAGATATTTGGGGAAGTGCGCTCGTCGCCGAAAAATCTGTAGCTGAGCTCCCTTGAAGCCTGCTGTGATACGCCCGAAAGCGAATTCAATATCGCTTTATCAAGGGTCTGATTTGAGAACATTTCCAGCTGCGCCTTTATTTCTTCCCTGCTGCACTCTATCGCGTTTATTTTTTCCTGCCCTGGGGGGAGCTCATATCTCAAGTGCGGCAAAACCTCTCTTACGCGGCTTATATCCGCAGTGACCCTTCTTGCCGAATCGATTATGATGCCTTCATCGTTTGTAAAAATGATGTTTGAATGCCTGCCCATGATCTCCACATAGATATGCTTGAGGGTATAATCCCCAAGCTCATCTGCGGATTCCACGGTCATTTTGGCTATTCTGTCCAGTCCTATCTGGCTGATGGAAACGACCCTGCCGTTCAGTATATGCTTTCTCAAAAGAGTACAAAGCTGGGGCGGAACTTCCATCGATTTTTTGCTTTGCTGTGTTATATGTATGCGCGCATTGTTGGCGCTTGATGACATAAGAAGCTTATGGTTTTTGCCGCCTGCGCGGATAAGCATGTGTATCTCGTCGCGCTCGGGCTGCTGTATGCGGTCTATCCTTCCGCCAGTCAAAGTATCGGACAACTGGCGCACTATCGCGCTTAGCATAAGTCCGTCGATCGGCATATGTGTCACCTCTGAAAAAATCTGTTGCTTAAATCATAATAAACATATAGCGGACATATCTTTTATCAGCAAACAAGCAACTTGGGAGGTAATTATATGCTAAAAAAGCTATGCCTTATTTTTCTTGCGATCGCTTTGATCGCAGCGTTTACCGGCTGCAAAAAAGCCGATGATGATCTTTCCGTCCCAACCCTTGAAATACCGATAGAGACCATCCCCGATTTGGATGAGAGTACCTCTCCCGCGACCAGAAAAACCACAGTATACTATGCAGACGCGGCGGGCTATCTTGTCCCCGTCACAAGAACGGTCAAATGGGAGGACGGCATCGCCAAAGCCACTCTTTCCCTGATGGTCAAAAACGATGAAAACGACTACGACGCGGCAATGCTCGGGCTGGAAAACGTGCTCCCCAAGAGAACAAAGATCGATATTGACATATCAAAAGAAAAGCTTGCCACCGTTTCTTTTTCGCCCGAGGTCGATTCCTGCGCAAGCGCGCTTGACGAGGCGAACATGGTAAACGCGGTAGTCTGCGCGCTGACCGATTTTGACAGCGTCGATAAGGTCCAGATACTCGTAAACGGCTATAAGACCAAAACGCTCAGACACGGCACCGAGATCTCACAGCCCATCTCCCGCGGAGATATAAACCTTGAAACGCTTTCTGCCTCCACATCGCTTACAGGCGCTCAAAAGCTCACCCTTTATTTCCAGTCGGTCGAATCCGGCGCCATGGTGCCCGTGACCAGAATGGTGTTCTCCCCAAACGATATCGAAACGGCCATACTTGAGCTGCTCAAAGGACCCAAGGAAAACAGCGGGCTTTCGGCTACCCTGCCCGACTCCGCAGCGCTTTTATCGGTGAGCCAGAAGGACGGCGTCATTACCATCAATTTCACCGAGGAATTCGTGAATATCGCCAACAATACCGACGGCGGAAAGAACGCCATCAAATCGCTGATGTTGACCTGCGCGCAGTTTGAGGGCGTAAAGCAGGTAAAGCTTCAGATAAACGGCAAGGACTGGGAGCCCGACGCCGCCACCCTTTCCGTTCCGACCTTCATAAACAGCGACGAGGACTATATCTACACCATGTCCTATGAATAAACTTTCATGGCGCGCAGCCGATATCCGGCTGCGCGCTTAAATTTATCCTTTTATTTGGATGCAATGAAGTCCATGTATTTGAGCCAATCCTGTCTTGCAAGGAAATGGTTGCCCGTACGCACATGATATGCAACGCTGCCCTCATTATAAGAGTGATCCGCCTTGGGCTGAGCGTCTTCAAATACGAGACCGGTCATACCCAAAGCCTCATAGATTTCGCCTGCGGCCATTGCGCCAAGCAGCTCGTTTCTGGGGCAGGCCCAGCTGTCCTGAGATGCGCTTGCAACATAGAGATATCTCGGAGCGATCGCGGAGGTCAGAAAATGCTGATCAAAGGGGCAGTCATCCTCTTTACCCGCATATTTTTTATAGTTTTCGCAGAACCAATAGGGGAAAACGGTGGTGATGCGCTCTATGCTCTCGCCTTCCTTGTCCCTTGAAATTGCTGCACCCGAGCAGCCCGAATCATTTGATATAACGAACTTGAACCTTTCGTCGTTCGCACCCGCCCAAAGCGCGGTCTTGCCAAGCCTTGAATGACCGATAACCGCGAGCTTTTCCATATCGCAGCTTTCTTCCTTTTCAAGGAAATCGGCAACTCTGGATGCTGCAAATGCCCACATGCCGATCTTGCCCCAATCGGTGCCGTCGTTTCTTCTTGCATACATTTTGGCTATACCGTTTTCGTTTTCATCATCCTTATCAAGGGCGATATCCTGATAATCAAGGAACGCCAGACCAAAACCCTTTTCCACCATTTCTTCCAGCGGCAGGGGCTTGAAGGCTCTTGCGGGAGTGAATGCGATATACACAAAAACGGGATGCTTTTTGCCGTCATTTGGCGCAAAATAGGTGATCGGGAATGTGAATTTACCCTTTTCGGTATCAAAGCTTATATTTACTTCCTTATGTACAGCGCCGCCGCCGAGGCCTTCTTTGTTATCGAGCTTTACTTCGACATCGATCTTATCGGGAGCAGAGGGCATAATTCCGAATTCTTCGTTCGCAAGTATATCAACAAGTTCTCTGCGCCTTTTATCCCAATCGCTTTTTACAAATCCGTCTTCAAGTACCTTGGGAAGGTTCATCTTTGCAAGTATTTCTTTCATGCTCACGCCTCCGTTCTTTCCTTCAAAAAAGCTTCTACCTCTTCCATTTTGGGAAGGGACACCTGAGCGCCCGCTCTGGATGCGCAAAGCGCGCCCGCTGCGTTTCCGTATACCGCGCTCTTTACGATATCGCCCGTCTCTACATATTTAAGGGACATTACTGCGGTGAAGGTATCGCCCGCTGCGGTAGGGTCGACCGCCTCGATCTTAAATGCGGGCACGAATTTGCTCACGCCTTCGCCGTATACGAAGCTTCCCCTTGAGCCCAGCTTGATGACCGCATATTTTGCGTGCGATCTTTCTATCAAAAGCTTTGCCGCTTTTTCGCAGGAAGTATCGTCGATAGGATCGATGCCGGTCATCACCTTGCATTCGGTCTCGTTGGGCGAGATTATGTCAAGCCCGGGAATGTTTTCAAGCGCGATATCCCTTGCGGGGCCCGTATCAAGGATAAACGGAACACCGTGCTTATGCGCCTGTATACCGGCCTCAAATATGACCTCGTCGTCTATCTCCATCGGCATCATGAGGAGATCGAACTTTGACCAGTCAATTTTCCTTACATCCTCCGGGGTGGTGCATCTGTTTGCGCCCGAATACACAAATATCCTGTTCTGCTTATTTGTTTCATCAAGCAGTATCGCCGCAAAGCCGGTCGCTTTTTCGTCGGTGCGCTTGAGGTAAGTCAGGTCCATTCCCTCGGCTTTTAATACGCCTGCAAGCTTTTCACCGTTATCGTCCTTGCCCACAGCGCCGCAGAAGGATACCTTTGCGCCCAGCCTTGAAGCAGCCGTAGCCGCGTTGCCGCCCTTGCCGCCGGGCGAGTAGGAATAGCCGTTCATATAGACGGTCTGCCCCGCTTTGGCCATTTCGTCAAAAGCGACTGTCATATCCATATTAACAGAGCCTATGACGAGCATATTTATCTGTTTATCCAAATTTATCACCTTCTGTTCCAATATTTATTATATCGTATGCAAATATATTATTCAAGGCATAATATGGTTGGAGTTGGTTTAGGAAATGATTAGAAAAAAGAACCTTTTCGACCTTTTTCCTTATCTGGGAATAGCCTTGTTCACATGGTTTTTTCTGCCGCCGGAAAAAAAAGGCAGCGTATTATACTGCTTGTTCTGCCTTGGAGTCGGGCTTTCGCTTTATGCCGTAAAGCATGAATATGCAAAGCGCTTCTCAAAAAAAGGAACAGAAGTCACCCTGAGCGATGCCAAGCGCGCTGGGCTTTATGCCTTAACGCTTGACGAAAACGAAAAAGCGGAGCTTGCTTCAGCCCTGGGTCATGATGGGGCAAAAATAATCTTTTCTCCGGACGGAAAGATAGGCTGGCGGGATATAGCAAGCCTTACAGGCGGGGTCTATCTTCTTTTCGGTATTCCCGACAGCGCCTGTAAAGCAGTGATCCAAAAGCTTGCATCCGGCGCTGAATTCATACCTCTGAATCAAATATGCAAAAAGCTCCGGCCGTATTTAAGCAGGTCTTCCGTCTCTTTTTACAAAGAATTATCGGACAGCCTTAATATAAACCGATGTTTTCTGACCTCTTACCTTTTTCTTGTCATCTACATACTGACAGGTTTCTTGAGTTTTCTTGTTCCCGGACTGCTTTTATCGTTTTTCACCGTTTGGGTCGGGTTTTCGCAGCAAAAAAAATAAAGGACGAAATATCGTCCTTGTTTTTTCGGTTTACTTTTTCACCAGTTCAATGGTCTTATGCTTTCTGGAGGGCTTATACATCACAAATTTCTGCCCGATGCACTGCACGGGCGCTGCGCCAACGGACTCACAGAGCATATCGCATGCTTCTCTGGTCTCGTAGGGAGCGTTTTTGAGCACAGTGACCTTAACGAGCTCTCTTGCTTCAAGAGCGTCGTATGCCTGCTTGATAAGGTTATCGCCGATACCGTCCTTGCCGATCTGCAGGATGGCTTCCATGGTGTTTGCCATTGCACGAAGCTGAGCGCGCTGTTTGGAGGTAAGTTCCATTTATATTTCTCCTTATATCAATCAACAAAATCAAATTCCACATCGTCGATACGGATGGTGGAGCCTTCGCCTGCGCCCATTTCCCTGAGCGCCGCGATTATGCCGCTGGAACGAAGAGTTCTCTGGAAGAACGCCATCGACTCGTCGTTATAGAAGTTGGTGGAATCAAGCAGCCTTTGGGGTACTCTGCCCGAAACAACGAAAATTTCTCCGTCCATGGTGATGGTAAAGGGAGGCTCGTTGTTGGGAATGTTTTCCGGCATAACGAAATCCTCGACAAAGGGTTCGACAGGGGGCAGCATCTTAAGCTGAGTCATTATATAGCTGAGCATTTCGTCGATGCCCTGCCTCGTTGCCGCGGATATCGGGAACACCTTCACATCGGGGTACTGCTCTTTGAACATCTCCATGAACTCCTGAGCGTCGGGAAGGTCCATCTTGTTTGCCGCAACTACCTGTACCTTGTCAGAGAGAGTGCCGTACCTTTTGAGCTCGCTGTTGATGATCTCAAAATCGTCCATGGGGAACCTGCCCTCGCAGCCCGACATATCTATAACATGCACCAAAAGCCTGCATCTTTCAATATGGCGAAGGAAGGTATAGCCAAGACCTGCGCCCTCGCTCGCGCCTTCAATAATGCCGGGGATGTCCGCCATTACAAAGCCGTCGTCGTGCACCCTGACAACGCCCAGATTGGGTTCAAGGGTGGTAAAATGGTAGTTTGCGATCTTTGGTCTTGCTGCGGACACCACGGACAGCAGAGTCGACTTGCCCACGTTCGGGAAGCCCACCAGACCAACATCGGCAATGGTTTTGAGCTCAAGGATAAGGTCAAATTCCTTTGTCCTCTCGCCCGGCTTTGAAAAGTTCGGAGCCTGACGGGTGGGAGTTGCAAACCTTGCGTTGCCTGCACCGCCGTTTCCGCCCTTGAAAAGCACCCTCTTTACGCCCTTTTCGCACATATCGGCGATGACCGCTTTGGTGTTTGCGTCCCTGACTATGGTGCCGACGGGTACCTTTATCTCTATATGCGCGCCGGATTTGCCGGTTCGTCTTGCAGCTTCTCCCTTTGCGCCGTTTTCCGCAAAAAACTTTCTGTGGAATCTGAAATCAAGCAGCGTGTGCATGTTTTCCACGGCAACAAAAATAATGTCGCCGCCGCGTCCGCCGTCGCCGCCGTCAGGTCCGCCCGCCTCAACGTATTTTTCTCTGTGAAAGGAAACAACACCGTCGCCGCCGTCGCCCGCCTTTACTTTTATACCAACATAATCAACAAACAAGCAAAAACCGCCCTTCGCATACGCATACAAATTCAGTATATTATACCACGTTGTTTTTCTTTTTACAACTGTTTCTTGGGTTATGGGGGTACGTTCGAGAGGTTTCACCTCTCGAGCTCTCTGACCAAGGGTCTGCGACCCTTGGATCCCGCGGCATGGGGCAGTAAGATTTTATACTGCAGCTTACGAGGAGCCCGGAAGGCATGGGCTCCTCGTGATCGCTTCTGTATAGGATAATGCATCTGAGACTTAGACGTTTTTTCTGCGCGATTCTTTTTATATTATCCTTAAAGCTAAGCTCTCCGCCCCCAATATCACGCGTTGCCCACACTTTACGGGCAACGCGTAAGCAAGCGTAAAAACCCGCTGTTCCCAAAGTCTCAGGGATCCAAGGGATGAAATCCCTTGGTGGATGAGGGTTTGGGAGAAGGCAAGGCCTTCTTCCAACAAACTCCATTGCCTCAACAATATATGACAGTTTACTTGCCGGTGATTTTGTGCTAAAATATATTTATTCTGAAACTCTGTCGCTTTACTGCGATAAAGACAAATAAATATTCAGGAGGGACATAATGAAAAAGATAGATGCAAGAACGCTGTTTGATTTCAAATACGCAAGCGCACCGCGTTTTTCCAAGAACGGTGAATATATTGCATATGTTGTACAGCGCGCTGATGAAGAAACCAACGGCTACAAGGGCGATATTTACCTTTACGACACCGTGAAAGGCAAGAACCGCAGGCTGACTTCTGCGGGCGACGCAAAGGGTTATTACTGGCTCGATGACGGCAGGATCATCTTTGCAGCCTCCAGAGACAAGGAGATCAAGGATGCTATCGCAGCCGGCAAAGAGCTGACCGCGTTTTATGAGATCGATCCCGACGGCGGTGAAGCCGTGCTTTCCTTCACCGTTCCCGTATCCGGCGCTTCCTTAAAGCAGATCGATGAGGACAACTTCATCGTTTCCGCAAAGAAAGACCTTCAGCGCCCCGACACCACCGGCATGAGCGACGCCGATGCAAAGAAGGCTATCGAAGAATACAAGAACCCCGCCTACAACGTGCTTGACGAATGGCCCTTCTGGTTCAACGGCGCAGGCTTTGTAAGCGGCAAGCGCAGCGTGCTTTATACCTTCAACAAAAAGAGCGGCGAACTCAAGCAACTGACCAATACCGATATGGACGCAGGCGCCTTTGATTACAAGGACGGCAAGCTCCTTTACAGCGCAAGCCTTAAAAACGGCGAAGTGGTCAGGATGAACTATCCCGGGCTTTTCCTCCTCGACCTTGAGACAATGGAGAAGAAGACCCTCATCCAGCCCAGGACCAGAAGATTCGGCAGCGCAAAGTTCCTGGATAACGAAACCGTGTTCCTCACCTCCACCGAAGGCGAGATCTGCGGCGGCAATCAGTACATGGATTTCTATACCATGGATATCGAAAGCGGCGAGCTGAAGGTTCTTGCAAAGTACGAAGCCTCCATCGGCTCCGGCTCCGTGGGCAGCGATGCAAAGCTGGGCTCAGGTCAGGGCTCCAAGCTTTCCGGTGATAAGTTCTATTTCATCACCACAGTCGACGAGAGCGCATACCTCAGAGTGCTCGACACCAAGAGCGGCACCATCGAGACTCTCACCGGCTACGGCAGCTGTGAAAGCTTCGACGAAAAGGACGGAAAGATCGTTGTTTGCGGCATGTACGGCGACGATCTGTGCGAGCTCTACCTTGACGGCAATAAGATCACCAACGTATTTGATACCTCGGAATATGATGTCCGCGAGCGCGAATACTACACCTTCACCAATAAGGACGGCATTGAGATCCACGGCTATTGCATGAAGCCCGCAGGCTATGAGCCCGGCAAGAAGTATCCCGCGATCTTCCACATCCACGGCGGTCCCAGAACCGTTTTCGGCGGTGTTTTCCATCATGAGATGCAGGTATGGGCAAACGCAGGCTATTTCGTATTCTATACCAACCCCAGGGGCAGCGACGGCAGAGGCAACCTCTTCGGCGATATCAACGGCAAATACGGCACAATCGATTACGATGACCTCATGGAATTCACCGATGTTACCCTTGACCGCTATCCCGATATCGACCGTGACCGCGTGGGCGTAGGCGGCGGCAGCTACGGCGGCTTCATGACCAACTGGATCATCGGTCACACCGACAGGTTCAAGGCAGCGGTCTCCCAGCGCTCAATCGCCAACTGGATTTCCTTTGAGCATACCACCGATATCGGTATTTCCTTCGTTATGAACAATATCGCCACCAACACCAGAGAGAACACCGAAAAGATGTGGTGGCATTCTCCCTTGAAGTACGCCGATAAATGCGTCACCCCCACCCTGTTCATCCATTCCGACAAGGATCAGCGCTGCTGGATGGTCGAAGGTCTTTCCATGTTCACCGCATTAAAGCTTCACGGCTGCGAAGCAAAGCTCTGCCTGTTCAAAAACGAGACCCATGAGCTTTCAAGGAGCGGCAAGCCCAAGAACAGGATCGCAAGAATGACCGAGATCCTTGATTGGTACGACAGCCATCTGAAGGAGGGTAAATAAAATGAAAAAGATCGAAATAAAGAGCCTGTATGAGCTTTCCTTCCTCTCGGGCGTTCAGTATTCCCCCGACGGAAAAAATGTAATGTTCGCCAAAGCCTATGCAGATGAAGATTCCAACGGCTATAAGAGCGATATTTACCTTTATAACAAAGAAACCGGCATCAAAAAGATGACCGGCAGCGGCGATGTAAGAAGCGCACAGTGGTTTGAAGATAAGCTCCTTTTCTCCTCCCGCAGAGAAAAGGCAAAGGAGGGCACCACCTCCATCCTCGCCCTTGATATCGGCGGCGGCGAAGCTTATAATTTCCTTACCGTCCCCGAAAGAGGCGCAAGGATCATCAAAATCGCAGACGATTTCATTCTCGCTGCGGTTTCCAGAAAGATCGATGAAAAAGGCGAAAAGGTCACCGAAAAGAAGGATCCTCTGGGCGAATACACCGTGATCACCGAGCTGCCCTTCTGGTTCAACGGCAGGGGCGTTGTTGATAAAACCCGTTCTACCATCGTTCTTCTTGATAAGGAAGGCAATGTCACAAAGCAGCTGACGAGCGACGCTTTCAGCGCAGGTCAGGTTGTCATTTCCGACAATAACAGATATATCGCCTATACCGGTCAGGAATACCTTGATATGACCGACAGGGAAAGCGGACTTTTCGTATACGACGTAAAGGAAGACAAGACCTACACCATAGTCGAAAACGGCAAAATGGGCGTTGGCGGTCTGATGTTCTTTGATGACGATACCCTTTTCTACGAAGGCACCACCTTTGAATGGCCCGGCCGCAGCCCCAACTATTTCGTGCTCAATCTGAACACCAAGGCTTCCAAGACCCTGCCTTTTGCCGATGCTCCCATCGGTTCTTCCGTGGGCACCGACGCGTCCTACGGCGCAGGCGCTTCCATGAGGCTCTATAACGGCAAGATGTACATGCTCAAGACCGACTGGAGCCATACCGCCCTTATGGAAATGGACAAAGACGGCAATATCAAAAAGCTGTTTGATGCAAACGGTTCCATCTCCTGCTTCGATATAAACGAAAACGGAGTTTATATGATCGCAATGCTGGATATGAAGCCCGGCGAGCTTTATCACCTTGATATAAACACCGGCGAGCTTACTCAGATCACCTCCTATAACGAGGAATTCGTAAAAGAGCATTTCATTTCCAAGCCCGAATATTTCACCTTCACAAGCGATGAAGGCGTTGAGCTTGAAGGCTTTGTCATCAAGCCCTACGGCTACGAAGAGGGCAAGAAATATCCCGCAGTCTTTGAGATCCACGGCGGTCCCAAGGTCGCCTTCGGCGCTGTCTTCCATCATGAAATGCAGTGCCTTGCTTCCAAGGGCTATTTCGTGTTCTACACCAACCCCAGGGGCAGCGACGGCAGAGGCGAAGACTTTGCAAATATCACCGAAAAGCTCGGCTACGACGATTACCGCGACCTTATGGCGGTGTTCGATGAAGTGCTCAAGCGCTATCCCGATATCTGCGAAAAGCGCGTTGGCATCGCCGGCGGCAGCTACGGCGGATTCATGTGCAACTGGATGGTAGGTCATACCGACAGGTTCGCAGCCGCAGCTTCCCAGCGCAGCATTTCCAACTACCTCACCAAGGCGCTCACCACCGATATCGGCTTCAACCACAATATGAGCCAGCTGGGCACCAACCCCTGGAAGGATTTCGATACCTTCTGGGAGCATTCGCCCTTAAAGCATGCCCCCAACGCTGTCACCCCCACCCTGTTCATCCAGTCCGACGAGGACTATCGCTGCTGGATGAGCGATGCTATCCAGATGTACACCGCTCTCAAGCTCAACAATGTGGATACCAAGGTCGCTCTCTTCAAGGGCGAAAACCACGAGCTTTCCAGAAGCGGCAAGCCCAAGAACAGGGAAAGCAGGCTTATGGAGATAATCTCCTGGTTCGACAAGTATATGGGTCCCGATAAATAAGACATAAAACCATAAAAGCCTTCATATCATGTACAAAAACATGGTATGGAGGCTTTTCTTGTGAAGGATTATATTGAGGAGCGCGTTTTGGAGGTGGCGGCATACATACTCGAAACGGGTGCAACAGTCAGAAAAGCGGCTGAGGTGTTCAAATACAGCAAATCCACCATCCACAAGGATGATGGTGTCATAATAGGAACAGTCAAAGGGAATGCTAAAAAGCATTGATTTTGGCGGGTTCCGAGCCTGTT
>SVHB01000065.1 GCA_015056005.1 Clostridiales bacterium
AAAAGCTCCCGCATATCAATCTTGTAATAATCTGATAGCGTTATCAAGATGTCAATGTCCGGAAGATTTGCACCTGTTTCCCACCGGGAAACTGTCCGGTTGGTTACATGCAGCATTTCCGCAAGCTGTTCCTGCGTGAGATCCTTTTCCTTCCGCAGCGTTTTGAGAAATACTCCAAATTTGACAGTATCCATTTCGTTCGCTCCTTTCGTTTGCTTTCATTCCAAATTATATAGCAATCTTTGAAAAATGAACAGGACATAAAAGGAGAATTGCATTATTGGCGGAAATTTTCATAAACACAAGGCATGGACAGCGTTGTCCATGCCCTCGGTTGCGGTTTTACAACCAATTTAGTTCCTGATAAAGCCCCACTGTACCTCGAACCCCAAGAGAATAAGCCTCATCTGCCAAAACTGCCAAATCCTCTTTTGCCCGATGTAGCGTGAAAACAGCCCTATCCGGAAAAACCTCGATGTGGTAGTGGCAGTGCAGGTGTTCATCTTGCTGAGACAGTGTGGGGATGACACCTGCCGGAAGGGGAACACTGGTATTATGCTGTTCGGTCACTGTAATTTGCAGTCCGCCAGGCGCAATTTCTAAGTAAACACCCCTGTCAAGCCAAGGCGAAAGATGGTTTTGCAGAGATACATTGGCAGGTGCCGGTGATAAAAAAACCGGACAGTCGAGATTATCTGCGTAGCGTTCGCTGACGGCGACCGGGCAGGGGAGTGCGCTGCAAATAGCGGCAGCCATGTCTGCAGTTTGCCGATTTTTGTTGCCTTGAAAATCAAGCAGAACTGCCTGCAGGCTGAATTGATCGACAAGCTCCCGCAAGTGCTGAATCACCAAATCCGGATCGTGGTTTTCTACGGGTGTACTGTCATCCAGAAGCAGAATGCTGTTTTTGGGCAGCTGCAGCGGCGCATTGGACAATCCAGTGCCGTAGGGGGAGAAATGACAGGCCATATAGGCCACCCGGTTAGGAAGCGGATTCTCCATTTCCCGGGCGGTCATGGCAAGAAATACCTTAGAAAACATGGACAAATCCCTCCTGCCATGTTATAATGCTACTGCATTCTATGAAAGTGGGTTTTTCAATATGCGTTTTTCTCTTCTGCCTACTGTGATGGCTGACAGTGTAACCCAATTGACACCACAGCAATTGAAAGATAGTGGAATCAAACTGCTGATGCTGGATTTTGATAATACCATTGTTCCTTATACGACCAATGTTCCAACAGCTGCAATGACAGCGTGGCTGGAATCTGTGGCGGCATCGGACATTGCGGTCTGTGTAGTATCCAACAGCCGTAAGGACAGAGTGAAAATCTTTTGCGAAAAATGGGGAATTGCCTGCGTTACCAACGCAAAAAAACCCTCAGCCAAAGGCATCCAGGCGTGTGTTGCGCAATATGGATTTCCGAAAGAAAGCTGTGCCCTGGCAGGAGATCAAATATATACCGATGTGCTGGGCGCCAACCGCGCCGGTGTGCAGTCTGTTTTGGTAAAAGCCATAGACAATCATAATTTCTGGCTGAAGGCACGGCATGTGCTGGAAAAGCCGTGGATATTTGCATCAAGAAAAAGGAGAATTGATTATGAAGAATCTTGATAAATACCTGTCTTTGCTGGGTGAGCAGGCAGACGGTCTGCTGCTGACCAGCCGCTTCAGCCGCTATTACGGTGCGGAGTACTCCATTTCTGAGGGTATTGCCATTGTCAGCGCAAAGGGCTGCCGCTACTTTACCGACAGCCGCTATATTGAGGATGCCCAGAATCATATCCGTAATTTTGAAGTGATAATGACAGATCGGGAGCATCCGTACAGCATGCTTATAAATCAGGCAATTGCGGATTTCGGCATCACAACCTTGGGTTATGAAGAAAAGTATCTGACAGTTTCTTCGTTCAATGCCTACGAAAAATCCCTCAATGCAAAGCTGATTCCTATGCACAGCGAAATCAGTTCCTTCCGTGCAGTGAAAGAGGATTGGGAGCTGGAGTATATGCGCAAGGCCCAGTCTATCGCTGATAAGGCGTTTGAAGAGATCTGCGGCCGCATCAAGGTCGGCATGACGGAAAAAGAATTGCGTGCGGAATTGATTTACTGCCTGTATAAAAACGGCGGTGAGGGCCTGTCCTTCAGTCCCATTGTGGTATCCGGACCCAATTCCAGCCTGCCCCACGGTGTCCCCGGCGACCGGGCCATTCAGGAAGGCGATTTTGTCACCATGGACTTCGGCACACTCTACAAGGGCTACTGTTCGGATATGACCCGTACTGTGGCTGTGGGTTATGTGACGGAGGAAATGGAGACGGTGTATAACACCGTTCTGCAGGCGCAGCTTGCGGGCATTGCGGCAACCCGTGCCGGCGTTAAGGGCAAGGATGTGGATGCAGCTGCCCGGAAGGTCATTACCGATGCCGGTTACGGTGCTTATTTTGGCCATGGCTATGGCCACAGCTTGGGTCTGGAGGTGCATGAAGCACCCAACTGCAACGCAGGCGGCGAAACCGTGATGGAGCCGGGAATGGTTTGCTCGGCGGAGCCTGGCATCTATCTGCCCGGAAAATTCGGTGTCAGAATTGAAGATGTGGTCATTTTCACAGCTGATGGCTGCGAAAACATCACGAAAAGCCCGAAAAATTTGATAATTATCTAAAAATATTCTGTTTTCCCCTTGCAAAACGGACAATTTTCGGTTAAAATATATCAGCTAACATATTGCTTATAAAATCGCCCGTTAGGGCATACACTTAGGAGGATATACAAATGATTTCTGCAGGTGAATTTAGAAACGGTGTTACTTTTGATATGGACGGTAAGGTAATGCAGGTTATCGAGTTCCAGCACGTTAAGCCCGGTAAGGGTGCTGCCTTTGTGCGTGTAAAGATGAAGAACGTCATTACCGGCGGCGTGACCGAAACCAGCTTCAACCCCTCTGCAAAGTACCCCACCGCTTTTGTCGAGCGCAAGAAGATGGAGTATTCCTACAATGACGGTGAGTTGTATTACTTCATGGACAGCGAGACCTTCGAGCTGGTTCCCATTGACAAGTCCGCTCTGGATGATTCCTTCAGCTTTGTTAAGGAAAATGATGTCTGCACTATTATGAGCTACAAGGGCAATGTATTCGGCGTGGAAGTTCCCAACTTTGCAGACCTGGTAGTTACCGCTACTGAGCCTGGCTTCGCCGGCAACACCGCTACCAACACCCTGAAGCCCGCAACTCTGGAGACCGGCGCTGAGGTTAAGGTTCCTCTGTTCATTAACGAGGGCGATAAGATCCAGATTGACACCCGTACCGGTGAATATCTGGGCCGTTCCAAGGTTTGATTCTTAACAATAAGGAGTATAGCTATGACGATTTCTGAGAAGGCAGCATACCTGAAGGGCTTGATGGACGGTCTGAATCTGGACACAGAAAAGGCTGAAGGCAAGATGATTTCCGCAATTGTGGATCTGCTTGGGGATGTTACCAAAAAGCTGACCGATGTGGAAAATACAACGATTGCCATTTCTGATGAGCTGGATGAGATCGAGGAAGATCTGGATGCTATCGAAGACTACATTCTCGACGAAGAGGATGAGGATTACGAGGACGACTACGAAGACGATTTCGACGAGTACGAGGACGAAGATGAGTACGGCGACGAAGGCTTCGACTATGGCGACGAGGAATCCACCATCTACGAGGTGAAGTGCACCTGCGGCAATGTTATCAATTTTGATGAAGAGACTCTGGAAGAGGGCAGCATCATTTGCGATAAGTGCGGCGAAACGCTGGAATTCACCTTCGATGACGAGGACGAGGAATAATATTGCAGCCAAACCCCACCGCGTAATGGCGGGGAGTCATAAAACAGTTGCACTCCCGGCAGGATTATCTGTCGGGAGTGTTCTTGTACATGTTACAGCTATGTGATAGAATCAACTATACAATTTAACAAACTTGATTTGGACGAACAGAACGAAACAACCACCGAAGATATCTTCAGTGGTTGTTTTTTTGATTTTCAACTAAATATATGTTATCAAGAGCCGTAGCAATAATGGTAGTCAAATATCCAGCGACTTTTTCTCTGTCGTGTTTATCCTTTTGCTGAATCCAATCAATGAGCATACCAGCAAGTGCTTCTGTGTAAAACTTGGCTACATATTCCTTGAAATCGGGGTCAAATCTTTTTCCGATTCTTATTTCAGCCGAATCAATAACGGTGGTTATAATGCCAAGAAAATCGGCACAAAAGAAGCGTTTCATCTCTTCTCGGCCAATAGAGTTATATGCACAACTAATGATATACTCGTTTTCGTCCACATAATTCATAATAAAATGAATTGCTTCTTCGTAATCCACAAGTAAATCAAAATGCATAACGACCTCGATTGCCTCTTCGTCAAACATCCATTTAAGCAATGCATAAATATCTTCAAAGTGATAGTAAAAGGTTTTTCTGTTCACACCACAATCCTGAATGATTTCGCTTACCGTAATTTTTGAAAAACTCTTTTCCTTCATTGCTTTTTTTAGAGAATCAGCAAGCATTCTCTTTGTGTTGTAGGTAGTTACTGTATGCTTCATAATTATCCACCATTTTAGTTTGTTGTTTAGATTATTATACGGCATACGCTTAAATCTTACAACGGACATTTTGGGACATTTGTTGGTCAAATGTAGGTCAGTTGTCCAAAATTCACTCATATGGCTCCCATTAGCCGTTTTATATTTTGCAGCAGTCCGCTATGATCAAGAAAAACGAGCGAAGGAGCTATGTTATGAGCAAAATAAAAGAAGCATTCCAAAACTTTATAAAAACGACAAATTGGGATGGCATCCGTTGCATGATCAAGGGCGACCCCAGTATAAGAGAGATTATGTGTGCGCTGAAAAGCCAAAAAGAAATAGACAAAGATAAGTAAATTCCGATTTTTCGAACAGTTAAAGGGCGCACTTCTATACACAGTTTGGTGTAGTGCGTATTGCGCAGTTGTGCACCGAACCAGTGCACAATAAGAAAACCGACCTATGATCGAGCCATAGGTCGGTTTAACTGTTTTACGAACATCTGCCTAAGCGCGGTTGTTTTTATTTGTTTTGGTTTATCTTTTCCACTCGGGAACAAGACTGCGGAGATTGTTTTGCTTATCCATAAGTTCTTTAAGGTTTTGAGACTCTTCATCGGACAAAAGATGCCTGAAATGGGTGGTATAGGAGCCGTTTTCGATCTGAATGAGGCGGTATTTGTATTCAAGGTCAAGCTCAAGCCTTTGATATTCTTCCACTGCCTTGTAATACTCTTCCATTTCGGGCGAGGCCTTTGCTATCGGATCGCCCTTTTGCCATACGAGCTGAGCGCTTCTATAGCCTTTATATATTTTATCTATTGTTTCCTCGTTTGGGAGTACCTCTATCTGAGGTCCGGCTGACCCGCCTTTGAGTAAAGGAATGATGGGCGTTCTGGGATCGATATAGCGGCAATAGTCTCCGTTTTCGTCCGTCCGCCCTAAGGTCGAATAGCGTATCGATCTTGTGGGCTGACCGAAATCCACTACCATGACTATCCTGTCGTTTTCAAGCCTATAGAGACCTATATCATACTGATCGTGGCTCAGTTCGGTATTTTGGCTGACTATAAGCAGCTGCCATCCGATAAGAAATGATATCGATATCATCGCGCCGATGAATGCGATAAGGCACATGCGCATAATGCGCTTTTTTCTGAGAGTTTGCGCGACTTTATCAAACTCCTTTTTCTCCTGCTCGCTTTGCACGATAGGCAGAGCGGCTTTCATGCCGTCAAAATAGTTTTTGCAGTTGCTGCAGTTTTCCATGTGTTCGTTTACATACTTTATGCTTTCCTGACTTGATGCTTTGTCGATGGTCAGCGGCATGAGGTCTCTTGCGATAGCGCATTCTTTATTCATTCGTTTTTTCCTCCCGTAAAGCTTTTTGGAGCATCTGCCTTGCTCTGTAATAGGTGACCCTTGCCCAGGAATCGGATTTGCCGAAAAGCTCGCCTATCTCATTATGATCAAGCCCCGCAAAGGTCCGCATGGTAAATACTTCTCTGTAGGGCTCGGGCAGGTGATGGAGCATATGCAGCGCGGTCATCTTTCTGTCCCCTGCGATGAGCGCGTCTGCGATATCCTGAGTTTTCTTGTCTTCGCCTTGAGCAGCTTCCAAGGGCAGGAAGGTCTTTTTCCTGAGATTTGTGTAATACACGCGCTTGGCTATTGCGCAAAGGTAGGTGGATACGCTGCTTTCGCCCTTGTATTTGTCCCACGAACTCATGGCGCGGTAAAATGTTTCCTGAGTGAGCTCATCTGCAAGGTCTGCGTTTTTGCACAGGCGGAACAAAAATCCGTACACAAGGGCGCGGTAGTCTTCGTACAGCTTTGAAAATCCTTTCAACCCGCTTCCTCCTTTCGCCTACTTAGTGCAAAAAAACATGCTTTCCGTTACAGAAAAGCATGTTTTTTCAAAAATATTTTTACCTGCTCCAAAAGCTTTGGCTGGATCAGCGGGTAGGTCCAGCGCTTTGGCATATCTTCCATAAAGAATATCTTCTCTATCTCGCTGTGGAGCTCATTTTCAAACTCTTTTATTTCGGCAAAATACAGCATTCCGAAATCCTCTTTGCCGCTGGGGTTGAGCCTTGTCACACCGGATACAGAATACACGCAAACGGGGGTTATCTTAAAATCTATCGCGCCAGTTTCCTCGTACAGCTCTCTTTTGGCGGTTGTGAGGATGTCCTCGCCCGCTTCTCTGTGACCGCCGGGGACTTCGAAGGTATCTCTTTCCCTGTGCTTGCAGAAAACCCATTTGCCGTTTGATCTTGAAACGATAACGGCAAACCTTAAAAGACGATCTTCGACTTTATCGTAAAATTTTACTTCAAGGCTCATTCTTCCCTCCAGCATACCGCGCCGATGAACCCCGGCAGCAGGATATTCTGCGCTTTTACGCTTTTATCGCTGCATATGATCCCGGCTTTTGTAAATTCAAAGCTCACGCTTTTAAGCCCGCCATGAAGCCCCGTGCCGATAAGCTTTAGGTATGCTTCCTTGAGCGTCCACAGGCTCAAAAGCTCGTTTACATCATTTACCGCTTCGTTTTCACAGCATATCCTTTTTGCAAGGCGCATATCGATATCGCGGATCCTTTCGATGTCTATCCCCACGGGGACCCCGCTCACAGCGCTTATGCATAAGGTTCCGCTGTGGCTGTGGCTCACAAAAAGGCGGCTGTTTTCAAAAAAAGGTCTTCCCAGAGCGTCCCTTTTGATCGGTGATACGGTATCAAAGAATTTTTGTGAAAGGTCCTTTGCAATATGATCGCACACTGCCGATAAAAGCGCCCGCTCGTCGAACCCTCTTTCTTTTGCCCACAAAAAGCGCTCCTTGTGCAGCCCTGCAAAGAAGCGCTCCTTTTCTTCGTTTGTAAGATCGTTTGCATCAAGCCACGAATAATGCATAGATAGCACAGAAGCCATATCAGAACCTTCTGAGCAGGGCGATGACCTTGCCCAGCACGGTGCAGGTTTCAACGATGATCGGTTCCATGGTGGGGTTATGGGGCTGCAGGCGGATATGCCCTTTTTCTCTGTAAAAGCTCTTGACTGTGGCCTCATCATCGACCATTGCCACGATTATCTCGCCGTTTTCGCAGCTGTTCTGCTTTCTTACGACCACCATATCGCCGTTTAATATACCTGCGTCTATCATGGAATCGCCCTGAACTTTGAGCATGAAATGCTCGCCCGCGCCAACCAGCTCTTCGGGGAAGGGATAAACTTCCTCTATATTTTCAACCGCGGTTATAGGAGTGCCGGCTGCGACCTTGCCGACAAGGGGCAGATCGACCGTGGGCTTTTTAGCTTCGCGATCGAGCAGCTCGATCGCCCTTGGCTTGGTCTCGTCGCGCCTGATATAGCCCTTTTTCTCAAGGCGGGTAAGATGCCCGTGCACGGTGGAAGTGCTCTTGAGTCCCAAAGCGGCGCCGATCTCTCTGACAGAGGGCGGATAGCCGCAGCGCTGAGTTTCGCTTACTATATAATCGTACACACGTTTTTGGTTGCCGCCGAGTTCTTCTCTTGCCATTGAGTACACTCTCCTTTATTTATAAATATTATACCATGGCAGCAAAAGCATGTCAAACACCTGTTCGTGTTTGCTTGGGCTGTTTGTAAAAAAATATTTGTTTCGACGGCATATTTTGCATATCTTTTCTATGAAAACAATGGTATAATCTATGCGAGGTGATACAAATGAAAACGCTTAAAGCAGCCGTAATCGGCGTAGGTCCCCGCGGAATGGGAATGCTGCGCACCATCAGCTCCGTTGAAGGCCTTGAGATCGCAGCTATCTGCGATATAGACACTGCCCTTATCGAGAAGGCCAAAGAACGCGCTGCCGAGATCGGCATCACTCCCGAATACTATGTAAACTATAAGGACATCATCGCGCGCGGCGATATCGACTGCGTGTTTGTAATAACCAACTGGACGACTCACTGGCGCATCTGCCGCGATTTCATGAAGGCCGGCATCTGGACCTCCACCGAGGTCAACGGCGCAAACGCCATCGAAGAATGCTGGGAACTGGTTCGCACCTACGAAGAGACCGGCGTTCCCTGCATGATGCTGGAAAACTGCAATTACGGCCGCTATGAAATGGCTGTGCTCAACATGGTCGAGCAGGGCGTTTTCGGCGAGGTCGTATACGCCGAATGCGGTTACTGCCACGATCTTAGGAAAGAGACTCACTTTGAGCGATGCTCTTACCGCGATGAGAACAACCTCAGGCGCAACGGCGATCTTTATCCCACCCACGGCGTAGGTCCCATGGCGAAGATCTTAAAGATCAACCACGGCAACCGTTTCGTTTCCCTGACTTCCATGTCTACCAAGGCAAGGGGCGTAAACGATTACGGCGCACGCCATTATCCCGACCATAAAAACACCACCGCAAATTATGCCTGCGGCGATATCACCACCACGCTCATTAAATGCGCGGGCGGCGAAGTGCTTATGGTTCGCCATAACACCGCTTCACCCAGACCTTATTCCAGAGCAAACCTCGTTCAGGGCACCAGGGCTATTTACAGCGAGGACAAGGGGACCGAGGGCAGGACTGGCGCTGTCCACATCGACGATGTTCACGAGCATGGTCAGTGGGTGCAGATGGATGATCTGTTCGATAAGTATGAGCATCCCATGTGGAAGGACTATAAGGCAAGCCCCATGGACGGTCACGGCGGCATGGATTACCTCGTTATCAAGGCGTTCGTCGATTCCGCAAGGGATAAGACCGAGCCCCCGATCGATACCTATGATACCGCGGTCATGATGGCAGTCACCTGCCTTTCCGAGCAGTCCGTGGCAATGGGCTCCATGCCCGTTCCCTTCCCGGACTTCACCTGCGGTCTTTGGGTACACAGAAAGTAGGGGAGTGGACGGTTTTTAGGGATGGGTTTCACCCCTCCCTAAGACCCACATGACCAAGGGATTGCATCCCTTGGATCCCGCGCCTTTTTGATCAGAGAAGTTTGATGTTTGCTGTCTTAGGCAGCAGGATGCGCTTCCTAAGAGATCGCAGCTGCGGAAGTTTATGCTGAAGAAGGATTGAGCGAACTTTACGCGCCCGCGGTGTATATCGACCGGCAAAACAAATCATCACCTGCGCGCAGCGCAGATTTCACATCCCGAAGGGATATTTCACATTTCGCGAAGCGAAATATTTCACCCGGGCGCAGCCCCGGATTTCACAGCGGCGAGCGAGCTCGCCGCCACGGAGGTTTATATATGAAGAAAGCTATTTCCATTTGGGCATTCCCCGGCGGCTGGACGCTCAGGCAGTGCTTTGAGTGCGCCAAGGCTGCAGGCTTTGACGGCGTTGAGGTCTCCCTTGACGCTCAGGGTGAGATCGGTCTTGATTCCACCTATGAAGATGTTATGAAGGTGAAGAAAGCCGCTGACGAAGTCGGCATCGAGCTTTTCTCCGTCGCAACCGGTCTTTACTGGGATTATTCCATGACCGTGGACGACAAGGCGATCGTTGAAAAGGCAAAGAGCATTGTTAAAAAGCAGCTGGATGTCGCATCATGGCTCGGCTGCGATACCATTTTGGTCGTTCCCGGCGGCGTAAAGGCTGATTTTGTGGAAGGCGCTCCCGTTGTTCCCTATGATCTTGCCTATGACAGAGCTCTTGAAGCCATCAAGGAGCTTGCTCCCTACGCGGAAGAAAAGGGCGTATCTATCGGCCTTGAAAACGTGTGGAACAAATTCCTGCTCTCTCCCCTTGAGATGCGCGATTTCATCGACAAGGTCGGAAGCGATTATGTAGGTTCCTATTTCGATGTCGGCAATGTGCTCTTCTCCGGCTATCCCGAGCATTGGATCAAGATCCTTGGCAAGAGGATAAAGAAGGTCCATTTCAAGGATTACAGAAGGGCTGCGGGCGGCCTGCACGGCTTTGTGGATCTTCTGGCGGGCGATGTTGATTATCCCGCTGTAAAGAAGGCTCTTGATGAGATCGGCTATGACGGCTGGGTCACCGCCGAGACCATCCCGCCCTACAACCATTACACCGATCAGATAATTTACAACACTGCCCTTTCTATGGACAGGATCATAAACGAGAAATAAGCTGAAAAGTAAAGGAGATTTATCATGGTTAAAGTCGGTCTTGTAGGCCTTGGCTCCATGGGTCACGGTCATCTTAATAATTACGTCCGCCTGATGGAAGAAGGCGCACCCGTAAAACTCGTTGCTGTTTGCGATATCCGCCCCGAAATGCTTGAGAGCACCGCAAAGGTCAAGCATAACATCCTTGAAGAGGGCGCCGGCGTTGATATGGACGCTTTTAGCAAGTACACCTCCTTTGATGAGATGATCAAAAACGAAGAGCTCGATTATGTCGACATCGTTATCCCCACCTATCTGCACGCCGAGCACGCTATCAAGGCTCTTGATGCAGGCATCAACGTTCTTTGCGAAAAGCCCATGGCGCTCAACCCCGATGACTGCAAGGCTATGATCGAAGCAAGGGATCGCAGCGGCAAGCAGCTCATGATCGCTCAGTGCCTGCGCTTCTGGCCTATGTACGAAGTATTGAAGGACATCGTTGTTTCCGGAGAGCTGGGCAAGGCGACCTGCGGTTATTTCTTCCGCGGCGGCGATACTCCCACCTATGCATGGGAGAACTGGTATATGGACGCCAAGAAGAGCGGCGGCTGTATCCTCGATCAGCATGTGCATGATATCGACATGATAAACTATCTGTTTGGCATGCCCAAAGCTGTTGCTACCGGTGCGGTCAACCTCATCGACGGCAGCTTTGCCGATGCTCTTTCCACCAACTATTACTATGACAACATGATCATGAACGCTCAGGACGACTGGACCTTGAATGGCGGCTGCGGCTTCTCCATGAAGTACAGGGTCAATTTTGAAAAGGGCGTTGTGATCTGTGAGGATAACAAGGTCACCGTATATCCCGTGGGCAAGGACAATTATCAGCCCGAGCTGGGCAGCGACGACGGTTACTACCGTGAGCTGGTTGCTTTCATAAACGCTATCGAAAACGGCGAGAAGATCCCCCAGCGCTGCACTCCCGAAAGCACTCTTGATACCATCCGCATTGCCGATGCAGAGCGCAGATCCGCAATTTCCGGCGAAATGGTAAAATTTTAATAGCTTGATATGATACAGGGAGGGGCATGCGCCCCTCCCATGACCTATTTATAAGATATACAGGAGAAAGATATGGATATTGGCGTACTTATAAACATGCGCAGCGAAGGCACTTTGCTTGAGAAGATGCAGGAAGCGGCAAGCCTTGAGCTCACCGCCTGCCAGCTTTGCTGCTGGGATACCGGGATGCATAGCAAAGAGCTTGCAAAGCAGGCTGCGGAAGCCAGCAAGGCAACGGGCGTTAAGATCACCGGCCTTTGGGCGGGCTGGTCGGGTCCCGCTTACTGGAACTTCACCATGGGGCCCTCGACCCTCGGCATCGTTCCCGCGGCTTACAGGTATCAGAGGATGCAGGAGCTTTTGAGCGCTTCCGAATTTGCCGATATGATGGGCGTTTCCGATATTATCACCCATGCGGGCTTCATTCCCGAAAATATGAACGACGGCAATTACGACGATGTTGTTGCCGCGCTTTCCTATCTCTGCAAAAACCTTAAAGCCAAAGGGCAGAATTTCCTTTTTGAAACCGGTCAGGAAACTCCTGTGACTCTGCTCAGGACCATCGAGCGCATCGGTCTTGGCAATGCTTTCATTAACCTTGATACCGGCAACCTCATCCTTTACGGAAAGGGCAACCCCTTGGATGCAATGGATGTTTTCGGCAAATATGTCAAAAATACCCATCTTAAAGACGGCGTATACCCCGTAAACGGTGACCAGCTCGGCAAGGAGACCGCGTTCGGAAAGGGCAAGGTTGATTTTGCGGGCATCATTAAGAAAATAGTAGAGATCGGCAACGACGTTCCTCTCATCATCGAGCGCGAGATATCCGGTCCTCAGCAGATAGAGGATATAAAGATTGCCCGCGATGGTTTAAGGGCGATACTTGCCGACATCGGCGCATAGGAGGACGGTATGGCTTTTTATGCTAAAACGGTATCATCGCTTGTAAAGCAGCTGCCCAAAAGTGAATTTGCGGGCGGGCAGATAAGCAGAGCAAGCGCGCTTTACGGCGAGAAGTTTTCGTTTCAGGCGCTTTATATGAGCGAGACCCAGGTAAACCTTGGTGTTCATGTGAAATGCGTTTCTCCGCTTTCGGGCTCCATCAAGCTTTATTCGGTAAGATGCGTGCCTTCAATGCTCCCTGTGCATGCCTTGAACGACGATTATTATATCAGCGACAAGCCCGGCATGTACCCCGATGTGCTCGAGCCCGTTGCAGGTCCTCTTACCGCGCTTAAAAACATCTGGCAGAGCGTTTGGGTCGAGGTGGACGTAAACGACGGCTATACTCCCGGCGATTACGATATCGATATCGTTTTTTCCGATAACGACGGATGCGAGATCGGCAGGACGAGCCTTGTGCTTGAGATCATCGGCGTAAATCTGCCCAAGCAGGATACCATTGTGACCCAGTGGTTCCATGCAGACTGCATCGCGGATGTTCACCGTGTTGAGGTCCTTTCGGAAAACTGGTGGGCGTTGGTCAGGGAATATATGCTCATGGCATCATCCCACGGTCAGAACATGATACTGACCCCCGTGTTCACTCCGCCGCTTGATACTCAGGTGGGCGGCGAGCGCACCACAGTGCAGTTGGTCGATGTTTGGTTCAACAACAACACCTATTATTTTGACTTTGCAAACCTCAGGCGCTGGATAGAGCTTGCACTTGAATGCGGCTTTGAGTATTTTGAGATAAGTCATCTGTTCACCCAGTGGGGAGCAAAGCATGCGCCAAAGGTAATGGCGCATGTGGGCGGCGAGTATAAAAGGATATTCGGCTGGGAGACAGATTCCTGCGGTGAGGAATACACCGGCTTTATCAGGGAATTCGTGCCCAAGGTTATCGGCGTTATGGAGGAATTTGGTTTAAGGGAAAAGACCGTTTTCCATGTAAGCGACGAGCCGCACCTTGAGCACATGGAGGAATACTCCAAGTGCGCTGCTCTTATGAAAGAGCTTTGCGGCGATATTAAGATAATCGATGCGCTTTCAAACATCGATTTCTACAATTCGGGCGCTGTCAGGCATCCGGTTCCCTCCAGCAACCGTATCGAGCCTTTCCTTGAAGCGAATATCCCCTGGCTTTGGACTTATTACTGCGTGAGCCAGCATACCGAATACACCAGCAACAGGTTTATGGGAATGCCCTCTTTGAGGAACAGGATATTGGGCGTACAGCTTTTCAAGCATAATATCGCGGGCTTTTTACAGTGGGGCTATAATTTTTACAACACCCAGTACAGCATAAAGCATATCGATCCCTACAGCGTGACCGATGCAGGTCAGGCCTTCCCCAGCGGCGATGCCTTTATCGTATACCCCGGGCAGGATGGCTGCCTGCCTTCGCTCAGGCTCAAGGTGTTCCGCGAGGCTTTTCAGGATGTACGCGCGCTCAAGCTTGCTTCAAGCCTTATCGGAAGGGCAGGGGTATTGGCTGTTCTTGAAAAGGATATCGATCCCATCACCTTTAAGCAGTATCCGCACGATGAATACTGGCTCATGGATATGCGCGAGAGGATAAATAATTGTATTAAGGAGAACATGAAATAAAATGGAAATTCGTATTTTTGAGACCGAAGCCGGCGTTGATAAAGCTGCTGCCGATTATGTTGCCGCCAGAATCACCGAAAAGAAGGGTTTT
>SVHB01000066.1 GCA_015056005.1 Clostridiales bacterium
AAAGGAATTCCTTTCCTCCGACGGCAAGAGCGGCATGGCAGTGCGCGCGGGCAAAACCAAATATTCAAACGAAATGTTGGAAAAATGGCTTGACGCTTCCAAGCTTGAATACAGAAAGTCCGAATACACCGACGCTTATATCGTATCCGGCGGCGCAATGGCGCAAAGCGAGCTTTTTGCAAGAGGTCAGATATCCATTATCGGCGAAGCTTCCATGCTCGCATGTGACCTTTTGAAGGTCAAGAACGGCGCGCGCGTGCTCGACGCCTGCGCTGCTCCCGGCGGAAAGAGCTGCTATATCGGCGATCTGTTAAACGGCACCGGCAGAGTAACCTCCTGCGATATCCATCCTCACAGGGTCAAGCTTATCGACGCATACGCAAAGAGGGTAGGGCTTGACAACATCCGCCCCAGAGTCCTTGATATGACCAAACCCAGGGATGAAATGAGCGAGTATTTTGACTATGTTCTGGTCGACGCTCCCTGCTCCGGTCTTGGCGTTTTAAGGAATAAGCCCGATATGAAGTATCAGGTAAGCGCAGACAGTCTGAGCGATCTTCCTCAGGTACAGCTTTCCATTCTCGATACAGCTGCAAAGGCGCTCAAAACCGGCGGTACTCTGGTCTACTGCACCTGCACTGTGCTGAGAAACGAGAATCAGGAAGTCGTAAAGCAGTTCCTTGAAAGCCATGAGGATTTCTGTGCGGATGATATAAAGGGCGACCTTCCCGAAAAGCTTAAGGAATATGCTCAGGGTAATTCCATCCTCATGCTGCCCCAGAGGGACGGCACCGATGGTTTCTTCATCGCAAGGTTCAAAAAGAGCGGCAGGAAAGCGTAATGGATAAAATCGATATTTGCTCGCTGTATTTAAGCGAGCTTGCTCAGGCTTTCAAGGAGGACGGCATTCCCGCTTTCAGAGCCAAGCAGGTCTACGGCTGGATAATAAAGGGCGCGGGCTTTGACGGTATGAAAAACATATCCGCCGATATGAAAAAGCAGCTTGCGCAAAAATATACCGCTGCAGACAATGTAAGGATACAGGAGACCTTCATAAGCAAAAAGGACGGAACGAAGAAATTCCTCTTTGCTCTTGGCGACGGCAACATCGTCGAAGGCGTTCTGATGAAATACAATTACGGAAACACCCTCTGCATATCAAGTCAGGTCGGCTGCAAAATGGGCTGCGCTTTCTGCGCATCAACGCTTGGCGGCTGCGTGAGGAACCTGACCGCAGGCGAGATGCACAATATGCTGATACTTGCAAATGCACTGGATGCGGATAAGGAGCACAGGGGCGTTACCAATATAGTCATCATGGGCAGCGGTGAGCCTATGGATAATTACGATAATGTCGTAAAATTCCTGCGCCTTGCCTCAAGTCCCGACGGGCTGAATATAAGCCCGAGAAATATTTCTCTTTCGACCTGCGGCGTTGTCCCCGGGATCTTTAAGCTGATGGAAGAAGACCTTCCCATCACCCTTGCGATTTCCCTTCACGCGCCCACAGACGACATAAGAAATCAAATTATGCCTGTTAATCGCGCTTTTCCGCTAAAGGAACTTTTGCCCGCATGCGCGAAATATATTGAAAGAACCAAAAGACGTCTGGTTTTTGAGTATGCGCTCATCGGCAATATGAATTCCTCTGTGGAACATGCAAAGCAGCTGCATAAGCTGGTAAAAGGGCTCATGTGCCATATAAACCTCATCCCCTTAAACGAGGTAGAGGAAAGCCCGCTTAAACCCGCAAAGCCCAGTGAAGTCGAGGCCTTTATAAAAACGCTTGAAAAGCTGGGAGTATCTGCTACGATACGCCGCGAGATGGGGAGCGACATTCAGGGCGCATGCGGTCAGCTCAGGAGAAAGTATCTGGGTGAGGACAAGCGCTGAAACCGCATCTTTTGGCAAATTTTGCTGTGGAGCGGTAATATGTGCAAGGTTATAGTGATAACATCCGGAAAGGGCGGAGTCGGTAAGACCACTGCGGTGGCAAACATCGGCTCTGCCCTTGCTTGCTATAAAAACAAGGTTGTCCTTATAGATACCGATATAGGGCTGAGAAACCTGGACGTGATACTGGGGCTTGAGGAGAAGATAACATTTGACATAGTGGATGTGGCCGAGGGAATATGCGATGTGCGTCAGGCGCTTGTGAATCATCCCGCGATGCCGACTCTCTTTATGCTCCCCGCTGCTCAGACAAGGGATAAGGAAAGCGTATCGCCCGATAAAATGCGGGAGATAATAAATCAGCTGAAGGATGATTTTGACTATATACTCATAGATTGCCCTGCAGGAATAGAACAGGGCTTCAAAAACGCCGTGGCAGGCGCCGACAGCGCCATTGTCGTGACTAACCCGGAGGTATCCGCTGTGCGCGATGCGGACAGGGTGATAGGGCTTTTGGCGCAGTATGATATACCTGCGCCCAAGCTTTTGATAAATAAAATTCGTCCGAGAATGGTAAAGCGGGGCGATATGATGAGCGTTGACGATATAGTTGAGGTGCTGGGTATCGACCTGCTTGGGCTTTTGCCGGATGACGAAAGCATAATCAAAGCCGGAAATATCGGGTCGCCGGTCATAGACATGCCCTCTGTCAGCGCGGCTGCCTATAAAAACGCGGCAAAGCGCATAATGGGCGCGGATGTGGAGTTTTTACCCATAGAAAGATCAAAAAGACGCTTGTTCTTTAATCTTTTTCTGAAGAAAGGCGGTCTTTACATATGAGCATTGGGTTAAAGTCGGGCGATATCGCCAAAAAGCGTCTTAAAAACGTTGTGGAAACGCAAAGAGCGGGAATGACACAAAAGGATTCAAAAATGATACTTTCCGATATGGAGAAATTGCTTGCTTCTTATTTCGAGCTATCCGACGGAGATTTCAGAATAGAGCGCAAAAAGCTGAAAAGCGGCGGCGTTGCAAAGCGTCTTGTATATACCGCAAGGATAAATTCAATCAAACGCCACGGAAAACAGGTTTGAATGAAAAATTTTTGTTGCTAAAATGCATTTATTAATGTATAATAAGTACAGACGATGAATATCTTTTTTGAATCAAAGCAGTTGCTTTTTATATATCAAAGGATGAAGGAGGTTCTACCATGAAGCTTATTATCGCTATCGTACAGGATGAGGATTCTTCCCGCCTCATATCCGCTCTTATGAATGAAGGCTTCAGCGTGACCAAGTTGGCAACCACCGGCGGTTTCCTGCGCGCAGGAAACACCACTCTGCTTTTGGGCGTTGATGACGCACAGATGAACGCTGCTCTTGCAGTTATTGAAAAGATCTGTAAGTCCCGCAAGCAGATCGCTGCTTCTCCGTCCCCCATCGCGGGCGGCAACAGCGCGACCGGAAGCTATGTGCCCTATCCCATCGAAGTTGTCGTTGGAGGCGCAACCGTCTTCGTGCTCGGCGTTGAGCAGTTTACGAAATTCTGATAGATCGCAAAGAGGATCGCATTGGGCTTTCAAGGCTTTTACGGCCACAAACAGATAGCGGATGAACTGAGCGCAAGCTTTGCTCGGGGTACAAACGCACACGGATATCTGTTCATAGGACCCGCAGGATGTGGAAAAAAGACGCTTGCGCGTTTATGCGCGCAAGCGCTTTTGTGCGTCCGGGAAAATGGGGAAAAGCCATGCGGGCAATGCAGAGCCTGCAAAAGCTTTATTGCGGGGACACACCCTGATCTTATTGAGATATCGCCCGAAAAGGGAAAGACGGCGATCAGCATAACTCAGATAAGAGACCTTATAAATCAGCATATTTCACTAAGACCGTATGAAGGGGACAAGCGTGCGGTAATAATTACGGGCACGATCACCCCTCAGGCGCAAAACGCGCTTTTAAAAACACTGGAAGAGCCGCCCAAGGGAAACGTGATATTTATAACCGGGCAGAACACGGCTCAGTTTTTGCCCACGGTGCTTTCAAGGCTTCGCACCTATAATCTTGCAACCGCGGATTACGAAGCCTCAATACTTGCTCTTACCGATAAGGGTATAGACAGACAAAAGGCAGCGCTCCTGTCCAATGTCACCGACGGCAATATCGGTAAAGCGATCGAATTGAACGAATCTTCCGTTTATTGGGAAATGCGCGATACGGCGCTTGAAATACTCAGACCCATGGATAAAACGGAGCTTGCGGGATTGCTCAATAAATTAAACGGGTATTTTGAAAATGCTCACATGATGCTGGATATAATCGAAACGCTTTTGACCGACGCGCAAAGATCAAAAGCGAACGCGAGAATATATATGACTGACAAGCAGTTTGAGATCGAAAGGATCGCGGAAAATTTTTCCACATGCGATATAAGCGCTTTGCTGGACACGGTATTTCAGGGAAGGCAAAGGCTTTCGGGTATGGTCAATCTGCAGTCGCCGTGGCAGGTCGTATCAGAGCGCCTGCTGTTTAAGATAGTGGAGGTTACAAAAGGATGGCAAAAGTAATAGGCGTCCGTTTCAAGAATACAAGCAAGGTTTATTTCTTTGATCCCCTTGAGTTTGATTGCCCCATCGGCGTAAATGTCGTTGTGGAGACCTCAAGAGGTATGGAGATGGGCGAGGTAGTCGTCCCCAAAAAGGAAGTGAGCGACGATAAGATCGTTTCGCCCTTGAAGGAAGTTATAAGGATAGCTACCCCGGAGGATATCAAAAGCGTTGAGGAAAACGCCAAGTTTGAAAAGGACGCAAGCGTTATCGCTGAGGAAAAAATACAGGACCTCGGGCTTGATATGAAGCTCGTCGGCTGTGAATACGCCTTTGACAGATCAAAGATCATTTTCTATTTTACCTCGGGCGGAAGGGTCGATTTCAGAGAGCTGGTAAAAATACTGGCTCAGGCCTTCAAAATGCGCATCGAGCTTCGCCAGATAGGGGTCAGAGACGAGGCAAAGATGATCGGCGGTCTGGGGTCCTGCGGCAACGAGATCTGCTGCAGAAGGTTCTTGGGCGATTTTGAGCCCGTTACCATCCGTATGGCAAGGGATCAGGGGCTTTCCCTTAATCCCACCAAGATATCGGGCCTTTGCGGAAGGCTCATGTGCTGCTTAAAATATGAGCAGGACAATTACGAGGCAGTCCGAAAGGTAATGCCTAAAGTCGGCAAGGCTGTTATTACACCAGACGGAGAAGGCGTAGTTGTCGAGCAGAACATAATCGGCGAAAAGCTCAAGGTAAACGTAAACGGCGAGATCAGGGAATATCCTATGGATTCTGTCACCCGTATCGCGCCCAAAAAGGATAAATTCGATAAAAATATAAACGAAGACGTTGTTGAAAACAGCGAAAACGACGATGTTGAAGATGTTTTTGACGACGAGGATATGGGGTAATATTATGAGATTTGACGGCAGAAATAATGACGAACTCAGAAAGATCGGTTTTCAGGCGGACTTCATTCCCAGCGCCGGCGGTTCGGTGCTTGTAAGCTGCGGCAATACCAGAGTCATCTGCACAGCGACTCTTGAAAATTCCGTTCCTCCCTTCCTTCTTGGCAAGGGCAGGGGATGGCTCACCGCCGAATATGCAATGCTCCCCGCTTCCACCGGCTCCAGAAAGCGCCGCGATATCGGCAAGCAGGACGGCAGAAGCGTAGAGATCCAGCGCCTTATCGGCCGTTCCCTCAGAGCAGTCGTTGATTTCGAGGCGATGGGCGAAAGATGCGTATACATCGACTGCGACGTTATCCAGGCAGACGGCGGCACCCGTACTGCTTCCATCACCGGCGGTTTCCTTGCGCTCGCTCTTGCCGCTCAGAAATGGGTCAAAGAGGGAATCATGGAAAGAAATCCCGTGAAGACCAATCTTGCTGCGGTCAGCTGCGGCATTATCGACGGCGAACCCATGCTTGATCTTTGCTATCAGGAGGATTCAAGGGCAGATGTTGACTGCAATTTCGTTATGACCGGCGAAGGTCAGTGGGTCGAAGTACAGGCTACCGGCGAAGGCGGCGTGTTCTCCAAGGACGAAATGGCAAAGCTCATGGAGCTTGCCGAAAAGGGCATTAGGGAGCTTATGGAGGCGCAGAACGCCGTTCTGCGTGAAAACGAGTAATGAAGCTGCTGCTTTCTACCAATAATGCACATAAGGTCGATGAGATCAAGGCGATCATCGGAGATATGTTCGATGAGATAGTCTCTCTAAAAGAGGCGGGCATTTCCCTCGAGGTTGAGGAAAACGGCGATACCTTTGAGGAAAATGCTGCGCTTAAAGCCGTTGCAGCCGCAAAGCTTAGCGGATGTGCAGCGCTGGCGGACGATTCCGGGCTTTGCGTCGACTGTCTCGGCGGTGCCCCCGGCGTGCACAGCGCAAGATATGCGGGCGATCAGCATAACGATGATGACAACAATAAAAAGCTTATTGAAACCTTGAAAAACTATCCGAAGCCTCATAATGCCAGATTCGTGAGCGTCGTGGTGATTGCATACCCCGACGGAAGGCTGATCACCGCAAGGGGAGAAGCTGAGGGCGTTATAGTAGACGATTCCAAGGGTCAGGCGGGCTTTGGTTACGATCCCTATTTCTTCTATCCTCCCGCGGGCATGACCTTTGCTCAGATGAAACCGGAAGAAAAGAACAAGGTAAGCCACAGGTGGCATGCGCTCAAGGAGCTCAGACGCCTTCTGGAGGAAAGTAAATGAGATTGTTTGCCATATCCGACCTTCACGGCAGCAAAAGGGCGGTAAACGAGCTGGCGTTGATCATTTTGGACGAACAGCCCGACAGGATCGTCTTTCTGGGCGACGGAAGGCAGGATGCCTACGAACTTTCGGATCTGATAGGCAAGGAGATCACGGTGGTCAAAGGCAACTGTGATCTCGCTTCTTCGGATCCAAATGAAATGATTCTGATGCTGGATAGCGTGAAGACCCTTATATGCCACGGACATACTTACGGCGTAAAAACAGGGTACGGCAAGCTTGAAAGCGCATCGGAAAAAGCCGGCTGTGCGCTTGCCCTTTGCGGACATACGCATCAGCCTATGATTCAGCAGCGTGAAAATGTGCTTATAGTAAACCCGGGCAGCGCAGGAGCTTATTTCGGCGCTACATTTGCTGATATTAAGATCGAAAATACCGATATCAACGCAGAAATTCGCATAGTCGAAACTTTTTTGAAAAAACTTTGAAAAAACTGCCAAAAAGGTATTGACAAACCTTAATAAAGCGTGTATAATTCATATTCGTTGGCGGGCGAGAAACACCGACACGAGTGACCGCCAATGATGACAGGATTTGCCGGGCTTACGGTAAAGCGAGCGCCAGTAGCTCAGTTGGATAGAGCAACGGCCTTCTAAGCCGTGGGTCGGGGGTTCGAATCCCTTCTGGCGTGCCATTTGGTGGGTGTAGCTCAGCTGGTTAGAGTGCCAGGTTGTGGCCCTGGAGGTCGTGGGTTCGAGCCCCACCACTCACCCCATTTTAACGCTTTGGGTTATGCTGCGTTGGGGTGTAGCCAAGCGGTTAAGGCACGGGACTTTGACTCCCGCATCCGCAGGTTCAAATCCTGCCACCCCAGCCATAGGCAAATATGCATGACCCATTAGCTCAGTCGGTAGAGCACTTGACTTTTAATCAAGGTGTCCGGAGTTCGAATCTCCGATGGGTCACCATTGCTTTTAAGCTAAGTGCAGGTGTGGTGGAATGGCAGACACGCCAGACTTAGGATCTGGTGTCTTACGACGTATGAGTTCAAGTCTCTTCACCTGCACCAAAAGATGTTTGTGATGCGGTAGTAGCTCAGTGGTAGAGTGCCACCTTGCCAAGGTGGATGTCGCGAGTCCGAATCTCGTCTACCGCTCCAATTTTTCCAAGTTGAGCGTGCGGGTGTAGCTCAATGGTAGAGTTCCAGCCTTCCAAGCTGGCTGCGTGGGTTCGATTCCCATCACCCGCTCCAAATATATATGGATCATTAGCTCAGTTGGTAGAGCACCTGACTCTTAATCAGGGTGTCCAGGGTTCGAGTCCCTGATGGTCTACCAGAAAAGCACAAAACCTTTTGTGCTTTTTCTCTTTCAAAATACCGCGTATTTTTGCGGTTCATATAGATTGCACGGCTAACCCCCATGCAAATACACGGATCATTAGCTCAGTTGGTAGAGCACCTGACTCTTAATCAGGGTGTCCAGGGTTCGAGTCCCTGATGGTCTACCAAAAATCGACAAGCTTCGCCAGAAGCTTGTCGATTTTTACTTATTACCTCTTCACTATTCACTCTTCCCTTAAAATTGGGGTCGATTTTTGGAAAGTAATAGGTTATAGTGAACAATGAAGAAGTAAGATACGAATTTATATAATTTGAATTCGTCGGAGGTTTATCATGGGCGAGCTTTACTGTATTCGCAGATTTCGGATAGAGGATGCCGATGAGGTATCTTCTTTGATTATAAAGACTTTGAGGACATCAAACAGCAAGGATTATTCTCAGGAATACATTGAGAATGATGTAAAGATGTTTGATCCTGAGGGCGTGGTAAAAAGGGCAGGCTGGACGCATTTTTACGTTGCGTGCCATGGCGATGCTATTGTTGGCTGCGGAGCGATCGGTCCGTATTGGGATAAAGAGGATGAAAGCTCTTTGTTCAACATTTTTGTTTTGCCCGAATATCAGGGCAGAGGCGTCGGCAATAAGATAATAGAAGCTTTGGAACAGGACGAATACTTTTTGCGGGCAAAGCGAATTGAGATCCCTGCTTCCATTACAGCCCATAGGTTTTATAAAAAGATGGGCTATACTTATAAGAACGGAATCGAGACTCCCGATGAAGAGCAGTTAATCCGTATGGAAAAATTCAGATAAATTGGAATTGTAGGAAATCCAAGAGAATGATATATCTTTTTTCACTTGATTGAAACTGAAATAACCTTAAATTTTTAATGAGACAAGTATTTTCATACTTGTCTTTTTTTTGAATAATTGGATTGTATCGATAATATCAAAGATAACATGCAGATTTTCCATCATTAGTCAACATAAATGTAATTGACGAAATTCCTTGGCTAAAGTATAATACGAAAAAACAAAACTTAACAGGGGGCAGTGCAATGAATTCCCGTGAAAGAATAAAGCGCATGTATGAGCACAGGGATGCTGACCGCGTGCCTATTATCGACGACCCTTGGCAGGGCACGCTCAGAAGGTGGAGAAACGAGGGTATGCCCAAGGATATGCCTTGGGAGGACTATTTCGGAGCGGATAAGATAGGTACCTTTCAGGTGGACATAACCCCAAGATACGAGGAAAAGATACTGGAAGAAAACGATAGATTCTATATTGCCACTTCAAAATGGGGCGTCACCATGAAGCATTTCAAGCAGGAGGACTCAACGCCCGAGTTCCTCGATTTTAAGGTCATCGACCGCGATACATGGGCTGATGCGAAAAAGCGCATGACCGAAGAGGATGACCGCATACCATGGGATCTGCTCAAAAACACTCTCCCCAAATGGCTAAGCGAGGGCAGGTGGATAAAAGCGGTCTTCTGGTTCGGCTTCGACGTTACCCATTCATGGATGATGGGCACCGAAAACACCCTTATCAACATGATGGACGATCCTGAGCTTGTAATGGATATATTTGATACATATCTTAACAGAAATATCACCCTGTACAACAGGCTTTGGGATGCCGGTTATCGCTTTGACGAGCTGTTCTGGTACGATGATATGGGCTATAAGGGAACTACCTTCTTCTCACCAAAAATGTACAGAGAGATGGTCAAGCCTTTTCATGAAAGGGCTGTCAAATGGGCCCATGACCACGGTATCGTAGCTCAATTGCATTCCTGCGGCGATATAATGACCTTGCTTGATGATATTATGGATACGGGCGTTGATGCGCTCAACCCTCTGGAAGTAAAGGCGGGTATGGATGCTGTTGCAATAAAGAAAAAGTATGGCGACCGCCTGGTGCTCAGAGGCGGCATAAACGCCGTCAACTGGAGCGATACCGATAAGATAATTGCCGAGATAAACGAAAAGGTTCCCATTCTCAAGGAAAACGGCGGATTTATATTCTCATCGGATCATTCAATTCCCAACAGCGTCAGCCTTGAAAACATGCGCGCAATAATGGAAGAGATCAAAAAAGTAGGCAAATATTGACTTTTGCTTCTATGCGTTTATAATTATGCTCGGAGGCTAAGAAGATGCAAAAGCAAAAAAGCGCTGTACCGATCATTTTTGCCGCAGGGTGGATAACATACCTTACCGCATATCTGTGCCGGGTCAATTTTTCTTCGGCGATGAACACCATAACCCTTGAAAAGGGTTTTGATGCGGGCTTGCTAGGTATTATTGGCGCGGTTTATTACGGCATGTATGCATTTGGGCAGCTTGTAAACGGATATATCGGTGACAGGGTCAGAGCAAACAGGTTCATGCTGCTGGCGCTTTTTGGCACAATGATATGCAACCTTATAATGTCATTTTCTAGCTCGTTTGCGCTGATGCTCGTAATTTGGGGCATAAACGGCTGCTTTCAGTCGATGTTCTGGAGCACCATAATCAGGGTACTTGCCCAGAATATTTCTGCGGACAAGCGCGCAGGCGTATCTGCCGGAATATCGATAGCGATGCCGATAGCGTATATGGTCAGCTGGGGCGTTTTAGGCAAATGCCTTGAGGGCGCAGATGCGATGTGGTACTTCTTTGTGCCCGCGCTCATCTGCCTGCCGGTAATAGGCATATGGCTTTATCTATCAAAAAAGCTCAGCTTTGAGATCCCCGGAAAAGGCGAAAACAAGCATACCATAAAGGAAACCCTGGAATTTATAGGCAAGGAAAGGCTTGTTTTGATAGTTATAGTATGCATGCTCCACGGACTTATAAAAGAGGGCGCGGCTTATTGGACTCCGCTGCTCATATCGGGAATGGATGTATCAAAAACGCTTTCACCGTATGTGCTGGTAAGCATACTGCCCTCAGCAAATCTTGTGGGCATACTGCTTTCAAGAAGCCTTCTTAAAAATATAAAGAAGGATCCGTATGTGATACTTGTGATGCTGTTTATAAGCATAGGCTGCGTGAGCGTCGGGCTAAGTGTTTCAAGCGCGGGGCTTGTGGTGATCGGCATGATGGCGTTGATATCCGGGCTTTGCTATGCGAACAATACCATACTCATGAGCTTTATACCCATGCAGTATACAGAAAAGAACATGGTTGCGTCCATAATCGGCGTTTTTGATTTTGCATCTTATGTGGGCGCGGCGGTGAGCACATATGTGCTTGGCAGGGTGCTTTCAAGCGTAGGCTTTGCGCCGCTTCCGTTCATATGGATGTTCGCTTCCGCAGCGGCTTGTGCGATAGGGTATACCGCTTATAAAATGCGAAAAAAGGATGCGTCGCAAGTGCATGCTTAGTGCTTGATATAAAACAGAGAAAGCGAGGAACAGGCATGAATTTTGAATGTAAATATCTCATCTATCCCGTTGGGAAAAACTGCACGGTTACTATCGATCCTGTTTTCCCCGTAAGGGTAAATGCGCAGGACGATTACAAGATCGCGATCAAGCCTTTTTCCGGGCTTAGAGTGTATGGCTTAAGAGGCAAAGCAAATGCCCCCAAAAAGCAGGATATGGATCTTTTCAGGAGAAAGCATGATCTTAAGATTAACGGAAATTCACTTACCCTGAATTTTACCTTTCCGCAGGAGGATAGGTATATTGTAAGGCTCTATGTGAACGATATTGAGACCGATGTTTTTGAGCTTTATGCGCTTCAGGACGATCTTTTCGCAAAAACTCCCTATATGGGCGACAATCATATGCATACATGGAATTCCGACGGCACGGATTCTCCTCAGTATATTGCAGCCGCAATGAGCAGAAGGGGGTATGATTATGTTGTGGTAACAGACCACCATAAGTACGAACCCTCCGTTGAGGCAAAGCAGTTCTTTGAAGCTGCGGGCGCGGATTTCCTTGTGATACCGGGCGAGGAGGTACATTCTCCGGATAACCCCGTTCATATCATAAACCTCGGCGGCGAAAAGAGCATAACTGCATGGTTTTCACAGAATGAGGCCGAATACAGAAGCGCTGTTGAGGCGGAGCTGAGGAAGATGGACGTCGATATGGTCGACGAGCTTAAATATGCAGCAGCAGCATCGCAGGTCATTTTTGATAAGATCGGCGAGGTAAACGGCATTTCCGTGCTCTGTCATCCCGCTTGGATAATTGCCAACGGCTTTAATATGGCAGAGGACATAACCGATTATCTTATGGATCATAAGCGCTTTGACGCCCTTGAATTGATAGCGGGCGGCGCGTTCGAGGAAGGTACGCAGATGCAGGTAAGCTATTATCATGATCTTGATACAATGCCTATACTCGGAAGCTCCGATACTCATTCCACCAACGGCAACGGCAGGCTGGAGCCCGGAAACTTCACCATAGTATTTGCCGACAAGCTTGACCGCGAGTCGATAAAAAATGCCATTAAGTCAGGAAGGACTATAGCCGGTAATTCAAATAAGCTCTACGGCGATTACAGGTTTATGAAATACGGATATTTCCTTATGAAATATTATTATCCCAAGCATCATGCTCTGCGCGATAAGCTCGGCACATGGATGCTCAGATACGCAAGCTGCGGTTTAGGACTCGATTCTGTTCAGGCAAAGAACATTAAAGAGCCAAGACCCTCCGAGCTTTTTGAAAGCATCAGGTATAAATAAAATCACGGCAGGAGAATTCTCCTGCCGATTTTATATTTTGTCCAAATTAAGTGTCAGCCACATTATCTCCTTACGGAACCTGTCGGCTTTGCCGCGGGTACCCATAAAGAATTCGGGAGTTATCCACCACAGCGTTTCAATGCACCATGTTATCATAAAAGCATCTTTGATATCGTTATCGGTCAAAGGCAGGTGTTCGTTGTAACCCTTTTTGAAAGCTTCTATCCTATCCGGGAGCAGCTCATTATCTTTGAGCGCGAATGATAAAAGCGCTCTGCCAACATCGTGCAGGGGGTAACTCACCTGCGTTCTGTCAAAATCGATGACTGCCCCAACATGATCACTGTCAAAGAGGATGTTGTCAAAGGTGAAGTCCTCATGACAAAGCTGCCTCTTCAGCTTTTGTATGCGATTTGGGCTCAGGGTTTCAAGGATCGCCTTTTGATTATTTACAGTTTCAACATAATCCTTTGGCATATCTGGGGTAAAACCTTCACAGCGCTTTTTGTAATTATCCCAAAGACTATTTATGATGGAAGCGGAATTGTCGGGCAAAAGCATGTCCTTTTCGGTTAGCTTTTCCATTTCCCTGTGGATGAGCGAAAGCTCGCTGCCAAGGCTTTGCAGCTGTCTTTTGTTTATGGTCTCATAGGTCTCGTTCCTGCCGCTTATAAAGCTCATCAGGCTGTATGCGCTGCCACAGGGAAGGATACGCACGTTTTTTTCTTCTATCGGAATTATGGCTGCCGTTTTTACGCCTCTGCTTTTAAGCTGCCTCTGAATGCTCAGTGCATCTTCTATCTTTTGAAGCTTTTTATCGGAAAAGCGTACGCGGCTGTATATTTTAAGCAGATATGTACCCGTATCGCAGACAAGCTTTATGAGCGTGTTCATAAAACCGCCCGGGATAGGCTCTGATAAAATTATCGTAAAACCTAAATTATCCCTTATGTCGTTTAATATTGCGTCCATTTTTGTCGCTCCTTTTTTGATGGTGCAAGTTTATCACAGGGGCATATTTTAGGCAATATGACGATTGATATTTGCTTTTTATGGGGTATAATGGTTATATCAGAAAATATTATGACATATTCGGGAGGATGAGCTATGTTCAACGGCAAAAACAAGGCAATAACCTTCAGCTATGACGACGGCGTTACTCAGGATATCCGCTTGATAGAGCTGTTTAATAAGCATGGGATGAAGTGTACTTTCAACTTGAATTCCGAGCTTCTTGGAAAGGACGGCGCGCTTTTAAGAAACGGAGTGAACGTAACTCACATAAAGAATAAGCCCGAGGATGTACGCCATATTTACGCGGGCCATGAGGTTGCTGTGCATACCCTTACCCATCCGCTCCTTCCCGCTATCGAGGATGAAAAGGAGATCATCCGTCAGGTCGAACAGGACAGGC
>SVHB01000067.1 GCA_015056005.1 Clostridiales bacterium
CCCCCCCCGTCCACCAAAGGAGATATCATGAGAATAGCGTATATCGGGTCGCTGGCCTGTTTTGGAAAATGTTCGATAACGGTAGCCATGCCTGTGATGGCGGCGCTGGGGGTGGAGGTATGCCCGATACCCACGACGCTTTTATCCACGCACACGGGCGGTTTCGGCGTACCTGTAAGGAAAGACCTGACCGATTCCGTGGTGGAGATCGCAAAGCACATAAAGACCACAGGGGCAAAGTTTGACGGGATATTCACGGGGTATATGGGCAGTGCGTGGCAGGCAAGAGCCGCAATGGAATGCACTGACATATTGAAATCAGAAAACACGGTGATCTTCTGCGACCCGGCAATGGCGGACAACGGCAAAATGTACGGGGGATTGCCGGAGGATTTTTATGATGTTCAGTTTGAGATGTGCACAAGAGCGGATCATATATTGCCCAATATCACCGAAGCTGCGCTTATGACCCAAAGGGAGATATGCGCGCCCGGCGATAAGGAAAAGCTGCTCGATATGCTGCTGACGCTCAGGGAAGAGACCGGCGCGCAGCCGATAATTACGGGCGCAGCGGAAAACGAGGACGGCGCGGGCGCAGCGGTGCTTGTTGACAGCGAGCTTGTTTTTGTAAAAGCAAAGCTCATCCCCGGCCATTTTCACGGCACCGGCGACCTTTTCTCGGCCGTGTATATGGCAAATGTGCTGAAAGGCAAAACGGCGGTTCAGGCTGCGCAAAGCGCCTGCGATATGGTCAGCAGTGTAGTTGAAAGAACAAAGCAAAGCCAAAGCGACGAGCGCTTCGGCATAACTATCGAAGATATCGATCTGTATACGGGAGGTAAACTTTGATGCGGATTTTTGATAACGAGCTCAAATGGCTCAAGGGCAATCTTCATACCCATACCCAGCAGTCCGACGGCGCAATATCCGTCGTGGACGCGGTAAACCTCTTTAAGGATAACGGCTATCATTTCATTGCCGTGACCGACCATAAAAAGTATACCCCCGCAAGGGTCATGAGCGGTTTCATTATGATACCGGGCGAGGAACTCGACTTTTCCGCCGAAGACGGCTCGCATGTCTACCATATCACCTCGATAGGCGCAAAGGGTCATATCGATACCACCGTGCACAATACCCCCCAGAAATGTATCGACGAGATATTAAGGCTTGAGGGCATGCCCGTCATCGCCCACCCCGCGTGGTCGATAATGTCGCCCGAAGATATATTGAAGCTTTCCGGCTATGAAGCGGTGGAAGTGTTCAACGGCATTTCGGAAGCCTATGCAGCAAGGGGCATATCCTCTCAGCAGGCAGACGCAATGGCGAACAGAAATGTGTTCCCGCTGCTGCTTGCAACCGACGACTGCCATTTTTACGATATCGACCATCTGCTCGGCTGGATAATGGTAAACTGCGAAAGCTTTACCGAAAGCTCCATCATGAGCGCAATAAGAGCGGGCAGATTCTATGCCACTCAGGGTCCCGAGATCAGGCAGATTACGGTCAATGAGGATAAGAGCATCGACGTTGAAACAGGCGATGTAAAGCAGATCAACGTGCTTTCAAGCTCCTATTGGGTCAGAGATCGTATTTTCAGAGCAAAGCAGGGCGGCTATATCAACCACGCCCATTATGTGCCCGCTCAAGGCGATCGCTGGGTCAGGGTCGAGGCTGTCGACGAGTTCGGCAAGATCGCCTGGAGCAACTACATCAGGATCGAAAAATAAGATCATCTGTCCTTTATCTTTGCAAAGAATTTAACGACGGGGCGCAGAAGCGCAGGGCATTTGAAGCACATAAATCTCATGGCGGTTTCACCTCACCATAAATCTATTTTGGGCAGATGGGAGTTATTCATCTTTTTCTAAATAATATCCATGCTCCCAGCCCTATAAGCGCAAGCCCCAGAAATGCCAGATAGAACCAGGAGGGCAGCGAACAAAGCAGTATTATAACTCCCGCCGTTATCAGCGCGATCCCTGTGAAAACAAGCCATTTCGGGCAGTAATTCTTAAACAAAACAAACACCCCCGTGGTATAAGCATATGCGGCTTTGCCTCAGGGGGTGACTTTTTAGGTGATATTATGGCAAACGAAACTCTTTTTACCAACAAAGCGGACGATTACAGCAAAGCCAGAGCGGGATATGCCCCCGAGGCGGTAAACCTTATGCTGTCCCTGATAAAAAAAGGCTGCGCGGTAGCCGATATAGGCTCGGGCACGGGCATAATGTCGGGCGAATTTATTTTAAGGGGCATAAAAACCTATTGCGTAGAGCCAAACGAGGCAATGCGCCAAAAAGCGGCGGAAAAATTTGCGCAGAACCCGTGCTTTGTCCCCGTAAACGCGCCTGCGGAAAATACCGGGCTTGACAAGGGATGCGTTGACCTTGTCTGCGCCGCGTCCGCGTTCCATTGGTTTGATCCTGAGCTTTTCAAAAAGGAGATAAGGCGCATCCTGCGCCCCGGCGGCTGTGTGTGCATACTCATAAACGCAAGGGAGTACGATGATTTCACAAAAGAACAGCATTTGATCTGCCAAAAATACTGCAAAGGCTTTTCCTCGCTTGCCCACGGGCTTGAAAAAACAAGACCCGCAATGGATCGTTTCTTTGAAAACGGCTTTGAAGAATACAGGTTCGATTTTCCGCTTGAATACTCAAGGGAAAACTTTGTGAAAAGAAGCCTGTCTTCGTCCTATGCCCCGGGAAAAGACGACCCCTCGTATGAGCCGTATAAGGAAGAACTCATAAAGCTCATGGACAGATTTTGCATATCGGAAAGCATAATTGTCAAAAATACCACCGTGATTTTTGTCGGCAGAGTGTAAAAAAGCCTGCCTGAGTATAATTTGATAGTTTTGTCGCTATTATTTTTATGAGATAATCAAAATGCGATAAAAAATCAAATATACGGAGGTACAGGTTATGAAGCTGACCGTTTTTTCCGATGAGCTTATGTTGGACATACGCGCCGCCGCCAAGACCATTGCCGGCTGGGGCAGCAGGTACATAGACCTTCGAGGTCTTATAAACGGCAAGGGCATAGAATTCCAGAGCGACGAGGAATTAAAAGAGCTCAGGCAATACCTTGATTCGCTGGGCCTTAAAGTAGCGGCAATTCAGTCGTCCCTGCTCAAGGTACATCTGCCGGATGAGGAAAGGCTTCAAAAGGAGCATGAGAAGCTGGACGGAATTATCAGAGCCGCAAACGCCCTTGACTGTACTTTGGTCAGAAGCTTTAATTGCTGGCAGCCAGAAAGAGATCGATACGACACCCTGACAGAGCAGCCCGTTGACCTTCAGAAGGTCATAGATATGTTCAGGCCGTTTGCTCTGAAGGCAAAGGAAAACGGAATAACTCTCTCGCTTGAATGCTGCGGCCAATCCCCTGAGGAAGTGATCGCGGTAATAGAAGGCACGGGGCTTGATAACGTGACCCTTGCGTGGGATGTTACCAACCTCTATGAATTTGAGAAAGGCGTTGAGCACGAAGAAAGGTTTGAAAGGCTGTTTAAGTATTCATCAATGCTCCATGTGAAATCAAGGGGAATACTTCCCGAGGTCATGGATCTGCCCACGCCCTGGCATAAGGTGCTAAAAAAGATGTACGATATGGGGCTCGATATCCCGGTCTCCATCGAAACGCATTACCCGGGCGGCGGTCAGGTGAACAAAGAGGATGCGACAAGGCGCTGCTTTATGGCTATACGCGATATATGGGACGAGATAAGCGGCGAAAAGCTCTTTGAGCGAGCGTACGCGAACGACCCGGTAGGGTTTGTTGTGGTAGGTCTTGGAATGGGCGCAGGCAGGGCAAGGCAGCTTATGAACACCTCGGGTACAAAGCTTTTGGGCGTCTGCGATATCGATCTTGAAAAGGCAAAGCAGATAGGAAATGAGCTCAAAGTAAAATACAGCAGCGATATAAACGAGTTTTTAAGCGACCCGAATGTCGAGGTCATGTATGTGGTGACTCCCACGGGCGCCCATTGCGATGTTGCTGATCTTTGCCTTAAAGCGGGCAAGCATGTGCTTTTAACAAAACCGATGGATGTTGACGCTCAAAGGTGCAAAAAGACGATCGAGCTTGCTCAGGAGCTTGGGCTCAAGCTGAGCATAGACTATGACGTAAGGCAGGAAGAGACCTTCCTTGAGCTTAAAAAAGCGATGGAGGAAGGCTGGTTTGGCAAGGTCTTCAATATGTCGACTTCTCTTAGGATAAACCGCCCGCAGAGCTATTTTGATGAAAACGGAGGCTGGCGCGGCACATGGAGATGGGACGGCGGCGGCTCACTCTCAAATCAGGGCATACACGAGATCGACAGGATCGTCGCGCTCCTTGGCGTGCCCGAATACGTCAGCGGTCATTTTTCCATACAGACCCATGACATAGAGACCGAAGATATCGGAAACGGATACTTTGCGTTTAAGGACGGATGCACCGCGACTTTTGCATCCACCACATCTTATCCAATACCCAATGCATGGTATCTGAGGGTAGAGATTTTCGGTACTCAGGGCGCGTTCGTGATGACGTCGGGCGGACCTGAAGGCAAGCTGTGCAAGTGGTTCAAGGACGGGCAGTGGAACGATGTCGCGCCATATCCCATGCAGCGAATATTCAAGCAGGGCAGCGACAGATTTGCATACTATGTGCGCACAGGCGATCCCTGTGGCGTAACCGGCATCGACGGCTATAACCCGCGGGCGACCCTTGATGCGCTATATAAAAGCGCAAAGCTTTCAGGCGCAATGGTGAAGGTCGACTAAACCAGAAAATACACCGCAAATGCAATAAGATAAGCGCTTGCAAATTGCAGCAGAAGCGTAAAAACAAATGTTTTTATGGAGCGCATTTCCCTTGACAGGGTATAAAGCGCGGGCAGGCAGGGAGTGTAAAGCGCGGAAAATGCAACAAATGACAGCGCAGAGGAAAGAGTGAACATGCCCGAAAAGCTTTCTGCGCTGCCGTACAAAAGCCCGATCGAAGCAACAATGTTTTCCTTTGCCGCAAGCCCGGATATGAGCGCGGCTGCCGCCTCCCAATGCCCGAACCCGAGCGGCTCAAACATCGGCGCGATAATGCCCGATATGTGCGCAAGCAGGCTTGAATTTGCGTCAAGCGTGTATTTCAGATCTAAGGTTAAGCTTGAAAGCGCCCATAAAGCCGTGTTTGCTATAAGTATCACGCCAAAGGCTCTGAGCAAAAACGATTTGAGAGTGTTTTTCATGAGCTTAAACACATTTTTTATTGAAGGTATCCTGTAGGGCGGCAGCTCCATTATGAAGCTGCTGCCCTTTCCTTTGTAAACGCTTTTGTTTATGAAGACTCCGATCAGCACTGCAGTAAGCGCGCAGCCAAGGTATATAAGGCAAAGTGAGAGCGCGGAGAACCTTGGGTAAAACATTCTTGCAAAGAGCATGAACACAGGTACCCTTGCCCCGCAGGGGATAAAGGGGAGGAGGGTAAGCGTGCGCCTGCGCTCTTCCTTTGAAGCGATGGCGCGTGAGCCGATCGCTGCAGGCACCGTGCAGCCAAGTCCCATCATAAGCGGTATGAACGCCCTGCCCGAAAGCCCGATCTTGGAAAGCGGCTTGTCGGTTATCACCGCTGCCCTTGCCATATATCCCGAATCTTCCAAAAGCGACATGAACAGCGAGAGCAGCATCACGGGCGGGATGAACGAGAGCACCCCTCCTACGGCTTTTATAAGGCAGTTTGAGATATAATCACCCAAAAGCCCGGGAAGGCTCGCTGCTTTAAGGGCAAGAAACTCGGAAAACAGCGTAAGGAAGGTCACCATGCCTTGCCCGATGGGACCGAAGGCGATGAAAAACGCAGTGGTTGTAAGCACAAAGAACACGGGAACGGAAAGATACTTGTCCAGAAGCGCTTTATCGGGAATAAACGCTTTTTTTATATCTCCTGGCGGCACATACCCCGATTTATCCAAAACCGTGTCGATAATATCGTACCTTTTGTGGATATCCTGATCCCGGACTTTTAAGAGCAGCTCCGAAGGTTTATATTTATTGTCCGAAAATATTCCTTCCGTAAGCTCTTCTATCCCTTCGCCCGTTTTTGCGCTTATCCTGTATGCGGGGATGCCGGTAACGGAAGAGAGCTTTTCTGCATCGATGCTGCCGCCCCTGAAATTCAGCTCGTCCGACATGTTGAGCGCGATCAGTTTGGGTATATCATATGAAAGTATTTCGGTCAAAAGATACATGGAGCGGCTCAGGCAGGTCGCATCGCAGATGAATATTATCCTGTCGGGAGCAAGTTTTTTCAGCGCCGATACCGCCGCCTGCTCGTCCGGGCTATTTGCGTCAAGGCTGTAGGTCCCGGGCAGGTCGTATATTTTCGCGCTTTGTCCGCCGTGTGTAAATTCGCCCTCGAGTATGTCCACGGTGACCCCGGAAAAATTGCCCACATGTGCGCTCATCCCCGTCAGGCGGTTGAAAAGCGTGCTCTTTCCGCAGTTGGGCGCGCCAAGCAGAAGTATCTTCATATTTCCTCCACCCCGATCATTTCCGCGTCGCTGAGCCTGAGCGAAATATAGCTGCCCCTTAAAAACACCCAAATGGGATCGCCGAAGGGCGCTCTGTCGCACATGGTAAGCGCGGTGTTTTTGGTAAAGCCCATTTTTATCAGCCGCTTTTGGGTATCGTTTGCAGGCGTTATGCTTCTGATCACATAGCTTTTGCCCGCCTTGGCGTCCTTAAGTGAGATCACGCCCATCTTTTGTCCTCCTTACAGATATTTTGGGAATCGATGTAATTGTACGCGGCAAAGAAATGTGATATGATATTATCCATAGATAATTTTGATCCAAGGGAGGTTCCCTGATGAAGCTGTTTAACTTCTATAAAGGCGGCGCAGTATCTTTGGGCGCGCTGATAGATGATAAGCATATTGATATTGCGCGAACCGCAAAGGCGCTGGGCGTTGTTCTGCCCTCCACGGTGGATGATGTCATTAAGGAAAATGCCTTTGAAGCGGTACTGGCTGCAGCCTCAAGCGATAAGGCTGTTGTGATTGACGGCGAAGTGGAATTTGCTCCCGCGCTTGTAAATCCCCCAAAGATGCTCTGCATCGGCAGGAATTATTTAGAGCATGCGGCGGAAACGGGGCATACCCCTCCCACCACTCCCGAGGTGTTCTGCAAGCTTGAAAACGCAATGAACGGTCATAAGGGAGATATACCCCTTACCTCAAATGCATATAAATACGACTATGAGGCAGAGCTGGTCATCATCATCGGCAGGGAAGCAAGGGATGTGACCTGTGATGAAGCGGGCGAATATATCTTTGGCTACACCTGCGGCATGGATTTCTCGGTAAGAGAGATACAGAACAGGCAGACCCAGTGGCTGCTGGGCAAGAGTTTTGACAAGGGCGGCCCCACCGGTCCGTATGTAGTGCGCGCCAAGGATATCGATAATAAAGCCATCGATGTTAAATGCTATGTAAACGATGAGCTCAGGCAGACTGGCAATACCTCTCAGCTCATATTCTCCTGCGAATTTCTGCTAAGCTATATTTCAAGGTATATGACCTTAAAACCGGGCGATATGATATTCACCGGCACACCCAGCGGCGTTATCATGGGCTATCCTTTGGAAAAGCAGGTCTGGCTCAAAGCGGGCGATACCGTAAAAGTAGAGCTTTCCGGGATCGGCAGCCTTGAAAACCGCCTTATGCACAAGCAGCCGTAAACGAAATAAAACGACGCTCTGCGTCGTTTTTCCTTTTGAAATAATCGTAAAAGGAGCGTAAAACATGCCGATAATGAGCAGATGGAGGCAAAAAAAGCCTGCTGCCATATTTTCAAGGCGTAAATCGATAGCGTTTTTTGTGTTCGCGATAGTCTGCATAGTGATCCTTCTTCTGTCGCTCATCATTTTTGACAACATGCGCGTTGCCGTAAGGACCTTAAGCGTGAACATCCCGGCGCTTTCCAAGGAGCACAAGGGGTATACCATACTTCATATAAGCGATCTGCATGGTCAGTATTTCGGCTCCGAGCAGTCCACCATAATGTCCTCGATCGGCTCAAGGGAGTTTGACTGCGCGGTGATAACGGGCGACCTTGTTCACACCGCCGGCAAAAAATCGGAGGAAAAAGCGGCGCTTGATCTTGTAAAAGCGCTTAAGGGAGTCTGCGAAAACATCTATATCATAACCGGCAACCACGATAAAGAGCGCGCTGTAACTGGTGAAGACGGAAAGGTCGAAGAATACGGATTTTACAAAGAGCTTGAGACTGCGGGCGCAGTGATGCTGGATTCCCCGATAGATATTTTTACCGCAAACGACGGAAGTAAGATCTGGCTCTATCCTGTGGAGCTGCTTCAGGTAAACCCGGAGTATGCGGAGTCCACCCTCCAAGCGCTGGCGGGAGAGTCCGATCTTGATTTCCCTCAGGCGCTGATGAAAGAGCGCTATGAAGGCTTGGTAAGCGCAGAAACGCAAAAGGGTGAAAAGGATACCTTCATTGGTCTGTCGCATTATCCTTTGACCCATGAGCGACTGCTTGCGCTGAGCGAAAGGCAGGACGGTTCCTTTGAAAGATATGCGCAGATGGATCTGGTGCTCTCGGGGCATTACCATAACGGGCAGATACGCCTGCCCATTATCGGAGCGCTTTATGTGCCCGAGGCTGCATGGTCGGGGGGAGGGCTTTTCCCCGATAATAAAAAGATATACGGAATAGTGAACACCGACGGGATCATTCAGCATATTTCGGGCGGACTTGGCAGCGCCGGCATCGCGCCGCTCAGGTTCAGGCTTTTTGCCGCGCCCGAGGTTACGCTTCTGACCCTTGAATGATATTTTGGAAGTAAGGGATATATATGAGCGAAGTAATTGCTGCGATCTCCACCGCGCAGGGCGCAGGCGGCATCGCGATAGTAAGGCTTTCGGGCGACGAGACCCAAAGCGTGCTTGAAAAAGTATTCAGACCAGCAGGCAGAAAGATTGTTATTGACCATATGATGACCTATGGTCATGCCGTGGATCGGGAAGGTGCAGTCATCGACGAGGTCATGGCGGTGCTTTTCAAGGCTCCCAGGAGCTATACGAGGGAGGACGTTGCCGAGATACACTGCCATGGCGGCAGCATTCAGGCTGAGAGGATACTAATTGCCTGCATTTCAGCCGGTGCGCGCCTTGCGCAGCCGGGTGAGTTCACCCTGCGCGCTTTCAGGAACGGAAGGATAGACCTGAGCCAGGCGGAGGCGATAATGCGCGTTATATCCGCCTCGTCTCAAAGAGCGGCTCAGCTTTCCCAGCAGCAGCTCTCGGGCGCGCTTTCAAAAAAGATCATCCATCTGCAGGACAGGCTGCTTGATATGACCGCGTCCGTTGAGGCGACCGTGGATTACCCCGAGGACGACCTTGAAGAGCAGACCGCAAGGCGCATACTTTTGGGCATAGACGAGCTGGAAGAAGAGCTTTGCGCGCTGCTTTCAAGCTCCCGCTATGCAAGGCATATCACAAACGGCGTGCGCATCTGTATCGCAGGCGCGCCCAATGCGGGTAAATCGTCGCTGCTCAACGCCCTTATCGGCAAGGACAGGGCAATAGTCACAGAGGTTGCGGGCACCACAAGGGATGTTCTGACCGAATCCATGGTTATCGACGGAATGCCCTTGCTGATCAGCGATACCGCAGGGCTCAGGGTCAGCGGCGACAGGATCGAGCGCATAGGCGTAGAGCTTGCACAAAAGGAGATCGAAAACAGCGACGTTGTCCTGCTCGTCTGGGATATGGGAAAGCCGCTGCTTGAAAGGGACAGGGAAGTCCTCAGGGCGGGCAAGCCCGTTATATTCGTAAAAAACAAAGCGGATGCAGGCAGCGCGCCCACTCCCGATGAAATACCGGGAGATATCCCGGCAATAGAGATATCCGCGCTGACAGGCGACGGAGTGGAGGAGCTCAAACGCCTGATAGCCTCCACCGTGCGCGGCAGTGACGCTCTTTTGGATATAAACCTTACCGAGCAGCGTCATGCCGACGCGGTCGAAGAAGCGCTGGTGTACCTTCGCGGTTCAAGGGAAGCGATTCAGGCGGGCATGCCGCTGGATATCGCCGCGCTCGATCTAAAAAACGCTTGGAGCGCCCTTGGCACCATCACAGGCGTGAGCGCGCCCGATGAATTGATCACCAGAATATTCTCAAATTTCTGCCTTGGAAAATAAAATACATACAGAATATTTTAAGCGCAAAAAAAGACGCATATCGGTCCGATATGCGTCTTATATTTTTGTTTATTCCTGAGAAGCGCTCTCCTGAGCGGGAGCCTCAGCGTTTTCCTGCGGACGGTTTTCCGCGCTGCGCCTGTGATCGCTGTGACGCCTGCGGGGAGGACGGCTGTTTCTCTGACGGGGGGCGGGGGAGCCCTCTTCGCCTGCTGCCTGCTTGGGCACGATGACCACGCGCCTGTAGGGCTCGTCGCCCTCGGAGTGGGTCTTGACATTGGCGTTGTTCTGCAGGGCGCTGTGCAGTATCCTGCGCTCGTAGGGGTTCATGGGCTCAAGGCTTACCTTGCGGCCGGTCTTGACAGCCTTGGCTGCCAGGCGGTTGGCAAGCTTTACCAGGGTCTCTTCGCGCTTTGCGCGGTAATTCTCGGCGTCGAGGGTGACTCTCTGATATTCATCCTCGCCCTTGTTGACCTTGAGGCTTACAAGGTACTGGAGCGCATCGAGGGTCTCGCCGCGATAACCGATGAGGGTGCCTGCATCTTCGCCGGAAGCGTTGATGAAGATGCCGTCTTCGTTCTGAACAGCGTCGAGAGTGATGTCCACGCCCATCTTCTCAAGCATACCTGCAAGGAAGCGGGATGCATCGCGGGAAGCCTCGGTGCTCTCGCCGACATGGGCGGTAGCGGAGGTGGCGATGGAAAGGGATTTCATGGGCGCAGCCTTTTGCTGCTCTGCCTTCTCGGCTTTTTCGATCTTTTCGGTCTTTTCGACGGGCTTATCTTCCTTAACTGCCTTGGGTGCGCGGGGCTTTTGCTGATTATTGTTTGCGCGCTGGGGACGCTCCGGGCGCTCTGCACGCTGCGGCTTTTCGCTGTTTTCTTGGGGCTTTGCAGGCTTTTCGACTGCGGGCTGCTCAGCCTTTACGGGAGCTTTCTCGGCGGGCTTTTCGATCTTCTTTTCCGCCTTGAATTCAACTGGTGCGCTCTCCTTTACAGGTTCGGCCTTACGGGGCTCTTCTTTTGCGGGAGCGGCGCTTCTTTGCATGCTCTTGAGCTTTTCGGTCAGGAAGACCCTTGCGGGCTTTGCGCCAAAACCGAAGAAGCCGCGGCTGCCTTCGTCAAATACGACAACGTCGACCTGGTCTTTGGTAAGACCCATCTGAATTAGGCCGTTCTGAATGGCTTCGTCAACGTTTTTTCCGCTTGCTTCAAGCGTTTTCAAAACTATACACTCCTTGTGCTTTGAGTTTAGCTGATCTGGGGCTGCTGTTCTTCTTTTTTGTCAAGCTGCTTATAGTAAAGGGTAATGAGCAGCTGGCTGAGGATACCGAAAACGGAGGATGCTACCCAGTAAAGCGCAAATGCGGAGGAGAAGGACCAGCAGAAGAAAACGCTCATGAGCGGGAACATATAGTTCATCATCTTCTGGTTCTTGTTCTGGTTAGCGTCTGCGCTTGCGTTTGAGGGCATCAGCTTGGTCTGCAAAAACTGCAGGCCGCCTGCGAGGATGGGCAGGATGGACCAGCCGTTGGCATAGCCTGCGAACTGCTCGACATAGGGAGCCATAACGGTGGTATAGTGTGCCTCAAGCAAAGCGAGGTTTTCGGGAGTAACAAGATTGGTGTTCTTTGCGCGCTCAAGCTGCACGAGCAGGTTTTCAAGCTCGGGGAAAACGGGAGCGGTGATGGTATCGGGCTGGAAAATGTTCCTGACCCAAAGGAAGCTTTCGATGGGCATGGGATTGCCTGCATGAGCTTCAAGGAACATGTTCATCATAGCGTCGTAGCTGATGGAGTTCATGACCGATATCATGGCAAAGAGTATGGGCAGCTGGATGAGCATGGGCAGGCAGGAGGAGAAGGGAGAAACCTTTTCCTTCTTATAGAGCTCCATGGTCTTCTGAGCCTTTTTGTCGGGATCGTTTGCGTAGCGCTCGTTTATTACGTTGAGCTTGGGGTTGAGTTTGGTCAGCTTGCGCATATTGTTGCGCTGCTTGATATCAAGGGGAGTAAGGATCAGTTTGATCACCAGCGTAAACAGCACGATGGAAAGCGCATAGGAGCCGGTGAGACCGTAAAACGAGTCGATGACCCATTTGAGCGGTACGAGTATAAAGTTAAACATGAGGGATGTTATCCTCCAACTGGCTTAAGGCTTAATCTGCTTTTGATGCCGCTTCCCCAAAATACAGCCTTTGCTATATTTCTTCTTCATCATCTTCTGTGATCACGCTGCGCCATTTCCCCTTGGGCGGAACGGGATCATAGCCTCCGTAAGAAAACGGATTGCACCTGATAAGCCGCCACAGAGCAAGAATGAGCCCCTTTATCGGGCCGTGCGTTTCAATTGCGGTGATGGCATACCTTGAACAGGTGGGATGATATTTGCAGCGCCGGGGGAAAAGCGGAGATATCCGGCGGCTGTAGAATTTGATGGGCGCAATGAGCACCCTGCGCAGTATACGCGCGATCCCTTCCACAACAAGAAAGCCCGTTTTTATTGTACGGGCAAAAACACCTGCGCCTTTTGTGCAAGTGCCTGGAAGGATTGGTTCAGCTGGGCCAGCGACGCGCCAACCGCGCCGTTTCTTGCTATCAGTATATAGCTGCCCTTTTTCATTCTGGGTAGTTCGGGACGCACGCATTCGCGAAGGAGCCTTTTTATATGGTTGCGCTCCACCGCGCCGCCAAGCTTTTTGGACACCGAAAAGCCGACGAGCAGTTTATTGCCTTTAAGGTATATGAGCACAAGGCGCTTGTCCGCCTGTGAGCGGCCGCGCCTGTGTACATATGCGAACTGCGAGTTCTTTTTCAGGCTGTAACTGCGCTGCAAAGTAAGTCCCTGTCCTATTCCTTAAAAGCCTTAAGCGCTCAGAACCTTGCGGCCTCTTGCACGGCGAGCCTTGAGAACGTTGCGGCCGGACTTGGTCTTCATGCGGGCACGGAAGCCGTGAACCTTTTTGCGCTGACGATTTTTGGGCTGGTAGGTCATTAACATGGTAAATACAACTCCTCTATCATTATGATTACAGCAAATTAAAGGCTGTTGCATAAAACAGCTATTCTATTATATATTTTAAGCTCTTTCCTGTCAAGACGAATTTTGCCGATTAACATCGGATTTTTTATTGAAATGGCAAAAATAAGCTGTGCAGAGTGCGAAAAGTGTGTTATAATGATATCCCAAATGCTCCCGGTGAACAGGGAGCATCCGGTTTTCATTTTATTATTTGAAATATTTGTGCCGTGGACAAGGTTTGCCTTGCCTGGGGTACTTGTGTCTTTATTTCCGGGAGGTCGTCAATTTTGCAGGAAACCGAGATCTTGCGCATATGGGAAGCCGCAGCCGAGCTCATGCGCAGGCAGATGTCCGATCTGAGCTATAAAAGCTGGATATTGCCCATAGTGCCGATATCTATGAACGATACCACAGCTGTGCTCATGGTCGAAAGCGAGCTGCAGCTCAGTCAGGTGCGCACCCGCCATTGCCTTATGATAGAAAATTCGCTCGAGCAGGTGACGGGCAAAGCCCGCCGCTGTCAGTTCGTATTGCCCGGCGATATCGAAAAGCCGAGGGAGGATACCTCCACCTTTGCCGGCAATATAATGCTCAACCCAAAATATACCTTCGATTCCTTTGTGGTCGGCGCTTCCAACCGCCTTGCGCAGGCCGCATCCCTTGCCGTTGCCAACACTCCCGGCAAAGCGTATAACCCGCTGTTCATCTACGGCGGCGTGGGCCTTGGAAAGACCCACCTTATGCACGCGATAGGCAACCAT
>SVHB01000068.1 GCA_015056005.1 Clostridiales bacterium
CGGTCATAACCGACGATTACGGCGGAACGCTGGGTATAGTCACCATGGAAGACATCCTTGAAGAGATCGTGGGCGAGATATGGGATGAAACGGACGATATCGAACCCGACATCGTCGAGCTGAACGAAGGCGCTTTCATGATGAACGGTGACATGATGCTCAGCGACTTCTTGGAGCATATCGATATCGAAGACCCCGAGCTGGACGATTACATCATAACCGTAAACGGCTGGGCCACCGAGGTGCTCGAGGATTACCCCAAGGTCGGAGATTCCTTCATGTACAAGAACTATTCCATCACCATCGAAGAAACCGACGATCTCATCGCCACCAAGCTCAAAGTCGTCCCCGTGGAAATCCCCGAGGATGAAAAAGAGGATGAGGGCGAGGAAGAATAAAACCAAAAGAGCTTTCCGCATTGAGAGAGCTCTTTTTTCGGTAACATTATCACATAAGAAACTTATTCGGTGTGGTATACTTATAACATAAAAACAATCAAATGGAGCAGTTTATATGAAAAAGATATTGATGATAGTCGGGTCTTTAAGAAAAGGATCGTTCAACATGCAGGCGGCGCAGGAGGTATCCGAGCTGCTTTCGGGACGGGCTCAGGTAAGCTTTCTGAATTACGGTGACATTCCGTTTATGAACCAGGATATCGAGTTTCCCACGCCGGATGCAGTACAAAAGGTACGCGATAAGATCGCAGACGCGGACGGGATATGGATATTCACTCCCGAATACAATTCCTCTATCCCGGGGCTGCTCAAGAACCTTTTGGACTGGGTATCAAGGCCGCTGAAGCCCAATGATTGGGCAGCGGGCTCTATCGTTAAGGGAAAAGCGGTGACAATATCGGGCGCAGCCGGAAAGAGCGGAGCTAAAAACGCGAGGGCATACCTTGCGGGGCAGCTGAAGACCATCAGGATGAACCTGATAGGATCAGAGGGCACGGGTATAGTGCTTGACGGCGCGGCGTTTTCAAGCGGCAAAGCGACACTGAACGACGAAGCAAAGGCTGCTCTACAGGCACAGGCAGACGAGTTTTTATCCTCGCTGTAAAATAACCCCGACGCATTTGCGCGTCGGGGCATTTATATTTATGAAGGTTCAGGCATATCATTATTTCAGGTGATATGCTTGAAAATTTTGCATTTTGTTCGTTCAAGGCATGCTTTGCTCTCGGGGATATTATGCGCGCTGCTTATGATACATCCGCTTTTCAGCCTTGCAAGGGAAAAGGAAGAGCCTATAGCGTATTATTCGGGAAACAGCGGGGTCTCGCTGATGTTCAACGTTTATGAAAACAGCGAAGCTGTGGAAGCGATACTCGATATACTTGACAGATACGGCGTTAAGGCTTCGTTTTTCCTTGGCGGGGTTTGGGCGGTGAACAACGAGGATCTTGTGCTCAGGATGAAAAACTCCGGGCACGATATCGGAAATCACGGCTATCTGCACAAGCTGCCCACAAGCGTGGGGCAGGAAATGACAGAAGAAGAAATACTGCGCACCGATGCGATACTTACGGATATCCTGGGCGAAAAGCCGTTTCTATATGCGCCGCCTTCGGGAGACTACGACCAAAGCACTGTTGAGATCGCGCACAGCCTTGGCTACAAAACCATACTCTGGAGCGCCGATACTATCGACTGGCGCGACCGGGACGAAGCGCTGATATTAAAAAGAGCCGTCACAAAGATAACCGACGGCGGTTTTTTGCTGATGCATCCGACAGATGCCACTGTAAAGGCATTGCCGATGATAATTGATAGCTATGCCCAAATGGGCTTTGAAATGCGGACGGTGAGCGAAAACCTCAAATAGCAGCGCCGATCAAAAGCCCTACGCCGAAGGATATAAAGTTCAGCAAAAGCGAGAACAGCAGGGCGTTTTTCTTTGAAAGCGAGGGAATAAAGGCATAATAAAGGAAGCCTTCCGAAACAAACGCCGAAAGCTCGAGTATGGGCAAAAGAATATAATACGAAGCCTTTCCCAAGTAAGCCAAGGCCGCTGTCAGTATTAAGTTGACAAGCGGATTGGTCAAAAGGTTCCCAAGCAAAGCAGGAAGAAAAGCCTGCTTCTTTTTTATTGCTATGGCAAGCGGAAGCTCTATGACAAGGGTAAGCAAAAGAGCGACCGTTGTATACAAAACAAGGCGCACTATTTCTTTTTGCCTTTCAAAAGCATCACGATGATCGCAATAACGCCCGCCAGCAAAAGTGCGACCCCGCCTACCAGGACAAGCACAGAAAATAGATATTCCTGAGCCAGGTAAGCCACGGTATCCACGGGAGAGATCGCGACATCCGCCAAAACGGCGATGTTCATAAGCAAAGCTTTCATTTTTTCTCCTTTCCAAGACCAAAAGCGATATACAAAACAAACGCGCAAAGGGCGATCGATACTAAGAGCAAAGCGGTACGCCCGCCGCCCCCGGGTACAAAAAAGAACACGGGCAAGGTACCCAAAAGCAGCGCAAGGGTGGTAAGACCAAAGGAAAAGCCGGGATATGACCCAAACCCATCATACACTCCCACAAGAGTCAGCGGCATTGCCATATTGAAAAGCACGAGCCCCAATGCCATGAACAAAGGGATATGCCCAAGCACAACAATGAATACCAGCGCAATTATCTGCGAGGCTGTGCCTATACTGCGAAAAGAGAACCTGTCGCCCAAAGCACCTCCCAGAGCTTTGCCAAGGCAGGCGCAGGCTGCGGATATGAAAACCAAAGCGCCGGAATTTTCCCACGGAACTAAAACATAGCCTCCCACCAGCGCCCTTACAGCTATCGCAAAAAGGCAAAGGAGAGCTGCCGCGGCATTACCCGAACCGACTTTTGGCTGCAGATCGCATCTGTCCGCTCTGTCCAAAAACAACAGCATTATGCCAAAAACGAACACAAGTGCGGAAGGTAAGCTTTTGTGCACCGCAAGCTTTCCAAGAAAAATACCCAGTGCAACGCCCAAAGCGCCCGATGATACGAAAATTCCGTTGGGCGCTGCTTTCCCGCCGCTTTCAAGCAGCACCTCTCTTCCCGCTCCCGCATGGAAAAGGGCGTTTCCCAGCGCGCAGGAAACAAGAGCGCCCCACTCAAAGCGGCAAAGGCACATTCCAAGCAGTACAAAAACCGCGCCAAGCGCATATATGGGGAATCGCCTGATCTTTGTATCGGCCAAAAGCCCGATTAACGGCTGGAGCCCGAAAGCTATTATATTGTAGAGCAAAAGCCCAAGAGCAAAAACGCCGCTGCCCATGCCTGATTTTGCAAAACAAGCATACAGAATATAAAAGCAGCCCATATCTATGGATAAATGGGACAAGGTATATATTGCGAGCTTTTTATTTGATGACATAATGTCTCCCAAGATATCTTTTCATATACAATAATACCGTATGCGCAGCATAAAATCAACATTGCCCGTTGACAAAACCCTTATAAAAGGGGTATAATTTTATCAAATGCTTTGATGGGAAGAGCAGCGTTTTTCTATCGCTCAGAGAGCCTGCAGTTGGTGTAAGCAGGTCGAAGATGGCGCAAGGTACATCCCGGAGCAGCGCTTTTGAAGCCAAGTCAGGTGTGTAGAAAGCGCCGTGAGCGCGCGTTATGCGTTTTGAGGCTGCACATCTTTTTGGTGGCAGTAAATTGAAGTGGTACCGCGGTAATTGTCCGTCTTCTGTGGGAAGGCGGTTTTTTATTTTCCGCTGAAAAAATTTTGGAGGTATATTATGGATTTCAGGTACGCACACAGGCTGGATAACCTCTCCGGCAACGCAATAAGAGATATTTTCAAGCTCCTTAAAGACCCCAACATGATCTCGTTTGCGGGCGGCAACCCCGCAGCTTCCGCTCTCAGAGAGGATTTCGTATCCGAGCTGGCAGTGAAGGTTTTGAAGGATGACGGCAAGCGCATTTTGCAGTACGGCGCTACCGAAGGCTATGCTCCCTTGCTCGAATCCGTTGCTGAGTTCATCAAGACCGCGGGCATCAACGCCCCCGCATCTGAAGTGCTCCCCGTGACCGGCTCCGGTCAGGGCATCGACCTTATCTGCAAGGCGATGATCGATCCCGGCGACGTCATTCTGGTCGAAGAGCCCACCTTCCTTGGCGCTATGCACACCATGAAGACCTATCAGGCCGATATCAAGCCCCTTTTGATGGATGAATACGGCGTTATCCCCGAGGATCTTGAGGAAAAGATCAAGAAGTATAACCCCAAGTTCGCCTATATCATCCCCACTTTCCAGAACCCCACCGGTCGTACTCTGCCCCTTGAAAGGCGCAAAAAGATCGCGCAAATCGCAGCGAAGTACCAGACCCTCGTTTTGGAAGACGATCCCTATCGCGATTTGAGGTATTCCGGCGAGCCCCTGCCCGCCATCAAGAGCTTTGATACCGAAGGTTATGTGGTATATATGACCAGCTTTTCCAAGACCATCTCTCCGGGTCTGAGGGTCGGCGCAGTCATCGCTCCCGCTCCCCTTCACAGGAAGCTCACCATCTGCAAGCAGGGCGCGGATGTTCACAGCGCAACGCTCTCTCAGGCGATCGTTGACGCATATCTTAGAACCGGCGTTCTTCCCCAGCATATGGCGGAAAACATCGCAAGCTACAGCGCACAGATGGAGAAGATGCTCTCCATGATCTCCCTCTTCCCCGACGGCGTAAAATGCGTGCGCCCCGACGGCGGTCTTTTCATCTGGCTGGATATGCCCGAAAAGATCGATTCTCAGGCGCTGCTTCCCATCGCCGCATCAAAGGGCGTTGCCTATGTTTCGGGCACCTACTTCTATCCCGACGGCGGTCATAAGAACACCATGAGGCTCAATTTCTCTAACTCGCCCTTGGATAAGATCGAAAAGGGCATGAACATACTCGCTTCAGTCTTAGACGAAGCAATGAAAGCATAAGGAGCGTAAACAAAATGTCCAAGAATGTATTTGATACCCTTAAAGAGCGCGGATTTATCGCGCAGACCGTTTTTGAAGAAGACCTCTACAAGATGCTGGGCGAAGAAAAGATCAGCTTCTACGTCGGTTTTGACCCCACCGCCGATTCTCTCCATGTCGGTCATTATATCCCGATCATGGCAATGGCGCACATGCAAAAGGCAGGTCATAAGCCCATCGCTCTGGTCGGCGGCGGCACCGCAATGATCGGCGACCCCTCCGGCAAGTCCGATATGCGCAAGATGATGACCGTTGAGACCATCGACCACAATGTTGAGTGCATCAAAGGTCAGATGTCCCGCTTCCTCGATTTCTCCGACGACGCTCCCAACAAGGCTATCATCGTAAACAACGCAGACTGGCTGAGAAATATCAACTACCTTGAGTTCCTGCGCGATATCGGCGTTCATTTCTCCGTAAACAGAATGCTCACCGCAGACTGCTACCGCAACCGCATGGAACACGGCCTGACCTACCTTGAGTTCTCCTACATGCTCATGCAGGCCTACGACTTCCTGCAGCTCTACAAGCAGTACGGCTGCAAGGTCGAGCTGGGCGGCGACGACCAGTGGAGCAACATGCTGGCAGGCGCAGACCTTATCAGAAGGAAGGAAGGCTCCAGAGATACCTTTGCAATGACCTTCAAGCTCCTTTTGACCAGCGACGGCCGCAAGATGGGCAAGACCGAGGCAGGCGCGCTCTTCCTGGACGCAAAGAAGACCTCTCCCTACGATTTCTATCAGTACTGGCGCAATGTTGATGACGCTGACGTTGAAAAGTGCATGAAGCTTCTGACCTTCCTGCCCTTGGAGCAGATCGCAGAGCTCACCAGCGCAGGCGGCAGCGCTCTTAACCATGCAAAGGAAGTTCTGGCTTACGAGATCACCAATCTTGTTCACGGTCAGGAAGAAGCCGAAAAGGCTCAGCACGCCGCAAAGGCTCTGTTCGGCGGCGGCGCATCCCTTGAAAACGTGCCCAAGACCGCGATTACCCGCGAGCAGCTTGAAGCTAATCCCCGCGTTATCGATATTATGACCCTTGTAGGTCTTTGCCCCTCCAAGGGCGAGGGACGCAGGCTCGTTCAGGGCGGCGGCGTTTCGGTAAACGGCAATCAGATCAAGGATCCCAACACCCTTGCGGAAGAGAAGTTCTTTGAGGGCGATGGCATGATGATCCGCAAGGGCAAGAAGGTCTTCCATCTGGTAACCCTGAATGATTAATCTCAAGCCCTATAAAACAATCGGCGAGTTTGGCGAAGACGAATTCATCGTCAACAAAAGCCGATTCATAGGCGCTTCAAAGCATGTCGAGACCGAAGAGGACGCGCTTGCCTTCATAGCGCAAAGGCGCGCGCTGCACAAGGACGCAAACCACTGCTGCTATGCCTACATCATTGGCAGGAACGCAGGGATCATGCGCTACAGCGATGACGGCGAACCCGGCGGTACTGCGGGCATGCCCATCATGGAAGTGCTCAGAAACAAGGGCGTGGTCGACTGCGTGGTTACAGTCAACCGCTATTTCGGCGGCATACTGCTGGGCGCGGGCGGACTGGTGAGGGCATACACTCAGGGCTGCGTGATCGGCGTAGAGGCCGCGGGCGAGGTGCTCATGCGCCCCTGTATAGACCTTATGTTTGACATGCCCTATAACCTCTTGGGAAGGCTTGAAAACGAGCTGAAAGGGAAGCCGGTCATGATACTTTCAAGAGACTTCGCCGGTGACATCACCCTTGAAGCGCGCATCCCTTCCGAATATGAGGATGAGTTCAACACACTCATTTCAGAGATAAGCGCAGGCAGATCGGCGGTAATAAAGACCGACGAAGGCTTCTATCCCTGGAAGGATCCCGAATGATCAAGTGCGGCATACGGTTTTTCGTATGCCGCATATTTATGCTATTGACGGGCATAAAAAAACAAATTATAATCTATTTATCAACAGTTTTCGATAAATTTTCATGAAACGGAGAACGATAAAATGAAAAAGATCCAGACCTCAAACGCACCCGCAGCCATCGGCCCCTATTCTCAGGCTATCGAAGCCAACGGCTTTGTTTATACCTCCGGTCAGCTCGGCATCGACCCTAAAAACGGCGAGCTTCCCGAGAGCTTTGAAGCCCAGGCTGAGCTTTCCCTCAAGAACCTCGGCGCTATCCTCGAAGAAGCCGGCCTTAGCTACGACAACGTCGTAAAGACCACCTGCTTTTTAAAGAATATGGGCGATTTTGCAGCCTTCAACGCAATCTACTCCAAGTATTTTGCAAACTGCCCCGCAAGGAGCTGCATCGAAGTTGCCGCTCTGCCCAAGGGCGCTCTGGTCGAGGTAGAGGCTGTAGCCGCAAAATAAGCAAAAGCATATACTGTAGCATATAAATAAATATATTTTGCATCCCAAACAAAGCGTGGTCGGTGCGTTTGGGGTGCAAAACTATATAACCGGAGGATCAGCAAAAAATGAACAATCCCCTTCGCTATCAGATGACGGAATACGACTGCGGCCCCACTTCCATGCTCAATGCCATCGGCTATCTTTTTGAGCGCGAAGAGATCCCGCCGTTTCTGCTTCACTATATCAACATGTACTGCCTTGACAGGATCAACCAAAAGGAGGCCGTGTGCAGGCGCGGTACCTCCGAATTTGCCATGCATTTTATCTGCGAGTGGATGGACGATCTTGGCAAGCAGGGCGTGCTGCCGGTATCCTCAAAGCATATCCGCTTTGAAGATGTGAACATGAGCGAAGAGGGTGAGCTCATGAAATGCCTGAAAGAGGGCGGAGTTGCGGTCGTGAAGCTCTTTTACGAGGTCAGGCATTATGTTCTGCTCTGCGGAATAAAGGACGGCAAAATGCTCATGTTTGACCCGTATTACGAGACCGAGCCGTTTAAGGAAGAAGGCGCGGATATCGTGCTTAATTCCCCCTGCACGCATAACAGAGTGGTCGATCCTGCGCGTTTTGATAACCTTCACACCGAGCTTTATTCCTTCGGTCCCATTGAAGAGCGCGGCGCAGTGCTTATAAGAAGAATAAACGATCAGGCAAAATAAAATTATCAGGAGAAGAAATATGATCCCTACCCCCACCCAGGCTTTAGAGCTTTTACAGGTATACAACAAGGGCGATTTCCATGTTCTGCACGGAAAAGTTGTCGGCGATGTGCTCAGGTGGTACGCCGTTGATCAGGGCTTTGCCGACGAAGCCGATTTCTGGCAGTCGGTCGGCATACTGCACGACATAGATTTTGAGATGTGGCCCGACGAGCACTGCATAAAATCGCAGGAGCTCATGCGCGAACATGATATTGACGAGCGCCTTATCCGCGCCTGCGCAAGCCATTGCTGGAACATGGGCGTTGATATTGAGCCCGTACATCAGATGGAAAAGATCCTTTACGCCGCAGACGAGCTCACCGGCCTTATCGGAGCAGTCGCAATCATGCGCCCCTCCAAGAGCGTAGCCGATCTTGAAGTCAAATCGGTAAAGAAAAAGTTCAAGGACAAGCGTTTTGCCGCAGGCTGCTCAAGGGAAGTTATAGAAGCAGGCGCAAACATGCTTACATGGACGCTTGACGAGCTTATCGAAAAGACCATCCTTGCAATGCGCGAAAGTGAGAACGTGGACTGATATTCCCATAAAGGAGTAAAAATGGCAAAAGTATTTATGATCTGCGGGAAGCTTTGCAGCGGAAAGAGCACTTATTCGCAGCATCTTAGGTTAAACGAAAAAGCAGTAATCCTCTCTATAGACGAGGTGATGCTTGGGATGCTCGACCCGTATCTTGGCGACAAACACGAGATGTACTCCAAAAGGGCGGAAACGCTCATTTTGAACAAGGCTGTGGAGGTCGTAAGGACCGACATAAACGTCATCCTTGACTGGGGCTTCTGGAGAAGAGCGCAGAGAGATAAGATCAGAGCATTTTTCGATGAAAAAAACATTGAATATGAGCTGCATTATCTCTACGTGCCCGATGATATCTGGCATGCGCGCATACAAAAGCGCAACAAGGATATCCAAAACGGGAAAAGCGACGCTTATTTCGTGGACGAAAACCTTTTGAACAAATTTATCTCCCGCTTTGAACCTCCGAGCGAGGACGAGCACCACAAGCTCATACAATAGAAAAAGCCGAACGCTTTATGCGTTCGGCTTTTTGGTTTATTTGCGTTTTTTCTTCCCGCCCGCAAAGAGAGCGCCTGTGATAATCACGATACTTATCGCGATAAGCCCTATCCACAGGCCTGCGTTTGAAGTATCGCCCGTGGGCGGAGGCGCAGTCGGATCATAGGTGTTCACGATATCGTATCCGTTGATCCTGGCGGTGTAATTATACATCATCTTTTCACCTATTGTATACACGATCTCTTTCCCTCCCTTTGCATATTTGGGTACATCAAGGGAATACGTCCAGTTGTCCTTAGCGGTCAGTCTGTGCTGCATATACAGTTCGCCGTTTGCATAGATGAGGACTACGATGCTATGGGGATGGTTGGAGGGATCATTTGCACCGTACTCCCATGTCTTTTTGCCGCTTATCCTTATGGTCTCACCTTTGGCAGAGCGATCATAGACATTGGTGAACTCGCATTTTGCAGCTATATCCTTATCCTTGCGCACTGTTGTGTTGACCAAAAGCGCACCCTTGCTGTCGGCGCTTACAACATAGGTCACAGTATACCTTGTATCGTCATAGGTCCAGCCCGGAGCCTGATCGTTCAGCTCATAGACCTGATAGACATATGTGTCCGGATGGCTGAAAGCTATTTCACCGAATTCAAGGCTGCCCGCGCCGGTAAGGCTCATTATCTTAACGCCGTTTGAAGCACCCTGCGGCATTGGAGCGCCGGGTGTTACGGCAGCAAACGCGAAGCGGAACACCTGTTTAGGCGCATCTGCGCCCTCCGTTTTCTTTATGACGATGGGAGGATCGGCTCTGCCGGGCTCTTCGTAGGTGTTTTTGATATCAAAGCCGCTGACAGTCGTTTTGTAGCCGGGAACAGGATCTTCGCTTACAGTGTAATTTATAAGCTTACCGCTGCTGTTATGCTTGGGAACGATGAAAGAATAGCTCCAACCGTCAAACGCAGTTACGCTGCGGGTATCAACAAGCGATGAATCCCCGTACAGGCGGACCATTATACTTCGGGGCTGATTTTCAGCAGGGTTTGAGCCGTGTACCCATGTCTTTCTGCCACTGATTGAGATATTCCCGCCTGCCAAAGATGCATCATAGACATTGGTAAACACCATGTCGCTGACTATCCTGCCGGAAGTATCGTTTATTATCGCATAGCATTGCAGCATGCCGTCCTGAAGTGACACATTGCAGTTTAAGATATATTCGGTCTTATCGTATGTCCAGCCTGCGGCATTGCCCGAGACCTCATATATGCGGTAAGAGTAATTACCCTTTTGGGTAAACTCTATTGCACCGCAGCTTGCTCTGCCCGCACCGGATATGGAGATCACCTTTTTTGAACCCTCAAATCCGTCGGGCATACTCTTTGAGCATTATCCTTGCGAATATGGGCTGAGTGCCGAAGTTTTCGACGTAAATGTTCTTATCGTCGGTTCCGTTGAAGTCATCGTGCAGTCTTCCGCCCGGGTTGACTTCGTCCATGATGATGTTGGTCGCTTCCTGGCTTATGCTCTGCCATGCAAGCGTTCCGCCAAGCAGCAGCGACGCGGACAGGACCAGCGCCGAAGCGGTGGCTGCAATTTTTCGTCCTATTGTTCATGTTCCCTTACCTTTCTCATATTATCCAACGCTTATTTTGCGTTTGTTTTATTTTTTCGGCTCATCGGGCGCTGATTTGAAAATGAATTTCAGCACCATTGTAAGCGCTAGATACTCCTCAAGCTCGGCTTTCAGCGCGCCGATGTTCTCCTCATCGGGAACGGACGCCTTTGGAACCTCAAGGTCTGTCTCTTTGGGCGCAAGCTCGTCCTTTACTACATGATCGATAATCGTTTCCGGCCCCGCGAATCCTCGGCCTCATTTACAGATATTGCGGTCGACTGTTCCTTCGGGTACTCTACATTGCGTTTAATGCGGGTGAGCCGCCTTTCAAGCGCCTTTATATCGCTTTCCGGCATATGAATCGCTCACCTCTTTTCATCCATAAAACGAACCTGTTTTTAGCATTTTCGTTGTATGCCCCATACAAAAATTCGACAAATTTCTAGTCAAATACATCAGCCGTAAACAAACACAGCAAAATTCGCAATGTATAATAAAATAACGACCTTTTTCCGGAGCCAACCGAGATCAAAGGTCGTTGGTGGTATCATATTGTTCGAGCAGGCGTCTTGCGTCTTCGATGACCCGCTGTTTTGCCTGTGCGCGGGCTTGGACGGCGTCTTCTATCCTGTCGTAGCTGCCAAGATCATAGCGAACGCCCTTATAATTGATGTACGCCCGCCATTTACCGCGCTTTTTGGAAACGCCCTTATAGCCGCTTGAGGCGCGCTTGCTCTCCTTGGTGTCGTCCAGCGACATTCTGAGGCTGGTTTCGCCGAAATACTTATTCACGCGCCGTATATTTTCGCTGCGTTTGCAGCCGCAGGAAACCGTGTTGCCCATCAGCAGGCGCGTTGCGGGCAGGAAGACCTCGTTTCCGCAATCGCATTTGCAGCGCCAAACTATATCGTTCCTCTCTCTGAGGTCGGTGGGTTCGATGGCGATCAATCTGCCGAAGCGCTGCCCGGCGATGTCCTTGGGCTTGCCCTGAGTGTAGCAGAGGTCTTTTCTTCCCACAAATTTCAGGTACCTGTTCACGCCCTTGGCGTAGTTCATTCTTGTTTCCTTTGAATAGCCTTGTTTTTCGAGGTTTTCGCGGAATGCATTAAGCTCTTGTTTTGTGATCTCCCTGTCGCCCATGAATTCAAACAGCGCAGATACAAAGCGGCGGAACTTTCTGACCGCCACCTCGCTCACGCCCTTTTCCCGCTCAAAGCGAAGGTAATCCTCTATCAACTTTTCGTTTATCCTGCAAATATTTTCTCTCATAAAAACACTCGCAGGAGGGGCACTCCCTCCTGCAAAAATCACTTATTATTATCGTCGGCCAAAACGCTTCTTCTTTCAAACCACAGCGGTGCTTCGATCAGCACAAAGCCGATCAAAACCATAGCGAACATCCCCAGCGGAGTGCGTATGAACGAAATGAGCCTGCCCACGCGGGGAATTATCAGCACGACCTTGCCGACAATGCTTTCCCGATCAACTATTTTCGGGTCGGGCGTATTGTTTGCATCGCCCTTGGTATAAAAGCCTTCGTCGGTCTTTTCTACGACCCTATGAGTTATAAGGGTATTGCCGCTGAAATAGGTGATGATATCGCCGGTCTCGTAGTCGCTCTTTTCCTTTATGACGACCATATCGTCGACCTCGATCGCGCCGGACATGCTGCCGGACATTACCACGGCGCTTGAAAAGCCGAACACGGTCGGCTGCAGCACGCCGAACGCCGATCGCATAATAATGGTATAAACATTAGCGCAAAGCACCAGCGCCAGAAAAGCGGTGAGCACATTTGAAGCGACCCTGATCGCCTTTTTTATTCCTCGCATTCCTCTGGGTCATCCTCTTTGGGCTTTCTAAACAGCACGACCGCCATCAGCGCTGCGCTGCCGGCAAACAGTACACCGTACTGCCAGAGCCTTGAATTATCGCCCGTTTTGGGTATGGACGGCTTGTGGGGATCCTTGGGCGTGCCGTCGGGGTTCCACCAATAATCGGTGACATAGCCGGGGCCATCGTCCTCGGGGTACTCGTTATCGTCATATACCACGATATAAACGCCCACAACGACCTCGTCGGGCTCAAGCTGAGCGGCCTTGGTACCAAACTGAGTGTCCTTTTCGTCCTGCTCGTCTGACTCAAAATAATCCCAGTTCCACTTGACGTTGATATCGGCAGATTCCTTGCCGTCAAGGTACATGCCCTTCATATCGATAATGTCTTCCTTCTTAACGCCCTTGGGTAGATTATAGGGCATGTGCAGCCTTTCGTCGAGCTGGACCATGTTCTCAAAATCCAGCCTTGCCTTTACGGGCAGCTCAGGGTCGGTCTTCATCATGTACATGAACACATGGTACACGATGCCGCCCTCTGCCTGATTTTCAAGGCGAATGGTGCTCGTACCCTCGGTGCCGGGGGCGATGACATTCCTGCCGTCTTCCGATTTCACGTTTTCATACTCTGCGTCAAACAGGTCGAGCTCGGCAACGCCTTCCTCGTTCACCTTTTCTGCGCTGTCCCACTCAAGAGAAATGGGTCTGTACCGCAAAAGATGCACTGTGGGTTCTTTCTGCTCCTGCGAAAAGGTCGCTGCGGGGGCGATCGCGCCGGTAAGCAGTATCAGCACAAGCACAATTATTATGATGGGCATGCGCCGCATTTTCTTTTGCATCAGTTCCTGCTCCTTTCAGAGTTTCTGCGTTAGATCGCGTTCATACAGCGTCATGCTCGCATGAGGTTGTATCAGCGCGATGCGGTTTTTTGGCGAAGGGTTTCACCCTTCCCCCAAGCCCGGGGGGTGCGTTCGAGAGGTTTCACCTCTCGAGCTCTCTGACCAAGGGATTTCATCCCTTGGAACCCGAGGTCTTTGGTATCGGGAAAGTTATGCTTTTGCGTCGACGTGTCCGTAAGGGGTGGACACGTCGGGAACGGCTGAGTGCCGATTCAGACAGGTGTCGGAGTATTTTGCGTGCGCGGATTATACGTTTTCGAAATTTATGACGGATGAAGAACCGGTTAGTTTGATAAGGAAGAAAAGTAATTTCGCGCACATATCGCGCGCCGAAAGGCGCATATCGCGTTTCCGCAAGGAAACATATCGCTGAAAGCGTTAGAGGTTCTTTCGGGCGATTTTTTGTGTTCAAGCGGTGGAGTTGGACTCCTTCCGTCACGGCTGTCGCCGTGCCACCTCCCTCAGGAGGGA
>SVHB01000069.1 GCA_015056005.1 Clostridiales bacterium
TAGGAGCTGTTGTGATGGCAGCCTCATCACGGCTTGGGGTATTGATGAAATTGGACAAAAATCAGCGAAAACCCCGTGTTTTCAAGGCTTCTGACCTTTGCCCCTATTATAACAGAAGAGTCGATGCGCCTGACTATTCCGGTTGCTTTCATAAAACCTACTCCTTAACAAATAACAAAGTTTCCACAAAACCTATTGTTTGTCAAAAAAGCGGTTTTATACCCGGAAGAAATCATTGCATTCAAACAGCTGAAAATTCCTTTTTTACGGAAGATCAAACGATCGCGGCTTCTTACCGATCATTTTCCCAAACCTATCACCTGTCAAAGCGCTTTTTTATCATTTCAAATCGCTTTGTGAGCGCCTTTTCTTCAAGATCGTCCATATCTATTACGCTCACGCCCATTTCCATGGCTCTTCTGAACACGGCGGGGGCTTCCTTTTTAAGGTCGCACATCGTTGCTATCACGGGGGTGGAGAAGCTGCCGCCGAAGCGATCCGAGAGTGTCTTGATCTCGTTCAATACGGAGTTATCGGGCACGGCGGTCTTGCAGGAAACAAAAATTTTGCCAACGCCAGATATCGCCACGAGGTCTATCTCGTTTATTATATCGTCCTTATCCTTGTCGTTGTCCCAGCTGACCACGGTGCTTACCTCTAAAGAGTCAAACATGCCGCTGTTTTTAAGGGTGGTATACAGGTAAAGCTCAAGCCAGATGCCCACATCCTTCAGAAAATCCGCCATCTGTGAGGATAAAAATCTGAAAGAGCAGGTATTTGCGTCCATGTATATATCGTCCACGGCGCCGGCGTCGGCAAGCTCGCTTAAGATCGCGGCGTCGACCGTAGCCGTTGAGCCGTTTACGGTTATGCGCTTGGGAGCGCGTATATTCGTTTCGCCGTCCGACCAATATTTTGGGTTGCCCAGCTGCTGGAAATAGCGCGCCATATTGGGCCATTTCCTGCGGTTGTTTTTGTAAACCTCAAATACCTTCGGGATCATTTCAAGCATCTTTGCGTCCATCTTATCGGGGTCGGCGTGGCCGTTTCTGACAAACTCGCCGCCCGACATGGCTGCCGACTGGGCGATGGACAGATCCAAATCGTATTTCAGCTCCTTGCCCGCGTCAGCCCCCATGAGCCAAACTATCTTGTTCTTGCCAATCCTGTTGGAGAGCACAGTCAGTTCTTTTTGGGCACAGCACTGACCTACGGCGAGCAGGCAAATATCGCTGCCGCCGCTTATATCCACCATGCAGTCATGTTTTTCGTATTTTGAAAACAGGTTTTCAAGCTGCGCACACAGACCTTTATAGTCCCTGATATCTACCGGGACATACTCTATCTGCATATTTTCGGCTTTTGCAAGGCGGAAGGTATTTTCCATAGGCCTGCGGTAAGATTCCTTTTTAAGCTTTTCGCCGCCAACAAAAACCACCTTATCAGGCTTTAACACCAATGCCGATACCACGTTGAGTATCGGTTCGTTCATATCATAGAATTCAAAAAGCACTTTCATATCGTTTATCTCTTTTCTGTGTTTATATACCTATTATACTAAAACAGTTAAAATCGGTAAAGCGGCAATCAAAAAAGTTCATATAAATTCTGAAAGATACCGATTATGGCTGTCAGCTTGTATTATTAGGTTATATCTGATACAATACAGATCATAACAAGGGGTGAATGATATGTGGTACAACGACCTTTACAGGCGGCATTTGCTTGACATGCATATAGAGGACTGGAACGATGATTTCCTTTCCCAATTCTCGCCTAAGGATTATGTCTGCAACCTAAAAAAGGCGAACATAAACTATGCAATGATATATCTTCAGTCACATGCAGGACTTTGTTATTTTCCCACAAAATCGGGCACTGTACACAGGCTTTTTGAGAAAAAGCCCGATCTTATAAAAAAGACGATCGAGCTTTGCCGCGAAAACGGGATCAGGGTGATAGGCTATTATTCGCTTGTATACAACACAAGGGAGCACGATAAACACCCCGATTGGCGTCTCAAGGGGTCGGATGGCCTTTCCAACCGCGAAAGAGCGGGTGAGCTCGAAAAAAGCGCTCTTGCCTTTACCAGCGCTAAAGCGGGCAGATACGGTCATGTCTGCCCTTCAAATATGGATTACCGCCGCTTCACTTTTGAGCAGATCGATGAAATGCTTGACTACTTCGATATTGACGCATTATTCTTTGATATGCCCTTCTGGCCGCACACCTGCTATTGCGATAGCTGTCAAAAGCTGTTCGCCGAAAGATACGGTCAGGACAAAAGTATGCCCAAAGAGCCCGTAAGTGAGCTTATCGAGTTCAAGGCATACGCTATGGGCAATTTTATAAAGGCCGTTACAGATCATGTAAAATCCAGGCGTCCGGACATGCCTGTTGAGCATAATTTTGCTTCTTCCGTAGCGGGCGACACCTTCAACGGCTGCGCGGAAGAGGTATTGGCGCAATGCGATTACGTGGGCGGCGATCTTTACGGCGATCTATACAATCACGCTTTTGCCTGTAAGTTTTACAAAAATGCGACCGAAAACCCGCCTTTTGAGCAGATGTTCTCCCGCTGCAAGCCCGCCCTCAGGATGCACACTCTCACAAAGACTTACGATGAGATGAAGACCGCTATGGCTTCCACCATGGCGCATCACGGAGCCACTCTGGTCATAGACGCGATAGATCCCATCGGTACAATGGACAGCCGTGTTTACGATCAGGTGGGCAAAATTTTTGAATTCCAGATGGGCTACGAGCCTTATTTCACGGGCGATATGGTTGAAGAAACAGGTCTTTATTACGGTTTGCGAAGCCGTCTTCCGGGAAAAGGCGTGACCTCGCTCACCGCCTGCGCACAAGCGGGCAGGGCTCTGTCACGCGCGCACATCCCCTTTGGCGTAACCGGCTGCTTCCACGATCTAACGCTTTACAGAATCATTGCCGCGCCCATGCTTTCTTCGCTTGAAAGCAAGGATAACGCCCGCATCACGGCCTATGTAGAAAACGGAGGCATATTATATCTGAGCGGCTGCGGCAACAGCGAGCTGGTAAAAGCACTTACGGGAAATCGCTTTATCGAAAACAGCATTGAGCGCAATTTATACGTTGCTCCTAAACCCGGTTTTGAAAGTATTTTTTCAGGGTTTACGGCTAAGTATCCGATCCCCTTTGAAGAGAGCGCGCCCATTGTGGAGCCGGGTGCGAACACTCAGGTCATTGCGACTCTTACCTTTCCCTACACCAAGCCGGACGACATTCGCTTTGCTGCGATCCATTCCGACCCGCCGGGCGTGCCCACGGATATCCCGGCGGTCACTGTAAATTCCTACGGCAAAGGCAAGGTGATATGGTCCGCTCTGCCCTTTGAGAACATGCCCTACGAGGAGCACAGGCAGGCATTTTTGAACCTGCTCCACTTCTTTGGCAAGCCCGACTATTTCTTCTCCTCCGATGCGCCCGTGAACGTGGACATTACCGCGTTCAGAAACGAAAACAGCGTGACCGTGAACCTCGTTGTGATGGACGAGGAAGCAATCACCCGCCCTGCCCTCCCCTTCACAGTGAAGGTCAGGTGTAAAGCAAAGCAGGTTCTTCTCCTCCCCGAAAAAACACCCGTCGACTTTAAGATCGAAGGCGGCTATACCGTGTTTACAACAAGAAAGACCGATATTTTTGACATGTACGCGATATTGGTTTAGGGGGACGGGGGGTACGTTCGAGAGGGTTTCACCCTCTCGAGCTCTCTGACCAAGGGATTGCATCCCTTGGATCCCGCGGCTTTTGTTTGAGTAATTGAATACGTTAGCTTACGCGTTGCCCGTCAAGTATGGGCAACGCGTGATTTATTTTGTGGGCGGTTATGCCGCAGAGATTTGGACAGACAATCGCCCGTTTCTTTTTTTGCAAGTGCAAATTTAGGCAGGGTCAAGGTATCCGCGTGCGCGGATACAGACGGTAGTGAAAATATATGGTTTGAGTTTTTGGTTACTTATGACAAGCCGCAAACCCATGCCCGCGCACATATCGCGCGCCGAAGGCGCATATCGTTCACCGAAGGTGAATATCGCACGCGAAGCGTATATCGCTGCGCCGAAGGCGCAAAATTTTACGCTTTTATGTACAAAATTTTCATTGACCGCGGGTTTTGCATTCTGTATAATGTATATCGTAAAATTCACTTTTATGGAAGGAAGATGAATTGATGAAAAAGATTTCCCGCAAGCTGGGTTTTGTGGTTATCCTTGCGCTGGTTATGTGCATGAGCGTTGCGGCAGCAGGTTATAGTGATAAAACACTTGATATTAATTACAATGGTGGTATTGATACTTACAACTCTAATGCTAGTACTTTTGTACCAGAAGATTCTGCATGGACTTCTTCCCTTTATGATTTCTATACGTATAACGATAACGCTCTTGCAAAAGCCTTAGATGCTCTTAGTGTTACCAAAGACGGCAAGAATCCAACAAAATGGGTTTTCACTGATCATACTAATAATACCCCGTTTGATCTTACAGAAACTTCTAGACGGGCAGATGAATTTGGTACATTGCAACTTATGGCCATCTGGGAAGCCATTTCTACCGGCGGAGGTGTGGCAGGCGATCCGGAAAGCTTCATTTCCGATGCTATCCAGACCGTGGATATTTTCCCCGCCGATGAAAAGCTTACTTATGTTCAGGGCAGCGGCAAGGATGTTACCTTCTTCTTCCCGGAAGCCGATATCGAGCAGTTCTCCGGCTATGGTTTGAACTTTGAGACCACCGCAAAGTATAACGTCGATTACACAGTATCCGCAGGCGAGAACGGCGTTTTCCTGACCCTCAAGGCCTCTTACCTCGATACCCTCGAAAAGGGCAACAATACCCCCATCCTGTTCTTCACCAGAAATAACCCCAACCCCTCCGGCGGCATCGGTCTTGCCGATCTGACTGTTAAGTAGTTTTTGGGGGGACGTTCGAGAGGTTTCACCTCTCGAGCTCTCTGACCAAGGGATTGCATCCCTTGGAACCCGCGTCATTTTGTTTGAGTAATTGAATACGTTAGCTTACGCGTTGCCCGTCAAGTATGGGCAACGCGTGATTTATTTTGCGGGAGGTTATACGATAGAGATTTGGACACTCAATCGCCCGTTTCTTTTCTTTTGTTAAAGGACGCACGATTTAAAGCCTCCCTCCTGAGGGCGCGACGCGTTAAGCAAATCGTCCGGTGGACGATTTGTAGCCAAAGCGGGGAGCAATTTGTAATTGCGACCCGTCGGTGGCAGCCGCCAGGCTGACGGAAGGAATAACGCTGAAGTAATTCATTATTCAATCGTCCATTTCTGTTAGGCAAGAAAAGAATTATGCTTATAACTCCCTCAGTCGCCCTTCGGGCGCCAGCTCCCTCATGGAGGGCGCCTTTAAAAAATGTATCTTCTCAGTAAAAAAAATGAACAAACGGTTGAGCTACCCAAACTCTATCGCATAACTCCTCTAAAAACAAATCACGAGGAACCCATACTTTACGGGTTCCTCGTAAGCAAACGTATGAAATCACCTGATCCCAAGTATCAGGAATCCAAGGGATGAAATCCCTTGGTGGATGAGGGCTTGGGAGAAGGCAAAGCCTTCTTCCAAAAAAAGCCGCAGACATCTCGAACGTTTCCAAAAGTTTTAGCGATATAGCCTTCGGCTGCGATATGCGGCTTCGCCGCGCGATATGTGCGCGAGATAGCTTTTGCGCCTTATCAAACTAACCAATTCTTCAGCCGTCATAAATTTCGCGTTCTTTTATATTCGCGCACGCAAGATACTCATTAACTCCCTCAGTCGGCTTCGCCGACAGCTCCCTCGGGGAGGGCGCCTTTAAAATCTGCAAACTCGAACGCAAATATATAGCACATAATTTTTTCTTTATTCAAACAATTGCTATATAGTAGCCTCCCTCTCGAGGCGCGACGCGTTAAGCAAACAGTCCGGTGGACTGTTTGTAGCCAAAGCGGGGAGCAATTTATAATTGCGACCCGACAGTGGCACGGCGACAGCCGTGACGGAAGGAGTTAAAAGCATGACCGCCTTCTCGCCAAACAGAAACGGCCGATTGACCACCCAAATCTCCACCGCATAACATCCCTGAAAATAAATCACGAGTGGCCCATACTTTACGGGCCACTCGTAAGCCAACGTATTCAATTACTCAAACAAAATGCCGCGGAGTCCAGAGGATGCAATCCTCTGGTGGATGAGGGCTTGGGAGAAGGCGAAGCCTTCTTCCAAAAATCGTCCCCCTCCCCCTACTCCTCCGCAAAGCTCCTTGGGGATGTGCCGGTTTCTTTTACGAAAGCGCGGTAGAAGCAGGAATAATCCTGATAGCCGCACAGCGAAGAGACTTCCGAGGGTGACATACCGCGTTTGAGCATACTTTTCGCCGAATCTATGCGCTTTATGGTTATATATCTGTGAACGGACATATCGGCATGAGCGGTGAAGATATGCGAAAGGCGGCTGGGGGACATAAAGAACTCGCCGCTGATTTTTTCCAGGCTCAGCTCCTCGCTGAAATGGCTGTCGATATATGAGATTATCTTTTCGGCAACGGAATCGGAGGCAAGGGGCATTTTGGGCTTCTGGCTCAGAACCGTGGCGACGAGCACTGTGAGCCTGCCAAGCATGGCAAGCTGAGCCTCGGGCGAAGGAGAGGCGATACGCGTATATTTTAAGAAAACTTCCTTCCACCAGTCAAGCGATTTTGGGGCGATGGAATGGCAGAACTCCTGATTGGCTGCCATTTCGCCTATACGCTTTACTGCGGAGAACCCGGGCACCTGCATATTTTTGACCGCAGCGGGGCAAATTCGGGCGATAAGGCGCTCGTAGGGAGCGTCGGGGTCCTCGAACAGAGCGCAGTGCATCACGCCCGGGGGAACGATAACGACATCGCCGGGAACAAGATGATGCGCGAAATTATCAAAAACATACGTCGCATTCCCGCGCAGGAAAAAATAGATGACGTAATGGTCATGGGTATGGAACTTCGGTACATACTCTTCCGCTCTGGCTGTGCTGCAGCTTATGCTGAAATACTCGCCCTTGGGGATCATTTCGCTTTTATAAGCGCTCATAATCATCAACCTTCCAATCCGTATATACATTAACACAATAATACGGAAATTGCTATGCAAAAACTGCGTTCCTATATGCAAATCCGGCTGTTTTGCAATATCAAAATATTTTTTTCACATGTGTAACGATAAACCGCAAAAGACCTTATTGACAAAACGATGCGTTTTCTATTTAATAGAATCATATGAAACAATATTATACGGAGGTAGTATCATGCAAACTTTTGACGCCAAACAGTACATCCCTTCCGGTGTTCCCACTCCCGGCTTCGGCGGTCGTCTGGCTCCCGTTGTAAAGCCCGGTGAATTCGTTTTCTCCGCAGCGCACCTTGACCATGAGCACATCTTCGGCATGTGCATGGGCCTTGTTGCAGCAGGCGGCACCATCAAGTACGTTTACGACACCAACGAAAAGAAGATCGCTCAGATGCAGCGCATGTTCCCCAACATCACCGTTGTTGATTCTGAGGAAAAGATCCTTGAAGACAAGGACACCATACTGGTAGCTGCAGCCGCTATCCCCAACGAGCGCGGTCCGTTCGGCATCCGCGTTATGAACGCAGGCAAGGACTACTTCACCGATAAGGCTCCCTTCACCACCTTGGAGCAGCTGGCAGAAGCACGCGAGGTCGTAAAGAAGACCGGCAGAAAGTACGCCGTATGCTATTCCGAGCGCCTCGGCTCCGAATGCGCCATCCTTGCAGGCTATATGATCGACGCAGGCGAGATCGGTGACGTCCTTTCCGTTTCCGGCTTCGGTCCCCATCTGCTCAGACCTCAGACCAGAGCTCCCTGGTTCTTTGAAAAGGAAAAGTACGGCGGCATCCTCTGCGATATCGGCAGCCACCAGGTAGAACAGTACCTGTACTACACCGGCGAGAAATCCGCTACCGTCACCGCTTCCAGAATAGCCAACTACGCTCATCCCCAGTGGCCCGAGCTGGACGATTTCGGCGATTGCTACATCACCGGCGCAAACGGCACCACCAACTACTTCCGCGTTGACTGGTTCACCCCCGACGGACTCAGGACCTGGGGCGACGGCAGGACCCTCATCCTTGGCACCAAGGGTTATATCGAAATGCGCAAGTACATCAACGTCGGCGTTGAGCCCAGGGGCGGCAACCACATGTTCTTTGTCAACGGCAGCGGCGAAAGATATATCAACGCTACCGGCATGACCGGCACTCCCTACTACGGCCAGCTGATCCTCGACTGCCTCAACCGCACCGAGAACGCTATGACCCAGGAGCACTGCTTCATGGCCGCTCAGCTCTGCCTCGAAGCTCAGGCACAGGCCGTAAAGGTAAAGTAATCGATTTCCATAAAATTCCACTTTTCAGGCGAAGGAAAGCTCCTTCGCCTGAGTTTTTTTGTTCGACCAAGTCATAACAGCGCTGCTTTCTGCATATACTGTATTGCGTGGATACGCAGCAAAAAGGAGCGATAAGTGTTATGAATCCGTTTGAACAAAAGCACAGGAATATCGACGAGCTCATCATGGACTGGGATAAAATGTATCCCAAGCCCTATGACAAAAACGAAGTTGACCCCTATACAAAAACCAGAGTAATACTGATGAACGGCACCGAGTTTGAAGCAAACTGGTTCCTGCATCAGTTTTCAAGGAACTGCGAAAACGATGACCTCAGGCGCGAGCTTGCACTGCTCAGACGACTTGAGCAGCAGCAGCAAAAGCTTCTGAGCGCGTTAAAGCCCATCGACGAGAGCATCCTTGAGCATACCATCGGCTATGAGCAGCTGGCTGTTGACCTGACCGCGCATCTGGCTCAGAGAGAACCCGATCAGTATGTCAAAAAAGCGCTCGATTTCGCCCTCCTCGAGGACTTTGACCACCTTTACAGGTATGCTGACCTTCTTGAAATGGACGCAGGCATAAAGGCGGAAAAGCTCGTTGGCAAGTATACCGAGATCATGCCCGGAAGACCCACCATCTCCCATCACCGCTATCCCAAGGACGATGTAAAGGACGCCGTGAACTTCAGGCGCGCAGACCTTCAGACAAAGCTTGCCGTTAATATCATCACAGCAGCCGAGCAGCAGACCATGAACTATTATATGAACGTCTGCGGTTTTTACTGTAACGATATCGGCAGAAGGCTCTATCAGGAGATCGGCATGATCGAAGAGCAGCATGTCACCCACTACGGCTGCCTGCTCGATCCCTCGGCAACATGGCTTGAAAACCTTGTGCTGCATCAGTACACCGAAGCGTATCTTTACTGGTCCTGCGCAAAGACCGAGCCGGATAACAGGATCAGAAGGATATGGGAGGATCTCTTCGAGCAGGAAAAGGTACACCTTGCCCTAGCATCGCATCTGCTCGAAAAGATGGAAAACAAGGACGCTGCAAGCGTTATCGGCGCAAAGGAATTCCCCGCACCCCTCACCCTTACTTCCAACATCGGCTATGTTCGCGACGTGCTGAAGGGCACCGTTCAGCATACAGCAGTGAGGGAGAGCTACGCGCATGTGGATGATCTCAGACCTAACAGTGATTTCTTCCGTTATCAGCGCATTGTCAACAACGACACCTGCAATGTCGCAAGCCATAAGGTGATCGAAATGTATATCGACAAAAACGGCAAGGATTACAGATTTGAGACCGCGCCCAACCCCATCCCCGCGCTCAGGGACAGGAACGATGACAACACCTCCGTTGGCAGAGTGCCCGGAAGCGTATAATAAAAAAACGGAGAAGCAACAGCTTCTCCGTTCGTTATTTTGTTCTTATTTATTCCTGTATTTTGCAAGGAGGTTGTTGATTCTGCCCGCGGGCTCGATAAGCTCGGACAGTGAACCGTCGTGATTGAGACTGTCGATGATGAGGGCAACATACTTGGTAAGGTCAACAGAGCAGTACCACGGTCTTTCAAGCAGCTCGGGACGCTGATAGATGAGGTTGGTGGTGAATACATGGTCGATATAGCCTTCCTTGTATGCCTGATCGTAGGCATCAAGACCTGCGCTGAACAGACCGAAGGTGGCGCAGATGAATATCTTGCCCGCGCCGCGCTTTTTGAGCCTGTAGGCGATATCAAGGGTGGACTCGCCGGTTGCGATCATATCGTCGACAACGATAAGGTCCCTGCCCTCAACGGAATCGCCGAGGAAGTCGTGCGCAACGATGGGGTTGCGTCCGTTGACGACCCTGGAATAGTCCCTGCGCTTATAGAATACGCCCATGTCCACATTAAGGACGGAGGAATAATACACGCATCTGTTCATCGCGCCCTCATCGGGAGAGATGATCATGAGCTTTTCTTTGGAAACATCAAGATCGGGCTCAGCCTTGAACATGGCCTTCAAGAACTGGTAGGTGGGATAGAAATTCTCAAAGGAGAGCATGGGCACGGCGTTGTTGACCCTTGGGTCGTGAGCGTCGAAAGTGATGAAATTATCGACGCCGAGATTGTAGAGCTCCTGCAGCATCATCGAGCAGTCAAGGCTCTCTCTCCTTGAACGCTTGTGCTGACGGCCTTCATACAGCATGGGCATGATGACGTTAATCCTGCGCGCCTTTTTGCCGATGGCGCCGATAACGCGCTTTAAGTCGCTGTAATGCTCATCGGGGCCCATGGGTACCTTCATGCCGTACATATCGTAAGTCACGGAATAGTTGAAGCAGTCAATGATGATATAGATATCATCGCCGCGAACCGACTGATTAAGGCTTCCCTTGCCTTCGCCTGTGCCAAAGCGCGGGCAGTCAAAATCGATAAGATAAGATGGTCTGTGATAACCGGTGAACTCAAATTCTCCGGCAAGATCATTGTGCCTGTCCTTGCGCCATCCTGCAATATAAGCGTCGACCTTTTGAGCAAAATCGGTGCAGCCTGCCATACCAACTATGCCAAGAGGACCTCTGGGGATATCAACCACATGCTGAGTCATATCGGGAGCCAATTCGACCGCCTCCACACCATTATTATTCGACAATATTATAGCATACGAAACGCCTTTTGACAATCGTATTTATATACAAGCAGGCAGGCTTGATTGCCCGAAATATCAACTTTTTACACTTGACATAAGGCGGTGGATATGATATTCTGTATATGCGGTTAGATAACTTTAACCGCAAAATTAACAGATTTGGTTAGTTTTGGCTAACCCGCACATTTGTGTGCTGTAGTTTATCGGGCAGGGCTTATGCGGTTTTTGACCTCACCTCCGCAGAAGCTCTGCCGCCCTTTTATGCGGTATTTAAGCATATTGGGGGCATCAATAATTTTTCACAAAAAAAGTTTCAAAAAATCAAAAAAAGTGCTTGACAAACATGGGGATAGATGGTATATTAATATCCGTCGCTTGACCCAAGCAACAAGCGGCAGTAAGGTATGGGAGCATAGCTCAGTTGGGAGAGCATCTGCCTTACAAGCAGAGGGTCACAGGTTCGAGCCCTGTTGTTCCCACCATTTTGTTTATTGCTCTTCCGCCTGATGGCTCACAAAGTGGCCCGGTAGTTCAGTTGGTTAGAATGCCAGCCTGTCACGCTGGAGGTCGAGGGTTCGAGCCCCTTCCGGGTCGCCATTTTTGCCTTGGTAGCTCAGTCGGTAGAGCAGTAGACTGAAAATCTACGTGTCGGTGGTTCGATTCCGCCCCAAGGCACCATTTGCGGTAGTAGCTCAGTGGTAGAGTGCCACCTTGCCAAGGTGGATGTCGCGAGTCCGAATCTCGTCTACCGCTCCACTGAAAATTGGGGCGAACGAAAAGTTCGCCCCAATTTTTTCCAAAACTTCATACGGTATCGTAGCCAAGCGGTAAGGCAAAGGCCTGCAAAGCCTTGATTCACCGGTTCAAATCCGGTCGATACCTCCAAAAATCGACATTCTTCGACAGAAGGATGTCGATTTTTACTTCTTCACTTTTAACTATTCACTCTTCACTAATTTGTAGGGTCGATTTTTGGAAAGTTATAAGTTATAATGAATAGTGAATAGGTGAGGAATCCGCTTCGCGGATGAATTAGAAGGGGATCGTTATGAGTAACAGCGTATTACTTGACAAGTCCAAAGCCTTTGCGTTAGAAGTCATCAGATTGTGTAATGAAATAAAAACCAATAAGAAAGAATCCATATTGACAAACCAGTTGGTCCGTTCCGGTACAAGTGTTGGTGCGAATATCCGAGAAGCATTTTATGCTCACGGTAAAGCGGATTTTATTGCAAGATTGCATATTGCACTCAAAGAGTGTGCTGAAAGTGAATATTGGTTGGAACTTCTATTAGAAGGTGAATATACTGATAACAGAATAATTTTGGAACATTGCGTGGAAGTGAAGAAGATCCTGATTGCCTCCATAAACACTGCAAAGGAGAACAGAAAATGAAAACCGAGAAATCCTGCGGAGCTATTGTTTACACCAAGGAAAACGGCTGTATCAGATATGTAATTATTCGTTCCAAGGAAGGTATATGCGGATTCCCCAAAGGGCATACAGAAGACTTAGAATCCTAAGCAGAAACTGCTTTGCGGGAAGTATTTAAGGAAACGGGGTTGAGTGTCTGTTCAGTCGAGGGGTTTAGGACAGAGGATTCACACACCTTCATTCGTAATGGTGAAACAAGGATGAAGTACATAGTGTATTTTTTTGGCTGAATACTCCCATCAAACACTAATTGCACAGGAAACAGAATTAAGTAGCATTCATTTGGTGGATTTTGAGACTGCTATATCTATGTTTCAGTATGAAAGCTCAAAAAGATTACTAATGGAAGCACACAACTTTCTGTCGCATTCGTAAGTGTGTGCGCTTTTTGATTTAATGATTTGCCTGCGTATATTGTTCGGTTTCCCTTGGTTGGTGAATTTGAGTTTTAGTGGTTTGTATTTTCATAGAGTAATCCCAGAAAAAAGAGGCTTGCATTGCAAGTCTCTTTTTTCATGTTTTGCAATCTGCCGAACGCACCAAATCCGTTTACTTCTTCCTTCGTCCGCCGTCCCTCGCGGAAAACGGTAAAAAGGTAAAAATATAGCCGCCCGGTCTGTCCTTCGGCTTGGCGGCATGAAAAAAGCGATTATGCGTCGCCTCATTCATCTTTTACGATGTTTATATATGTTTGTCTGTGATTGGCCGCAGCCGGTTTAAGATAGGGCTGCGTCCAACGCTCCAAAAACCTCGGAACATGGCTTATAACATCAATCGCCACACAAATACCTCTCATCTATGTCAAACATTAATCCGATTGCCCTTTTTTCATCTTCGTCGCAGATGTCGCGA
>SVHB01000070.1 GCA_015056005.1 Clostridiales bacterium
TGACGGAAGGGGATGCGATCTGACCCGTTCCGTGCATCCAGTAGACAAATATCGCCCAATTACCATCAGGCGCTGTAAAATCAAGATAATATCCGTCATCGGTTTTGATGACCCAATCGGATAGATCGGTAAGCGAAGCAAAGTCAAGCTTTCCTGTGCCGACGCCTTCTCTGTATTCGAAATCCTGACCGCAGTCTTTGCGCAGCTGGGTTATTCTGGCTGCAACGACGCCCTGGAGCTCGTATTTGTTGTAAGCGTTTTTTGCTCCGTGCATATCGCCTGCTACGGAATCGACTTTTGGGCAAAGTGGCAGCTTGCCGCTGAACTTTTCTCCGCCATTTAATATAACGGTAGCATAATCCAGTTCCTTGGAAGCGGCTTTGTTATCGGGATCGTAAGGCTCACCGCCCCAGAAGTACGTATCGGGAAGGTTTGCACTTGCCCAATGGGCACCGCTTGTGAGAGAAAAACCGAGACCCAATTTGGTCGCTTCGCGGATAATGAGCTTGGTATCGCTTGTCCATTCATCAGAACCCCAGCCATATATGGAAGAATCCGCACCGGGTTCGGGCATTGCAAGGAATTCCGCCGCACCGAAGCCGAGTTCCGCTATCTGACGGATATTCTTTTTGAGCGTTTCATCGGTATTCAAACCTTCTGCAAGCCACCAGCGCACATCGGGCCTGAAATGAGTTTCGATGTTGTTGAACATTGTTTTTAGCGTCTGTTGCTTATCAGTCATAACAGCCTCCTAAAAATACTTCGTGTCAAGCAGATTATACAGGCAAAGAAAACTTATGTAAATATATAGACGAAAAAGCAGCCGTTTTTGCAAATCGTTTTGCAAAAACGGCTGTCATAATTCAGTCTTCTTCTGTCTGCTCAAAATAATATCTTCCGATAAACAAAGGCGTGCTGCCCTTCATGGAATCAAAATCGCAGAAAATTTTATATTTTACGCCCGTGGTCAAGGGCTTTCCTTTTACCATCTGGATATATACTGATTGACCGCCTTCAAGGGTGAAATCGTATATCGGCAGGGCAGTGGGATCATCGGCTTTTATGGGACCGTTGGATGCACCCGTACCCACATAGATCTTGCCGACCTTATTATCCCAGTAGGATTTCAGTTCGTTCAAATTCCTTGAATCCAGCGGCCAAGCTTGTTTGGAATATTCGTCAAGCTTAGGCGCATAGGTGACATTCAGCTTATAGGTAGTATCCTGCTTGCCATCCATGCTTGCCCTGATGATAATTTCGTTTTCACCGATCTTGGTAAGCTTTGCAATGACGGAAAAATTGCCGTCTGTGTCTACGGTGGCTTCACCCGATTGAGAAGTATCAAGCTTTATTGAAGCGCCCGGGAGCGTTTTTCCGGTTATGGTAAACGAGCTGCCCGTTGAAGACTCGGCAACAGTGCTGTCAAGCTCGATCAGTATATCCATGTATGGTCTTGTGATCGTGAGGGTTATGCTTTTGGCTGTATGTCCCTTTTCCTGACTGGTAATCGTCACGAAGTTTTCACCGAATCGGGAAGTGTCAAGGTTATATACGATATTTCCGTCCTTGTTTGCAAGGTCGCTGACATCCTGTCCGTTGACCATTGTGGTGCTGCCGGGGTTGACTGTAAAGGTAATAGTGGTGAGCGCCTTTTGAGTTGTAGAACTCTCTTCTGAAGGAGAGATAAGAGTAATTTCACTTGAGGGGACGTTGAGCGTGAATTTTACGGGATCGCCGGTTATGCTCGTGCCCGAGGGTTTATAAAAGGTAGGGGTAAGTACGACGTTCACTTTGGAAGAGGTGGGAGCATCGCCTACTATTTCTGCGTCGTATAAAAGCAGCCTTGCTTCGCTTGCTGTGAAAATATACGTTTTTGCAAGCTCTTTTATATATACACTTTCGTATTCGTCTGACCTGAACACGATCTCGTGCGCGTCAAGATCGTTGCGGGTGAGCTGGTTTACGGTACTTATAACGTTTGCGACGCTGCCTGCCGATGACAGTTCATTGCCTTTTTTGATAAGCTTGGGATAGAGCTTTACCGCAAATACGCAAAGCAGAATAACGCCAAGCACAAGCGCCCCGGTTTTGACGGCAGCAATAGTTCTGCGCTTGCGGCGCTGTCTGCCCATTCCCTGAATGGACTGGGACAGAGGGATTTTTGCCGCGTTATCTTCCTCGGCAATCGGGATATCCTGAGTGAGTTTGACCGAAGCCTTTACGGCTGCGGTGCGTCTCTTCTTTTCTTCTAAATCATATGTACGGGTGATCTCAGCTTCGTTATCGGCTTTGATACCGATGACCTTCAGCGGGATACCGCATTTTATGCATTTGGGGTAGTGGTCTTTGTTCCACGCACCGCAATGTGGACAGATCAAAACATGAACCTCCGACAGGGTTTTATATAATAAACGAAGACATATGTGCCTTTAATACATTATAACTCAATTTAAATAATTTTTACAGTATAAAATGCAACAATACCTGTATTTGCTCACTAACTTATGCTATAATATGATAGACAAATGCTGTAGATGAGAAAGGATATCTGAAATGGATAATTTTAAGGAAGAAATAGTCGTCAGACTTGGCGGCAGAACGATGAGAATTCTCAATAAGATCGCTATATATATTCTTCTGATAGTTTTTGGCATAATCGGAATTATGGGCGTTTCGTTCGTTATGCAGTTTGATTTTTCAAACGGATTTTCTACTATTGTAGGTCTTGCCGAGCTCATTATCGGCGGCGGTCTTGCCTGGTTTTTCTGGCGTAAAAAGGATACCGTTGATACCGAGATAGAATACACCTTCACCAACGGCGAAATGGACTTTGCCAAGGTTTTCGGCGGCAGGAGAAGAAAGAACCTTTTCTCCATGAGAATAAAGGAAGTTGAAGCGGGCGGTCTTGTGGAGTCCGATTCCTATAAGCGTTATGCTTCTATGCCTGAGATCAAAACGATAGACCTCACCTTAAACGAAAATACCGTAAAGCATTATCTGTTCTTTATTAAAGAAGGCAATAAGCATCTTTTGCTGCTGGAATGCTCAAATGAGATGTGGGATATGCTTTGTCAATTCAATTCAAGGCTGGATAGAAAATGAGAGCATATCTTGATAACAGCGCGACCACCGCGCCCTGCCTTCAGGCGATCGAGGCTTCAAACCGCGCTTTAAGCGAAGCTTGGCAGAATCCTTCGGCCGCCTATGCAAGCTCCATTGCCATAAACAGGGAAATGGATGACTGCAGAAACCTGATCTTGAAAAAGCTTGGGGGAAAGGGCAGTATCGTATTTACCTCCGGAGGCACGGAAAGCGACCATATCGCGATAGCGGGCGCTATGAAAAAACGAGGCGCAAGGCTCGTTGTGACCACGAGCGTTGAGCATCCCGCGGTTCTCAGGAATGCCGAGAATTATGAAAACATTCAGCTGCCGGTAAACAATGCCTGCGGTATCGACCTTGACGCATTTGAAAAGGTCATAAAAGAAAACGAGAATATCGGTATTGTAAGCTGCATGCACGTAAACAACGAAACCGGAGCGATTTTCCCCATAGAGCAAATGGCGAAGATAGTTCATGAGAACAGTCAGGCTCTTTTCCACAGCGACGGCGTTCAGGGCTTTTTGCATGTTCCGTCTGTTGATATGAAGGATATTGATCTTTACAGCATCAGCGGACATAAGATACATGCTCCCAAGGGAATCGGCGCGCTGTATATCAAAAACGGAATCAGAATAAACACCCCGGTTGTCGGCGGCGGTCAGGAAAACGGACTAAGAAGCGGTACGGAAAATACAGCTGGTATATATGCCCTTAAAGCAGCGGTCGAGTCCGACAGATTCGATTATGGATCCGTGATAAGCCTTAAGATGAAGCTTTATGAAGGTATTATGGATATCTTCCCCAAAGCTGTAGTTAACGGCCCAGATCCCAAATCCGGCGCAGCTCATATCCTGAACATAAGCTTCCCGGGTATTCTTGCTGAAGTTTTGCTGCACGCGCTTGAGGGTGAAGGTATATATGTGTCCACCGGTAGCGCATGCGCAGCAAGGCAGAGCCACCCGAGCCATGTACTGAAAGCTATGGGGCTTCCCGGCGACAGGATCAAAAGCGCCATTCGTTTCAGCCTTTCGGGCTATACAACAGAGGAAGAGATAAATATGACCCTTGAAGCGCTCGCGCGTCAGCTGCCTGTGCTTGCAAGATTCAAAAGGAGATAGAACAAAATGCAGCCCAATATACTGCTCGTAAGATACGGCGAAATATTTTTGAAAGGACAAAACCGTCCTTACTTTATAAGCGCGCTCGTAAATAAGGTCAAGCAGGCCGTAAAGCCCATCGGCGCTCATGTTTTTTACAGTGACTCAAGGATATATGTGCGCGCAGATGATCTTGACGATTGCGCAAGAAGAGTTTGCAATGTCTTTGGCGTGCACAGCGTAAGCCTTGCCATAGAGCTTGATAAAAAGGATATAGACGTTATCGGTGAAGCGGCGGTCAGCCTGCTTGAAGGCAAAAAGGGTACTTTTAAGATCAATTCCAGAAGATCCGATAAGACCTTCCCGATGAATTCCATCGAGATTTCCACCGAGGTCGGCGGCCGTGTGCTTGAAAAACGTCCCGATCTGGTCGTTGATATCCATAAGCCCGAGCATGTTGTGGAAGTAGAAGTACGCGACATGGTCTACGTTCATTCTGGCCGCATCATGGGTATGGGCGGCATGCCCATCGGTACAAGCGGCAAGGCAATGCTCCTTCTTTCAGGCGGCATCGACAGCCCCGTTGCCGGGTTTATGATGGCAAAGCGCGGTCTTATGCTTGAAGCCATTCATTTTGCCAGCCCGCCGTATACCAGCGAGCAGGCTAAGGAAAAGGTCGTAAAGCTGCTTTCCATTCTGTCCAAGTATTGCGGAAATCTTCGTATGCACGTGGTTCCCTTTACAAAGATACAGATGGAGATCTACGAAAAATGCCCCGAGGATGAGCTGACCGTAATTATGCGCAGGTTCATGATGCGTATTGCTCAGCGCATTGCCGAGAAGACCGAATGCGGCGCGCTCATTACCGGCGAAAGCATGGGTCAGGTCGCAAGCCAGACCATGCTCAGCCTGAACTGCACCAACAGTGCGGTGGATATGCTTGTTTTAAGGCCGCTTATCGGCTTTGACAAAACCGATATAATCGATGTAGCGGAAAAAATCGACTCTTACGAAACATCTATCCTGCCCTTTGAGGACTGCTGCACCGTGTTTACCCCCAAGCATCCCGTGACCAAGCCCAAGCTCAGCCACATCGAAAAATCCGAACAGCGCCTTGATGTGGATGCTCTTATCGAGGATGCGATCAGCGGTATTGAAATCATTGACGTCGACAGCGAGGGAAGAATTTGAATCTGAACCAATTCTTGAAAAAGCTCAAGCAAACCCCTGATTTCAGCGAGAATGTGACGACTTGGAAGGTCATTCCCGCCACGGAGGGGAAGTTTGCGCATTTTCCGGATAATATGTCGCCTCTGCTTCAAAAAATGCTTATAAACCGCGGCATATCGATGCTCTATACTCATCAGGCGGACGCTTTTAATGCATCGATGCGCGGAGAAAATGTCTGTGTTGTAACTCCCACCGCTTCGGGAAAGACTCATTGCTATAATCTGCCGGTGCTGCAAAGGATAATCGATGATCCCGATTCCAGAGCCCTTTATCTTTTCCCCACGAAAGCTCTTGCGGCAGATCAGAATGCGGAGCTCAACGAGGTCATAACGCTTATGGGCGGAGATGTCAAGGCTTATACCTATGACGGCGATACCGCGGCCTCTGCAAGAAAAGCGGTGAGGGAAGCCGGGCATATCGTTGTCACAAATCCCGATATGCTCCATAGCGGCATTCTGCCAAACCATACCAAATGGGTAAAGCTGTTTGAAAACCTCAAATATATCGTTATCGACGAGATACATTCTTATAGGGGAGTTTTTGGCTCAAATCTGGCCTGCGTTATCATGCGCTTAAAGCGTATATGCAATTTTTATGGATCGGATCCGCAGTTTATCTGCTGTTCTGCGACCATCAACAATCCCAGAGAGCTTGCCGAAACCCTTACGGGAGAGAGGTTTACTCTTGTTGATAAAAGCGGGGCGCCCACGGGCGAAAAGCATATAATCTTCTATAACCCTCCCGTTATAAACGAACAGCTTGGTATAAGAAGATCCTCGCTTTCGGAAACAAGGCATATTGCTGAGCAGCTGGTCAGAAACGGTGTTCAGACAATTGTTTTTGCCAAGAGCAGATTGAACGTTGAGGTTCTTATAACCTATCTCAAGCGTTTGAAGACAGATATTCTTGGTTCTTCTCCGACCGTTAGGGGCTACAGAGGCGGTTATTTGCCCACTCAGAGACGTGAAATAGAGCGCGGACTCAGAGACGGCTCCATTCAGGCGGTCGTTTCTACCAATGCGCTTGAGCTGGGAATTGATATAGGTTCGCTTGAAGCCTGCGTCATCTGCGGTTATCCCGGTACCATTGCTTCCACCTGGCAGCAGGCGGGCAGAGCGGGCAGAAGGCAGGGCACCAGCGCGACCTTTGTCGTTGCGGGTTCCACTCCGCTTGATCAGTATATAATAAAGCATCCCAATTATTTCTTTGAGCAGTCGCCCGAAAATGCGCTGATAAATCCCAGAAACATTTACGTTGCCATGAACCATATGAAATGCGCAGCGTATGAGCTTCCCTTTACTCAGGAAGAGGATTTCGGCGATTTTGCAACTCAGGACATGCTCACATATCTCGAGGAAGAGAATATCGTAAAGCAGCTTGGGGGCAAATGGCATTGGATGGCCGAGGAATTCCCTGCAAGCGAGATATCGCTAAGAAGTGCAGACGATGAGAATTTCCTTATAGTAGATATAACAAACCCCGCCCATCATCTGGTAATAGGTGAGATGGACAGGTTTACCGTGCCTATGCTTTTGCACGAGCACGCGATATACATGCACGAAGGCAGTCAGTATCAGGTCGAAAAGCTGGATTTCCCAAATAAAAAAGCGTTTATCCGTGCGGTCGATGTTGACTATTATACAGATGCCAACTTAAATGTATCGTTAAGAGTGCTTGATACATTTGAAGATTATCCTCTTGGTAATATGAATGTCATAAAAGGCGAGGTTATGGTGACCTCTATTGTGACAATGTTCAAGAAAATGAAGCTTGATACACATGAAAACCTGGGCTTCGGTCAGGTAAATCTTCCCGAGCTTGAGATGCATACATCGGCTGCGATGATAACCATACCGGAAACTGCGTTTGATGGCATGAGCAAGGAAGATGCACAATCCGGCATGCTCGGAATTGCGACCTGCATAAAGGGCATCGCACCTTTGAATCTCATGTGTTCGGCATATGATATCGCTTGTCATTATCATGTGCGCGATCCGTTTACGGGAAAGCCGACCATTTATCTTTATGATACTGTAGCAGGCGGTATCGGTCTTTCGGATAAGGCCTATGAGATGGCAAACACTTTGCTCGAAGAAGCCCTTGATGTTATGACCACATGCAAATGCGGCACTGGTTGTCCGTCCTGCGTCGGTCCTCTGGGCGGAAAAGAACATTCTGTCAGGATACTCAGGCGTCTTTTAAGGGACATACAATAAAATGAGCAATCTTTATGCAAGGCTGAAAACAATATCCAAAGCAAAGCCGACCGCAGTTCAGGAAGAAAAGAAGGTCAAAGAATGTGCAGAGATAATCAAATATTTTGATATCGAGCCGCATTTTCTTCCTGTAAAGACGGAGTTGGCCCAGCTTTGCGCCGTTGAAGGGATAGATGTCCCCGAGATCGAAAACATCGTGTTTTTGGATACCGAAACCACCGGTCTTGGCAGCGGCGCGGGAACCGTTGCGTTCCTTGTAGGTATCGGATGGCTTGCAGAAGGCAGATTTGAATCGCATCAGCTTTGGATGAGGGATTACGACGAAGAAGAGGATCTGCTGAAAAAGCTGGATGCTTATCTGGGCGAAGATAAAACTCTGGTCACTTTTAACGGAAAAACTTTTGATATCCCGCTTCTTCAAAGCCGACATGTGATGCAGCGGCTTAGAATGAAGCAGTATGATCATATAGATCTATTAACGCACGCAAGAAGGATATATAAACTTCGTCTGAAAAGAGTAAATCTATCCCATCTTGAAGAAGTGCTTTTGGGGCACGAGCGTCACGATGATATTCCCGGATCAATGATACCTCAGCGGTATTTTGATTTTCTCAAAAGCCGAGATGAAAGTCTGCTGAAAGATATTTTCGATCATAATGCTCAGGATATAGTTTCGCTTTCAAGAATACTAAAAATGGTTTCCATGGCTTATACTCAGCCCGAAACATTGTCTGAGGGCATGGATGTGTTCTCGCTGGGCAAAGGATATGAGCGCATGAAAAAGAGCGAGAATGCCGAAAAGTGCTATAAGCTTGCGCAGGGGTCATACAGGGTAGGGGCGACTACGGCGCTTAGCCTTCTGTACAAAAGGCAGAAAAGGATGGATGAAGCCATTGCAGGGTTTGAGTCTATAGCCGGTGAAAGCCCGAAAGCAAACGAAGAGCTTGCTAAATTCGATGAGCATATAAAGAAAGACTATAAAGCAGCGCTTATGCATACTGATGCGGCCATAAGGCTGAGTGATGAAGAAGCTGATATGACAGATCTGCTTTACCGCAGATCCAGAATAGTAAGAAAACTGGTAAAAGAGCAGAATAAAGACAAACAGGATTCGGAAAGGCAAAAAGATGGCTAACGGAAATTTTTACAGCACAATGGCTTACATCAGCCATATAACCAACAAGACCGATAAGGCGATGAAGTATTATAAAAAGTCCATCTCAAAGGGCAACCTTATGCCCAGGACTTATTCCGGTTATACCAGCCTTCTTATCAAGCTTGGCAGATATGACGAGGCATATAATGTGATCACCACCGCCCTTAAAGAGCTGCCGGTCAATCCAAAGGCAAAGATCGCCATACAGGGCCTTGCTTCTCAGTATGTCATAGTTCTGTGGAAAATGGGTAAGATCGATGAGGCTGTGACCGAGATGGAAAAGGTACATCAGGAGCTGCCTTCCGTCAATTCTTACGGAACGCTTGGATATCTTTACATTGAACAGGGAGATAAAAACGGCGATTATACCAAAGCGCTTGAGTTCAACGAAAAAGCAAAGGCATATGCGGATGACGACGCAAATATCCTTGACAATATGGGTCAGGTAATGTTTAGGCTCGGCAGATACGACGAAGCGATAGAAAACTTCGAAGCTGCTCTCACCGAAAACCCCACCCAGAGCGTGACCCTTTATTATATGGCAAGGATCCATGTTATAAAGGGTAATTACGACAAGGCTTTGAATATCGTAAATTCACTTGTAAACAAGGATATTTCCAATACCGCTACAGTCAGCAAGGAAGATATACTTGCTCTGAAAAAAGAGATCGAAGAAAAAATGGCAAATATATAAAAAATAAAAGGTCTGTGTGAACAGGCCTTTTTGCTTTTATGCTGCCTCCGCTTCGTCTTCCTCGTCTTTGGCTTCTTCTATCTGTCTGCGAATCGCAGGGGTTATGTTCCAGATATGCTTTAGAGATATGAAGCACAGGAGCATGAGAAAAGCGGGGATGATGTCGATAAGGACTTTTATGCCTATGATCGCGTCGTGCGTTTGATGCGCCGCACCGGGAACATATCCTATTACGCTTAAAAGCGCTACCGACATGGAAGTACCGACTGCCTGACCGATCCTGCGGCTGAGATTGAAGATACCGTAAATGGAGCCTTCGTGGCGCTCGCCGGTGATGAGCTCGTTATAGTCTATAGCTTCACCTATCATGCCCCATTGCATCATGACCGTGGTGCTTGCAAACCCGTGGGCAATACCGCAAAGCACCATATACAGCCAAGCGTTTTTATAAAGCAGCATTACCACAAAGAGCATGATGTTCAAAGCAACCGTGATCAGCTGACATGCAAGTACGGTTTCTTCAATACCGTATCTGTCGCAGAATTTGGGTGCGAGCGCTAAAAAGAGAAAGCTTATGGGAGTGGTTATGGCAAGTGAATAGGAGAGATAACGGATATCACCCAGCACATCTCTGTACATATAAAGCCCGAGCGTGGCTTCCATATAGTGCGCCATGCAGAAGAAAAGACCCTGCAGACAAAGCGCTATGAGAGCTCGGTTTTCCTTTAATACAACTTTAAGCTCGGGATGCTTTATGGCGTTTGCATGCTTGATGTCCATAGTTACATGAACTATCTGCTTTTCGGTGGTCCATTTGCAGCTGAGCATACAGGCGATAAAGCCGATCACAGCGCAAATGGATATGCCAAGAGTATATCCGAGCTGAGGCGTGTCCTTGGTGGCTTCTATTATGAAAGGGAAAAAGACTGCGGGAAGGATCTTGCCGATTTCGGAGCCTATTCCGCGCGCGGAAGAAAGCTTTGCTCTCTCTCCGTCGTCTGCTGACATCGCAGAGAGCAGCGCGCCGTATGGAATGTTGAACATGGTGTAGCTTGCTTCGTATAAGAGGTAGGTTACGAAGGCTACCAGAACCTTCGCGGCTCCGTTCACATACGTTGGCGCGGTCCACATCAGAAATGCGCTTATCAGAAGCAAAGGCGCGCTTCTCTTCATCCAGGGACGGAACTTGCCGCCGGGATGATATTTTTTTGCAAATTCTCTGTCCATCATTGCGCCCATCATCGGGTCGTTTATCGCGTCCCAAATCTTGAGCACAAGATAGATCATAGCTACAGCGCCTGAAGAGAGCCCTGCTACTTCGGTATAATATGGCGTAAGAAATGAGCCGAGTACCGCAAAGGTCATACAGCCGCCCAGATCGCCCATAGCATACCCGAGCAGTTCTTTTCTGTTCAGTATATGGTGATGGTGGTGTGAGTGGTGGTTTACGCTCATACGGAATCCGCTCATTTCTTGATATTATTTGGTTGAAGGAAAGATCTTATTTGAGATATGCTGCGCTTACATATGCATAACCGCTGCCGTAAGCGATAAGAGCCCAGGAGCCGTAGTAGGATTCAACGGTAACGGTGGTGCCGCTCTTCAAAGAACACAGAACTTCGTAATCGGTACCGGGACCTTTCCTGACATTAAGAGAAGTTGCGGCAACGGTCTTTTCGACCTTAACAAGCTCCGGATTAAGAATGATCGCGGGTGCTTTCTTTGCGGGAACGCGGTAAGCGGGCACGAATGCGGGATATACAGGCGCGCAGTAAGCTTCACCGGGAACGAAATAGGTGAGATTGGGGATAACGGGATCACCATAGCATATGGGCGCGGAGTAATAACCGCAGGGTCTGCCGTAATAGGGTCTGCAGATATTATTGGGCACGATCACCCTTGCGGATGCGAATGCGGGAATGGATACCAGCACAAGAGTCAGCGCCAGCATTACAGCGAAGAACTTTTTCATTTTATTTCCTCCTATATATTTACACTTTTGGATACTATAAGAATAATACCATATATACGTAATTTTCGCAAGACATATTAAAACCGGCAAAAGCTTGTACTTTTGCCGGTTGTGTTTATCTCATTCTGAAAAACGCGGTGCAGCCTATCTCGGATGCTTCGGTAAGACCGAGGGATTTATAAAAAGCTCTGGTCTTGGGAGTGTGATCGGTCATAAGGTCAAACTGATAAACATGTGAGTAATGATCCATAATACTCTGCATCAGCTTTGTTCCGATGCCCCTTCTTTGATATTGGGGCATTACAACAAGATCCTGCACAAAAACCACGGAAACGCCGTCGCCTACAACGCGGATGAAACCGACCAGCTTATCTTTATCGAATGCGCCAAGCGTGAGCAGAGAATGTTTGAATGCTTCGGTCAGAAACTCATCGGGATGTGGTCTGTCGGTATAATTCGTCCAGCCAACGCTCAAATAAAGCTTGCGTACTTCTTCGAGATCAAAATCGGTGTATTCGCGAATAACAAGTTCCATACGCTTTCTCCTTGCTTTGCTCATTTTGATTTTGTATGTATCTATTATAACCTTTGAATATTTTTTGTGCAAGAAAAATATGAGCCTTTAGGCATTGAACTCAGCTTAAATAAAATACAGACAGGCGGTTATAATAAATAGGTATTGTTGTAAAAACAACATATTTATTGATGTAATTATTGTATAATTGATCCATAAAGCCGGGAGGTATTGTTATGAGAATTGCATTTTTTGATACAAAACCATACGATAAGGATGCTTTTGAAATATTCTCTGAAAAAAGAGGGATCGAATTCAAGTATTTTGAGACAAAGCTGAATTTGGATACCGTGGAACTTGCTCACGGATTCGACGGGGTTTGTGTTTTCGTGAACGATGATATAAACGATAAGGTAATAGATAAACTTTGCGAAATGGAAGTAAAAGTGCTTGCGCTCAGATGCGCGGGGTTCAACAATGTCGATATGAAGCATGCCTTCGGGAGGATACATGTGCTAAGAGTACCTGCTTATTCGCCATATGCTGTTGCGGAACATGCGATGGCAATGCTGCTTACTTCCATAAGAAGAATACATAAGGCATATATCCGCAGCAGGGATTTCAATTTCAGCCTTTCAGGGCTTACCGGTTTTGACTTATACGGAAAGACTGTAGGCGTTATAGGTACGGGCAGGATCGGAAAGGTCTTTATAAACATCTGCAGAGGATTTGGCATGAAGGTGTTGGCTTATGACAAAAATCCCAAGGAAGGAATTGAAGACGGTGAAAGCATCAGATATGTAAGTCTCGACGAGCTCTTTTCAAATAGCGACATAATCTCTCTGCATTGCCCGCTTTCAGAAGATACCAAGCATCTTATAAACAGCGCGGCAATAGCCAAATGCAAAAGAGGAGTCGTGATAATAAATACTTCAAGGGGCGCTCTTGTTGATGCAGAAGCGCTGCTTTCGGGAATAAAATCCCGCCAGGTTGGTGCAGCCTGCCTGGATGTGTATGAAGAAGAATCCGATCTTTTCTTTGAGGATAATTCGGGTCATATCATGGAAGACGATACCCTTGCAAGGCTGATATCCATGCCGAATGTAATAGTAACATCCCATCAGGCTTTTTTAACCAAAGAAGCACTGAATAATATAGCAGAAACAACTGTAGATAATTTGTTGAGCTTCTTTAGCAAAGGCGAGTGTGAAAATGAGCTGTGCTACAGAGGCGGAGAAACAAAGGATTGTAAAACCGGTAAATGCTTTTAGC
>SVHB01000071.1 GCA_015056005.1 Clostridiales bacterium
TATATGTCGGTATTCTCTTGCCATACAAAATCCCCCTATGGTAGTCCCTTTAATTCTACCATAGGGGGTGGTCTTTTTCTATTGTCCGTTTTTACTGGACCTGTGCAGATCTCTTCGGGAGTTGATTTTTGTTGATCTTTGTTTCTTAGTCGTCGGTATCGAAGGCTTCAAGGCCGGATTTTTTCTCGACCTTGGCATCGCCGTGCTTGACCATGGACATGGTCACAAAGGCAAGAGCGGCAAAGATGGCTGCATAGGGGAAGAGGATGGTCATACCCATATGGTCCATGAGGAAGCCGGAGACCATGGGAGTCGCGATCTGAGCTGCCATGGAAGCGGTATAATAGAAGCCGGTGTATTTGCCGATATCCGCACCCGAGCACATTTCAACGACCATGGGGAAGGAGTTTACGTTGATGGTCGCCCAGCCGATGCCGGCCATTGCGAACAGCACGTTCATGACCATGGTGGGGCTGCCGGAGCGCATGAAGGATGCAAGCGCAAAGGATGCGGAAAGCAGGATAACGCCGCCGAGAATGGTCCTCTTTCTGCCAAACTTTGAGGCGATGTTGCCCGCGGGCAGATAGGAGATGATCGCCGCGCCCTGAGCTACGAGCATGGTGGTGTTATAGTCCTTCTGAAGGACATTGGCTGCGTATACAGCGTATTTGGAGGTAACTGCGTTATAACCAAAGAACCAGAGCACGATAGAGAGCAGGATGAAGATAAGGGATCTGCGTTCTTCCTTTGTAAGACCGCGCTTTTCGCCGGATTCCTTCTTTTCTTCCTTTTCCTCAACGCCGTATTTTACGCTGTCCTCGCGCATCTGCTTGGACCACTTAACTTCCTTTACGGTAAGGAGGAAGATGACAAGGCAAAGCAGCATGATACCCGCGATCACGCAATAGAATGGGGTATAGCGCATAAGGGAGTTCTTGACGGAAGAGGTTGAAAATACCATGCCCAGGAGCAATACCAGAATACCGCCGGCAGTACCCATAAGGTTAATGATGGCGTTGCCCTTGCTTCTCAAGGGTTTCATGGTAACATCGGGCATGAGCGCGACAGCGGGCGAGCGGAAGGTCGCCATGGAAAGCAGCACAAGGAACAAGAGCAGCACAAACCATATGAGCGTAGAAGGATTGTTCATGGTGGTCTGCCAAGCATATGCCTGACGGGCCGGAGCAACATAGTTGGTGTAATCGGGGTTAGTCACAGATTTGCCGCTTTCATCCTCGATCTTGGAAGTGATCTGAGAGAATTCTTCCTTGGTGAAAACATCGGAAAGCACGAAGCTCTCACCCTCGGGAGTGATAAGGCGGCTGTCTTCCTGTGCTTCGTAAAGCACTTCAAGCGCAGCGGGGTCGTCGATAGCGGATACTTTGGAGATATTGTTCAGCTGAGCTGCATCAACAAAGGACAGTGCGACAAATGCAATGGCCGCCGCAACGGTACCGATGGTGATGAAGGGGGTGCGCTTGCCGAACCTTGTATTGCACTTATCGGAAAGAGTACCGAAAAGGGGCAGAAGGAAAACGGCAAGTATGTTGTCAACAGCCATGATCACGCCGGACCACGCCTGAGACATACCGAATTTGTTGGTCAGAAGCAGGGGAATAGTGCTGTCGTAGGCCTGCCAGAATAAGCTGATCAGGAAGAAAGCAAAGCCTACCAGTATTGTGCGCTTGTAGTTGAGCTTCATGTCTTCACCCGTATTTTATATAGTAAGCGTTTTGAACGCCAACTACCATTGTAACCAATTTTTGCGTCTCTTGCAATCACAAATATACAAAACCGGCAAATTTTGATAAATCTACCATTTCCTTGACTTTATCCGCGCTCGGGAATAAAATATCTTTATCCCAATATTAAGGAGATAAAGCCATGATCGCTCTTATCATCATCATAATTATTTTGTTTTTAGCCGTGCTGTTCCTTACAGCTCCCCAAAAGGCAAGCAAGGAACAGAAGGAAAAATTTATCGGCAGATACTATGCGCACAGAGGTCTTCATAAAACCGACGGCTCCGCGCCCGAAAACTCCCTGCCCGCCTTTAAGCTCGCGGCAGAAAAAGGCTACGGCATAGAGCTTGATGTTCACATAACCACGGACGACCAGATCGTTGTTTTCCATGACGACGACCTAAAGCGCATGTGCGGCGTAGATAAGGCCACCGAGGATAATTCCTATGAGGAGCTGAAAGCCCTCAGGCTTTTGGGTACAGAGCACACCATTCCCCTTTTCACCGAAGTACTCAGTGTGTATAACGCCGCAGGTCCTATCGTGCTGGAGTTCAAGACCGGCAAGCGCAAATACGAGCTTTGCCAAAAGACATATGAGATACTCAAGACCTATAAGGGCGATGTTTGCATCGAAAGCTTTGACCCAAGGATCGTTGCATGGTGGAAAAAGAACGCTCCCGAGTATGTACGCGGGCAGCTTGCTCAGCCCACAAAGTTCTACAAGGGTCAGTCCGTTTTCCTTTCCTTTGCCCTTGCAAACAGCCTTCTGAACTTCCTTGGCAGGCCGCATTTTGTGGCGTATAAGCTTGCCAAAAAGCCCTTTGGCACCCTGCTTTGCGAAATGATGGGTGCAATGCGCTTTTCATGGACCAGCAAAGATATTTCAGACAAAACAAATCAGGACGGTATAATATTCGAAGGCTACGAGCCTCCTGCGTACCTGTAAACAAAGGAGTACAAAATGTCCGAGCAGTTCACAAGGTCCAATAAGGTTCTTGATAACCACTGTCATATCTGCTTTGCTCAGAACATCGAAGAATCGCTTTCCGATTATGAAAAGCTGTTTTCCGAGCTTTCGATAAGCGAAGCGGGGCTGCTTTCCTGCCCCGACGCCGATCACTGCGAAAACGGCTTTGATCCTACCGAAAACATCAAGGTACTTTATCTCAAATCAAGGCTTTCGATCCCCGTATATGCCTATGCTTCCTTCACATGGCATTTTGATAAGCCCGCCCCATACGGCGATTTTGCAAAAGAAATGCTGAAAATGGGCTTTGACGGCTTCAAAGCGCTCACACAGCACCCGCGCAGCAGGAAAAACCTTGGAAAAGGGCTTTCTCATCCTTCGTTTGCGGGCTTCTTTGAAGTCCTCGATGAAAGCGGAAGCACGATAGTCTGCCACGTGGGTGACCCGAAAAGCAGCTGGGACATTTCAACCGCATCAAAGAGCGCCATAGAGCTTGGCAGAGTATACGGCGAAGGGTTCCTTTCCCTTGAAGAGCTCTACGGCGAAATGGAGCGCGTCTATAAAACTTACCGCAATGTAAATTTCATTCTTGCCCATTTTTACTTTATGTCCGGCGACATAAACAGGGTGGAAAAGCTGCTTTGGGATAACAGCAATGTATACCTTGATCTGACCCCCGGCGGGGAAATGTATGTAAACTTTACCAAGGATCCTGTAAAGTGGCGCGAATTCTTCATAAAGCATCAGGATAGAATTATACTTGGCAGCGACAACTATGCCAAAGGCTACGGCAAGGGCAGATACGCCCTTGCAAGGAATTTCCTTGAAGGCAGCGAGCCCTTCCCCTACTCCGGAGGCGGCGAGATAATCCCTATTTCTCTTCCCAATGATGCGCTTAAAAACATATGCTCAGGGAACGTAAAGCGCCTTATCGGAAACACACCCAAAGAGATAGACCGAAAAGCCGCATACGAGCACTGCCTGTTCATAAAGGAAAACCTCTTTGATAAGCTTTCCCCCATCCAGAAGGAAAACCTCGATATCATAACAAGGTATTTCAAATAAACTGCGAACCCGTCAAATATGAAAAAAGGGAACATCGCTTGATGTTCCCTTTGTTTTTATTTATCTATCCATATGGGATTGCCTATCGCTATCCTGAGCGCCCTATCCTCGTCGAATACCTCGCATCTTACAAAATCGCATTTAGGAATGTCGAATACAAAATGATTCTCCTTGTCCGGGGCTACCGGCACGCTGTTTATCACACCGTCTTGAGTTATAATATCGAGCCTGTACTTATGCTCCGCAATGATTACGCTTGGGTGGAAATCGCTTACGACCACTTCCAGCTTATTATCATCAAGTTTTCCGTGACTGCCCATAAGCGTATCGCCGATGCACATGCGTATTCCCACCGAGCCGCATGTATAATCGCCAACGCGCAGCCTTTCAACAAAGCCCTTGCTCGATCTTTCGCTTGCATAAACGGTGGTGAGCGCTTTATCGGATGGGAGATTATGCAGATCGCAGCCCGCGCTTGCCCAAACCCTTTTGCCCAGCGCCAGAAGATCGCACCAGAGCTTATAATTTACTTTGGTCTCCTCGCTTTCAAGGGATATGTACACGACCTCTATACCCGTCTCGTCCCTGAACCAATAGTCCAAAGGATCATTAGATACCATCAGCTGCTTGGGATGGGGATGAACAAAATGCCCGCCGCGTGCGCGCACCGCATCTATCAGCTTACCAAAGCTCTCCCTTGTAAACTTGGGATACTTGAAATGCCCCTCTATGCCGCCCTCAAACTCATACTGAGGAAATTCCAAAAGCAGCTTTTCAAGCTCGTCCCTATGCTGAAACAGCATATTGTAATGTACGTCCTTTACCGTCGCCCTGCTGTCAAGTATCGTAGTACCCGGTTCCGTGCCTGCGATAAACAGACCATCCTCCCATTCGGGCAAATACATATGCCTTACCTGCCTGTGATCGAGTATGGCGGCAAAATCCATCTTCAGCTCCGCCAGTCTTTCCTTCCAGAACGAAAGCGTCTGCTTGCCGTCGCTCGTCCCGCCGGAATTTGAATGATCGTGCAGCTCTCCGTGATAGACCAGCCTTCCCTTATACAGCTCAAACAGCCTGCCGCTCATAGCAATATCCTCCGATATATTTATGTTTTTCCGATACCCAATTATATCACATACAAACAACAAAACAAACACAAAAAGCGTGCATTATCGCACGCTTTATAGTTCTATTTCCTCATCTTCCGAGCAAAGCCACTCCATGGTGACTCCAAGAGCTTTTGCAAGTATCCTGAGCTCGCCGTCACAAACATGCCTCTGATTCTTTTCGATTCTCGAAATGATCAGCGGAGTCATCTCCATGCCAAGGAAATTGATTTTACGCGAAAGCTCCTCCTGTGTAAGCGGCGGCTTATGTATCGCTCTGCCAATCCTCACCCGATCGCCGCAAATATTCCCTTCGATCAAAAAACGCTTGCTCGGCATTATCTTTCCCCTTATATCCAATAAAGATAAATAATATCTGTATATGATTTTATCCATGGTTCAATTTTACCTTAAAAACCTCTGTAATGCAAACTGAAATTGCAGGTAAGTTATTGTTTGATAGTTTATTTGCGTTATGCTATAATCGTAATAGTTAAAGCCAAAATCATCACATATACATATTTTTCTTGAAGGAGGATACCCATGCTTCTTTTCTATGTAAGACACGGCGATCCCATTTATCATCCCGACAGTCTGACTCCCCTTGGGCATGCTCAGGCGGATGCAATAAAATATCGTCTGGGAACTCACGGGCTTGATAAGATTTATGCTTCCAGCTCCACCAGAGCCATGCAGACCGCAGCTCCCACCGCCGAAATGCTCAAAAAAGAGATAAACGTGCTCGACTGGTGCCACGAAAGCCGCGCATATGAAGAATTTTCCGTTCAGCTGAGCGAAAACAAGCGCACATGGTTCTTTAACCTTCAGGAGGAAAAGGAGCTGCTTGTTTCAAACGAGATCAGGGCGCTTGGAAGGAACTGGTACGAGCATCCCCATTACAAAGGCACCCGCTACAAAGAAGGCAGCCAAAGGATACAAAAGGAAGTCGACGCTTTTATGCTCTTACACGGCTATCGCCACGATCTTGAAAGAAACGGCTATATCGCCGAAAACCCAAACGATGAACGCATAGCCCTTTTCGCCCATGAGGGCTTCGGCAAAGCTTTCATGGCATGCCTGCTTGATATCCCCTATCCCGAAGTCGCAATGCGCCTTGAGATGAGCCATTCCGGCATGAGCGTGATCGAGTTTGACAACAAGGAAGGCTTTGTCATCCCAAGAATACTTCAGTATGCAAACGACTCGCATCTTTTTGCCCAAAGGCTGCCATTAAAATACAAAAATCAGATCTATTTCTGAGCCCTAAAAAATGTTTTATACCCTATTGAATTTGATGCCGCGCTTTGCTATAATCCATACACAAAATAAATAATTCTTCTTAGGGAGAATGAGAGCATGATAAAGCGTATGAAAAACTGGCTGTTCTCGCTTGGCGATATTTACAGCCTCAAAGATGACAAGTCCAAAGGCCGACTGATCAATCTTGTCTCTACGTTGCTCGCGACATTTTACAATGTTTTCATCACCGGCATATTCTATACCGGCTTCCTTACGATGTACGGAATGTCCATAACCGATACGGGCATACTCACATTCGTTCCCTACATCGCAAACCTATTCAGTATTTTTTCTCCCAAGCTGTTAAGCAGATTCAAAAAGCGCAAAGGCGTGCTTCTTTTGGCAAAGGCGATATATTACTTCATTTATATCGTCCTTACCACCGTTATGCCTCAGTTCGTGACCGATCCTTCGCAAAGGCTCACCCTTTTTATCGTGGTCATTGCGGCGGCATCGGGCTTCTGGGCGCTGTTCGGTTCGGGCTTTACCATCTGGTTCTATAACTTTTTCCCCGAGAGCAACGAGCGCAGGATGCGCTATTTCACCTTCAACCAGATCTTTTCATCGGTGCTTTCAAGCATCATACTGCTCGTCAGCGGCTTTATAACCGACGCGCTGAGCAGCTCCCCGTATCAGGACAGCCTTATCATCATATTCAGATATCTGGCGTTCGGTCTTGTGATAATAGAGCTTATCGTTCAGTCCCGGGCAAAGGAATACTCCTATGTTGAGACCGCTGACTTAAAAATTTCCGATGTGTTCACCCTTGCATTCAAGTACAAAAAGTTTATGTACTGCATGCTGGTCACCTTCACATGGTGCTTTATCGCAAACCTCAACAACGGTCTTTGGAACTATCACCTTCTTAACCATATGGAGTTTTCCTATACCCTCATAAACACGGTATCGGTGCTCTATACGATAATACTGCTCACCACCTCGCCCATATGGCGCAAGGTGCTCAAGCGCTATTCGTGGATAAAGACCTTCGGTATATCGATGGCGCTTTTTGTGCCTACCGAATTCATCTTTTTCTGCATGACCAAGGAATCCGCGTGGCTATTTGTGCCCAACAGCATAATTCAGCACATTATGAGCGTGGGCATAAACATTTCCTATTCCAACATCTTTTATATCAACCTGCCTGAGGAAAACTCCACCACCCTCGTTGCCTTCAACACCCTTGGGACCAACATATTCGCCTTCCTCGGTCTTATGTGCGGCACATGGATAAGCTCGTGGACGGGAGATTCCACCATGGTGTTCATGGGTATGGATGTATATTCCGTGCTGTTCACCTGCGCCCTGCGCGGCGTGCTTCTGTTCATATTCGGCATTGTGCTGATCTTCAAATGGAGATCGTTTACAAAGGATTCCGATATAGAGGAAATAGAGGAATACGCCAAAGAGCGTAAAATAACCAGAGAGCTCAAAAAAAGAATGAAAGCTCAAAGGAAAGCGCTGCGCAATTAATTTATAAAACCTATCCGATACCGAAAAGCTTGCTTTTCTCTTTTGAAAGCTCAGAACAAACACCAACAGGCATCCCAAAATCGGAATGCCTGTTGATCGTATAAGGGGGTATTATATGAAAATCTGCTTTATATGCGATATCCACCTGCCCGAAAGCAAAAACGCCCTACAGCACAAGGCTTTTCAATGGGCGTTGGAAGACATATGCAAAAACAGCCCCGACTGCCTGATCTGCGCGGGCGATCTTACCTGCGCCGGCAGCCTTGAAACCTACCGCTTCGCTGTAAAAAGCATGAATGAAACAGGGCTTCCCCTGCTTTATATCCCCGGCAATTCCGACCTTCGCAGCAAAGAAACAAAAGATATCATCGCCTTTGACGCTTCGCCCGTACTCAGCAATATCTGCGGGATAAACATAATAGCCGTAAACGACAGCGACGGAGCCATATCTGACGAAACCTATGCTCTCCTTGACAGCGCGGATAAGAACACGATAGTCTTTATGCATCACTATATCGATGCGCTTGAAAAAACGCACAAAGAAAAAATGCTTTCATGGCGCGATAACCATAAAGACACACCGCTTTTTACTGCTCACAAACATTTTTTCACTGTATACGAAAACGATATCCGCCTGCCCGCGCTCGACCCCGACAAAAACATAGGCGAAGAACCCGCGATCGTCTATTATGATACGGACACACGAAAGATCACAAGATCGCATTTTCCCTGCCCTATGCCCAAAGACCTTTGTGAGTTTATCGGGATATCTGCATACACCCCCGGCGATATCCGATTTGCTATAGAGCAGGGGCTCAAATACCTCGAGCTGCGCAATAACATAACCAAATGGGACGAAAATGAGCTGATTGGGCTCATAGCAAAATGGAGAAACGCCGGCGGGGTCCAGCTTTCAATACATCTGCCCGATATCGGCTTTGACGAAAAAGTCCTTCCTCATAAGGACCTGAAAGAGCTCCTCCGCCTTGCAAAGGTGCTCAAAGCGCAGCGCTTTACACAGCACGTTCCGAAAATTTCGGTAAAAACCGCAAGGGAAAACAAGGATGCGCTTGAAAGCATCGCAGTATATATCGCGCGCTTTATGGAGGATTTCCCCAAAGAGCAGATCATCGGCATAGAAAACATGCATATGACAGAAAAGGACAGCCCCGACGATTCAAGGCGCTTCGGTTACCTGCCCGAAGAAGTCACAGAGTTCATGCGCCTTGTGAAAAAGCACACAAAATGCAAAGTCGGCATAAATTTTGATAACGGTCACGCCAGAAACAACGCGCCCTACAGCCGGGAGTATCAGCTGAGCAGCTGGTATGAGGCGCTTGGCTTAGATATCGTGGGTTATCATCTGCATCAGGTAATATCCTTTGGCGGAGAGATGGAAAACCATACTCCCTTCACAGAGATTTACGGAAGGCTGATAAGCCTTGCATCCTTCTTCAGACTTTGGCAGGACAATGAAATAAGCCATGCTCCCGTGATACTTGAAATGCGCACAAAAGACGCTTACCCGATAACGCTCAAAACCTTTGGAATACTAAAGGAGCATTGATATGTACATAATCGGCAGCATTTTTGTTATCATAGTCGGACTTATAATGCTCATATCGCCAAACACGGTATACGAGCTCAAAGAGAGCTGGAAAAGCTATTCCGCTTCCGACCCTTCCGATCTCTATCTCATCACAACAAGAATAGGCGGAGGAATATTTACCCTAGTAGGTATCGTCTGCCTTATCATACTCATAATAAACCCATAAAAAAAACAGCCCGAAAAATCGGGCTGTTTTTGGTTTTCTATTCGGCAGGGCTGAACTGGTCTTTGCCTACGCCGCAGAGTTCGCACTCGAAATCTTCGGGAAGGTCTTCCCACTTAACGCCGGTTTCCTCTTCGTCATAAACCCAGCCGCAAACTTCGCATACGTATTTCATTTTCTTACCTCCCAGTATTATTGGATTAACAAAAGTATACACATCAAACGTTCAAAAATCAATACCCTTGATTTATAAACTTTACGCATATGTTTTTATTTGCTATAATTTACAAAACACATATAAGAACGGACTAAAGCCATGAAAAAAGCCTTATCTCATTTTTACCGCACGCTCCCGTTTGCGCTGTATTTTTTATTCACAGCCGCATTGTCGGGCTATATAATCAAAAACCTTGCGGATATATTCCGGCTTCTTTGCCCCTCACTTTCCCTTGACGAAAGCACCGCCGCATACGTTCACGATATCCTGTATCAGTTAAAAACCGCCGCTATTCGCTCAAACATTCTGCTGTGGGCTGTTTTCGGCGCTGCTTTTGGCTTAGCATTAGCCCTTATGCTCAAAAGCAGACCCAAAGCATCCCTTATTGCTGTAATTATGATTACAGGCTTTATACCGTTTACCTTCGTCGCGCTTTGGTTCACACAAATAAACGAGATACAGCTGGGTCTTCTCACAAAAACCGCGCTGCCCATCATCAAGAACCTTTTGTAATAGGTCCGGAGGCAAAATGAAACGCTCGATACTTCTGTCAACTTCGATCATATTTCTGACGCTTATATTATGCGCCTGCGGCGCAGGCTCGCCTTCCTTTAAGGTTTCAGCAAACGGCGAGAGCTGGTATTTCGGTTTTGGTGCAGAAAAAATCATGCCGAACGAAAACAGCGCCCAGCCTTTGTACATCGCAGGCTACAACAGCGCTCTTTCCATAAGCGGAGTGCTCGATCACTGCACGGCAAAATCGATCTATATTTCCACTGGCGGATCGGGGATACTTCTTATCGGAATAGACTGCATAGCGCTCGACAGCGGCACGGTCAAAAAGATCAGAGCATCCCTTTCGGATATCAAAAACGTCGATTACATAAACGTATATTCCACCCACACCCACGCTGGCCCCGACACCCTCGGGCTTTGGGGAGAAACGGGAATAGACGGCAAGAACGACGATTATATGGCCGAGCTTATAAAAGCCGCCGAAGCTTGTGCAAGGAAAGCCATGTCAAATATAAAGAGCGGCAGCCTGTTCTACTCCAAAACGGAAACAAAAGGAATGTTCCGCGATTCAAGAGACCCTATCGTGACAGACGATAATCTTTATCAGCTGCGCTTTTGCGCAGACGACGGAACAGGCGGTGCAAGGATATATTTCTACGGCGCTCACGCCGAATCCCTGCGCGGCGCAAACTCCCTCCTGAGCCGCGATTTCCCGGGTAAACTGTGCGACAGTATGGAAGAGAAGACGGGCGATATGTGCATGTTCGCCCCGGGCGCTATAGGCGGTCTTGTTATGACCAAAGAGTTTGTTTATGATACGACCGCACAGGCAGTGGAAAACCTTGAAATAACCTCAAACAAGCTTATTGAATACGCTTCCTCCATCACCTCAGATATGGAAAGAGAGCTTGCCCCGAAGCTTTCGTTTGTTTCGGAAAAATTCACCGTTCCCCTTGATAACCCCGCTTTCCTTTTGTACAAGACCCTGGGCATACTTACCAACGACGCGGTAAGATACCCGGGAAGCGCCACAGGCTACGGCGTAAGAACGGAACTGAACCTTCTTATGCTGGACGATATCGCAATTGCGCTCATCCCCGGCGAGATATTCCCTGAGCTCATATCCGGCAAAGCCTACGGCAACGCCAACCCGGAAAAGCCCGAAAACCCAAAGCCGCTATACGATATCGCAAAGGAGCACGGGGTTAGCGAGCTTCTGATAATCGGCCTTGCCAACGACGAGCTCGGTTACATCGTTCCCCCTTCCGATTTCCTTCTGAACGAAAAGCTGCCATATATAGAAAGAACCATGGATCACAAGGGCGAGGATCATTACGAAGAGACCAACTCTGTTGGACCCCAATGCGCTCCGATAATAGCCGAAACCTTTGAAAAAGCAATCAAAAGAACCGGCAAATAAACAAAAAGGACTTTCGCTTTGAAAGTCCTTTTTGCCACTCATATATCAAAAACATAATACTCTGCTTGGTTTTTGCACATCGTATAAAGCGCGATTTTACACCTGTATTATACTTCCTCAGACAGCGCGATAAGCATATCTCTGTCCTTTTTGAGTCTTTCCCAGTATATATCATCGATGAACCTTGAGCCGCCCATGACAAATATGTTTTTAAGACCAAGGCTGAGCTCGAGCTTTATTTTGTCGATAAAATTATCGGGAGACAGCGCCCCTGCGGGGAATATGGTGCTCTCCGAATATGCGGGATTATCGCCTATCAGCGAAAGGTGTGTGTGCACCGAGTTTGCCAGTGATTCCTTTCCGCCCGGACTCAGATATTTTGCATCGTCAAAATGCCATTCTCCCACCCTGAACATACAATCGGGCAGGGCTTTCTTTATATCGGGTATGGATATACCGTGTATCCTGCCTCCGTCATGCATGACCATTATGCCGCTTATCATTTCCGGAACCTTCGTACGAACCATGAAATCGGTAAGCTTTGAACAGTTATATTCTATCCATTTTTCCTTTATATCCAAAAGCGCTTCATCGCCAAGGCAAGCCCGCTTCAAGGTCTCCCTGTCAAGCTTCATACCCACCTGCGCGTTGAACTTTTGGATGCAGTCGTCGCAGAAGCAGCCCTGAACCTCGTCCCCATGGTTGCCAAGCCTCAGATCATCGTCAAAGAAATGCCTTGTAAAGCCCAGCTGCGTAAAAAGCTTTGCCGCTTCAAGGTTATCGTTTATCATGGTATCGTTTATGCAGGCGATATAGTATTCCTCTTTACCGTGTTTATCCACTCTGTATCGCCATGTTTTCTTTATCGCAAGCTCGATATTCGGGTTAAACGGGTCAAGCGAATTGCCAGGATGCCCGACAGGCAGCGACAGCACACCTGTAGAAAAGCCTTCCTCCAAAAGCCTTCGCCTTGCCCTGCGCAGGGTTTCCTCATCACAATCATATTTGCCATAGGAATAGCCCGCAATCCAAAGATCGGTCACCCCCGCATCTTTGAGCATCTTCAGCTTTTTTGATATTTCAGGGTGTTTCATAACAAAATTCGCGCCTACGGTATAATTCATAGAAGCTATCATAGTATTATCCCCTTTTTGTTTGTGTAAATAGATAGTATCATGTTAATGAGAAAATTTCAATAAAAAAACAGCGGCATAAAGCCGCTGCAATATGTTTTATATGTCCTCAGCGATTCTGAGCGCCTTGTCGATATTTCCTGCGAAGTTTTCTTCTCCGACCAGCTTATCAATTCCCGCTTTTCTCAGCACCTTCATGGGCTGATCGTTTACATGTGAGAATATGAGCTTCACCTCGCTCTTTTTACAGGCTTCAACCAGAGTTTCGATCGAATGAATGCCGGTTGCGTCGATCGCAGGCACGGCGCGCATCCTAATTATCAGCGCTTTGGTGTCCTCGTCGATCAAAATATCGGATATCTTGTCGGAAGCGCCGAAGAAGATGGGACCGGTGATCTCGTATACCCTCACGCCCTGAGGAACTTTCTTGAACCTGATGTGATCGGGATCG
>SVHB01000072.1 GCA_015056005.1 Clostridiales bacterium
AAAGCATACCGACTTTATTTTTGCGGTCACGGCAGAGGCTATCGGCTTGGTCGGCTGCATGATACTTGTTGCGCTCTTTGTTTTTGTGATAATCAGGATGCTGAAGATCGCAAGGACGGCAAGGGACAGTTTTGGTTCTATGATATGCATAGGTGTTGCTTCCATGATGGCGTTCCATATTGTTGAAAACATCTGCATGAATATAGGGCTTTTGCCGGTAACCGGCATCCCGCTGCCGTTTTTGAGCTACGGCGGCTCGGCTATGTGGACAAACCTTATAGCATCGGCAATGGTGCTTTCGGTGTCGATGCGAAGAAAGAACACAAGATACGAAAATCCCGGCAATTAAAGGGAATTTTGATGTATAAAGAAGCATATGCTTTTATGCAAGTTGACAATGCACCATGTGTATGTTATACTTATTATACTAATTGGTCAGAGGCGCGTCCTTGATGATTAGCGTGCTTTAGGGGCGCTCCCTGTGACGGCACGTGAAAGGCAAGTCGCCGAAGGCAGCGGTCATTTGCGCATGACCCTGACCTGGACGCACGGTAAACAGCCGTGCGGCTGTCACTTCCTTTTGCGATGGGAAGTGGAGTGCTGTACCACTGCTAGATATACCTTTGTATTTGCAGCGGCGCTCTGACTATGGAGCGCCTTTTTTATCGGCGCACATATCAAAAAGCGTTTGGAGGAATTTTAGATGAAACACCCCGTATTTACCGGCTGCGCTACCGCGCTTGTAACTCCCTTTACTTCCGATGATCATGTCAATTTCGATACCCTCGCCAAAATGATCGATTTCCAGATCGAAGGCGGCGTAAAGGCTCTGGTTATGTGCGGCACCACCGGCGAAGCTGCAACCATGAGCGACGACGAGCGTGCAGCGGTCGTTGAATTTACCGTAAACAGAGTAGCAGGCCGCATCCCCGTTATCGCCGGTACCGGCACCAACGATACCAAGCGCGCCATCTGGCTTTCCGACAGGGCAAAGGAATCCGGCGCGGACGCTCTTTTGGTCGTTACTCCTTATTATAACAAGTGCTCTCAGAGAGGCCTTATCAAGTATTATCTCGATATCGCCGATTCCACCGATCTGCCCATAATCGCCTATAACGTGCCCTCAAGAACCGCTGTCAACCTTCTGCCCGCTTCCTTTGCAAGGATCGCCGAGCATCCCAATGTTGTCGGCATCAAGGAAGCCTGCGGCGAGATCAGCCAGATCATGGACCTTATGCGCCTTTGCCCCGAGACCGATCTGTATTCGGGCAACGACGACCAGGTACTGCCCATCATGGCATGCGGCGGACGCGGCGTAATTTCCACCATTTCCAACATTATGCCCAGAGCAATGACCGAGCTTTGCGAGGCTTTCTTAAACGGCGACGTTGCCGAGTGCAGAAGGCTCCAGTTCTACATCAACCCCCTGGTCAAGGTTCTGTTCTCCGACGTCAATCCCATCCCCGTCAAGACCGCATACCGTCATATGGGCTTTGATGTGGGCGGTCTGCGCGGCCCGCTTTGCGATATGAGCCCCGACGGCGAAAAGGTTCTTGTGGAAAAGATGAAGGAATACATGCTCATATAAAAGGAGTAAAACATATGCTCAACATCGTCATCAACGGCGCTTGCGGCAGAATGGGCCGCATGATCGCCGACGTTGCTCAGACCGATAACAACATAAATATTGTAGCCGGCGTTGATAAGTTTGCCGCCGGAGCGACCATGTCTTTCCCTCTTTTTGAGAACCTGAAGGATGTGAATGCGGGTGCGGATGTTATCGTCGATTTCTCCAAAGCAGAAGCGCTGCCCGACGTGCTCGATTACTGCAGGCGCACCGGCGCTGCCTGCATCCTTGCAACCACCGCGTATTCTCCCGCAGAGGAAGCTATGGTAAAAGAAGCGGCAAAAACCATTTCCGTTTTCAGAACCGCCAACATGTCCCTTGGCATCAACCTCATGCTCGATCTGGTGGGCAAAGCAGCGGCTTTCCTTCCCGATTTTGATATCGAGATAGTCGAGGCGCATCATAAGGCAAAGGTCGACGCTCCTTCCGGCACCGCCCTGATGATCGCAAACGCCATAAACGATTCCGTGAACGTCGATAAGGAATATGTTTACGGACGTCATCATAAGAGCCAGCTGAGGACCAAGGAAGAGATCGGTATCCACGCCCTCAGAGGAGGCAGCGTTGCAGGCGACCATAAGGTCTATTTCATGGGCATGGAAGAAACTCTGGAGGTCAGCCATTCCGCTCAGTCCAGAGCCGTATTCGCAAGAGGCGCTCTTGCCGCTGCTTACTATATGCAGGGCAGAGAACCCGGCCTTTATTCCATGCGCGATCTGCTGCTTGAATCCATGGCTGTTACCCATGTTTACACCTATACCGATCAGGCGCTCATTTCTCTGGATATGAAGGCTTGCGAGATCCCCTGTCTTTTGAAGACCATAGGCGATAACAAGATAAATATCGATATGATCAGCCAGTCCAGAGCAAAGAACGGGATTTCTGAGCTGTCAATCAGCGTCGATGCCGTAAACGCCGAGCGTGCAAGGGATATCATCGGCAAGTTTGGAAAGACCCAGCTTATCTGTCCCGCAGGTAAGATTTCCATCGAAGGTCAGGGCATGGAACGCCAGAGCGGCGTCGCCGGCAGAGCTATCTCCTGCGTAAGCGAAGAGGGTATCGAACCCTATATCATTACCACCAGCGAAACCAGGATCGATATGTGCATCCCCGTAGAGTCAGTAACCACCGCCGCCAAAGCCGTCAAAGCAGCATTTGGCCTTAACAAATAATTGCAGCATTCAGCAAAAGGAAGAGCCTAACGCTCTTCCTTTTATTTGTCTTTTTGTGGTATAATGGGGCAAAGATAATTGAGAGGTATGAATAGATGGAATTTACCGTTAAGCTTGCGCAGTATTCGGATATGGAGGAATGTGCGCGTGTGGAATATGAGAGCATGCCCAATTACCCCGGGTATCTCAGGGATGCATGGCATTATTTTGAGAGCCAGAAGGGTGGCTGCGTTTGTGTATATGAAGGCGATGTGCTGATCGGGATCGGGCGATTTACCGTGCTGCCGGACGGAACAGGCTGGCTGGAGACCCTCAGGGTGAGCAAGGCTCATCAGGGCAAGGGCGCGGGCAAGGCGATATACAAAAAGTATCTGGAGCTTGCACATGAGCATGGCTGCAGCTCTATGGCGATGTTTACGGGCGAAAAAAACGTGGTCAGCTCTCATTTGGCAGAGATAAACGGGCTCAGGACCGCGGCTACTCACAGGGGTTATCATCTGACCGATTTAAGCGGCGGTGATGCCCACTCTTTCAAGCCGGTCGATCCTATTAGCGCAAGCAAGCTTATTCTGCCTATGAAGGATGAATACAACGATCATATGGTGTTCAACCGTACTTTTTATCACATAAACGATGCTAATGTGCGCTGCTTTGCTGCCGAGGGCAAGGTCTTTGAGGATCCCACCGACGGAAGCTTTATCGTATGCGGTGCCAGGTTCCAGCATAACGTCGCGCTGCATATCGCAATGATGGGCGGAAACTACGACCGCTGCATCGATTTTGCTGTAAACTATGCAAAAGCCATCGGCGTTTACAAAGTGTCCTGCACATTTACCCTGAACAACGAAAAGCTGGAAGCTGCTCTCGTTTCACGCGGTTTCAAGCCCGATGCGAGCGATCTGATAACTAAAGAGATCGTTTTCCGATAAAGCCGGGGCAATATCCGGAGCAGATCACACATATACAATAAAGGTCGGTGCAAAGATGACAAATATCGATCAGTCCAGGCGCGAAAACAAGCTTATGGCGGCGACGTTGTTTGCGTTTTTTGTAAGCGGCGCTGCCTGTCAGTCGCTTGGACCGCTCATACCGTTTTTGAGAAGCGAATATTCTCTAAGCTATGATTTTTCAGGCATAATGCTTTCCTGCCAATCTATCGGCAACCTTGCGGCTGTGTTTTTGTCGGGGTTTCTGCCATCGATACTTGGCAGGAGAAAAACCATACTTATTATGTCGATATGGATGGGTATATCATATCTCCTGATCGCAGGCGGTTTTTTCGGAGCTGCGATCCTGCCGCTTGCCTGCCTTATGATGGGTATCGCAAAGGGCGGCAACGCCAATTTCTCCAATACCATGATGTCGACCCTGCCGGGCAAGAAATCCGCAATCGGCTACAACCTTCTGCATGGCGCTTTTGCAATCGGCGCGCTTCTTTCGCCGCTTGTGATCATAGCCTGCACCAAGAACGATCAGAACGGCTGGAAGCTTATGGCATACGCGCTGCTTGTGCTTTGCCTTATCCAGTTTATCGTATATATAAAAATGCCTCTGCCGCCCGAGAACATCAAAAAGAGCATCAAAAGCGTTGACAAAAGTTTTTTGAAGAACCGTTCCTTCTGGCTCGGCGCTGCGATACTTTTCTTCTATATCTCAACCGAATACGCGATAACCGGCTGGCTGGTGACCTATTTTCAGGATATCGGAGTGCTTTCAGCAAAAATGTCGCAGATGATGAGCAGCCTGCTTTGGCTCGTTATGTTCACAGGGCGAATGATCGGTGCGCTTATCGTTGGTAAGGTATCAAGAAAGCTTCTTCTCATGATAGACGGCGTCGGCCTTTTCGTATGCTTCCTCATTGTTTTCTTCAGCCGCACCGAGCTGCCGATCGTCCTTGGCATCATGGGCGTAGGTTTGTTCATGGCAACGATATATACCACTGCCATGGCGCTTGGCACAGACAGCATTAAAGGTAACGACCTTGGAGTCAGCAACATGATACTTGCAGGCTCCATCGGCGGTATACTCACACCCGCTGCGGTGGGCCTGGTCGCAGAGCGCGCAGGCATACAGGCAGGAATGGGCGTTGTGGTAATGATGACAGTATTTTTGCTGATATCAATAATCATCAGCGCCGTATCCAAGGACGTAAAGGACATGTAAACATAAAAGGAGAGATTGCAATGGAACCCAGAGATTATACATTAGTCAGGATTGAAGGCGAATACGCCTATCTGAAAGACGACGAAAACGGCAACGAAATATTCATCGCACTCTATCTTCTGCCCGAGGGCGTGGATATTGGCACAAGGCTTCATTACGAAATGCTTGAATATACTATCATATAAAGAAAAGGAAGAGCAAAAGCTCTTCCTTTCTTGTTAAACCGGGAATGTCTATTTCCTTTTCAGCTTTCTCAGCCACATAAAGCCCAAAACGGATATGGCAAGGAGAATGACCGCTGTGCTTATTTCCATGAGCATATTCCTTGGAGTTGAGGTGACGATGATCGAGGTTGGACCGTCTGCGCCGCCGATGATGCCGATCGAGCGGTGCACAGGGATCATAAACGAAACGGTCGTTATCAGATATATGAGCAGCAGCAATGCGGCTGCAAGACAGACGAAGCGCCACGGGCTTTTCCTGTAGGTGTATTCCTTCATCTGCTCGTTGAGCTCTTTTGCAGCCTTTTGCGGGGTGCCAAGGTCTGAGATGATATCGTTTTCGCTTTCGCCCGCTTCGAGCCTTGCCGTGATCGAGGTGCTGAGATCACTAAGCACTCTCTCTTTGTGTTTTTTTGGCATATTGAGCCTTCTGCTTATGCTTTTCAGATATTTATCAAGCGTTTTATTCTCCATCGCTGAGTCCTCCTTTGAAAAAATCGCCCACTGTCATGGTGAATTCATGCCAGATTTTATGCTGCCTGAGCGTTTCACGCCTGCCTTCATCGGTCACGCTGTATATTTTTTTTGGCGAGATACGACCTTCGCCCTTTGACCAAGCCGCAGTTATCATTTTATCGTCTTCAAGGCGATAGAGAATGGGATAGAGCGTTCCCTCTTTTAACGTGAACAACCCGCCCGAGCGCTCCTTGAGCAGGGAAAGAAGCTCATACCCATAGGCAGGCTTTTCTGCTATAAGCCTGAGCACAAGCATTTCAAGCACGCCTTTTTTGAGCTGCTGTGAGAACCTGTCGTCCAAAACTTCACCTCCATGCAAAACTAACTATTTAGTATTACTAAATAGTATTATATAACTTTATTCAGCTGCTGTCAACATGAACGGACATGTTTTTGTGCTTTACTATATAATGGGAACAAGCAGGTCGTTTTAGTCGGTCTTGTTTTTGCATGCGGCATGCGATATAATTATATAAAAGAAAAAACAGATATCAGGGGAGTGAGTATTGATGGATGAAAAGCGTTTGGGCGGACTTTACGGGCTGCTTATAGGCGATGCACTCGGCGTACCGTATGAATTCAAAGCAGCAAATGAGATCCCTGAATTTGATCAGATTGACATGATACCGCCAAAAGGTTATCCGCGCACCTATCCGCAGGTAAGCGTGGGTACATGGTCGGATGACGGAGCGCAGGCGCTTTGCCTGCTTTCAAGCCTTATAGAGAAGGGGCATCTTGATATCAACGACCTTGCTTCAAAGCTTTCCGATTGGATGCTGGATGGATATATGACTCCCGATGACGAAAGGTTCGATATCGGCATCCAGACAAGGGCAGCGCTGATGTCGTTCTGCTCCGGAACTCCCGCGGATAAAAGCGGTCAGGTGAACCCTCAGGGTCAAGGCAACGGCTCGCTCATGCGCACACTGCCTCTTGCTCTATGGCATAAAGGCACCGACAAAGAGCTTGCACTTGATGCGCATGCTCAGTCGCTTCCCACTCACGGGCATGTTGTAAATCAGGTGTGCTGCGCCGTTTACTGCCTTACCGCAAGAAGGCTCATAGAAGGCATGGAAATAAGAGCGGCTGTGGATGATGCCGTAAATACGCTGAAAGGAATATACTCTCAGCTTGACGAAGAATATGAAAAGCGCCTTTTGAAATTAAAGCTTGAAGAAGATTTTTACGGTGAGGGCACAGGATATGTTGTCGACTGCCTGAAAAGTGCGTTCATGATCCTTACAAAAGCGGAAAGCTACGAGCAGGCGGTTAAGCTTGCGGTAGCTCTTGGCAGCGATACAGATACGACCGCCTGCGTCGCCGGCGGACTTGCCGGAATCAAATTCGGCTTGTCCGGAATCCCTGAAAGATGGCTCTCCCTCCTTCGCGGGAAGCAGCTTATCGAAAACATAATCAGCAGATGGTAAGCACGCTTTAACATTATACTTTAATAAACAGCAGCTGCATTAACCATATAGCTTGATCATAAAACCACCCCGCTTGCAATCGGATTTGACAAGCGGGGTGGTTTTTCTGAATTCGGTTTATGCGTGGTTATGCTTTTTTGGGAGTAAGAACGAAGGTGAAGGAGAATTCGTTTTCGCTGAAGCGGTACATGGGTTCGAGGGCGGGGCCGCAGGAATTGGAGCCGATGCCCGACTGTTTGCCGTCAATGCAAAGGACGGTATAGCCGGATTTCTCGATCTCAAAATTATGCATCTTGTGCGTGAGCTCTTCCTGAGTATACTCGCTTGCGTTGAACGAGAAGGGCTTATCGGCAGTTACATTCAAGGTCATGCCGTATTTATCGGACAGGGTGACCTCTTCACAGCCCCAATGGCTGCCGTTTTCCTGAGGCTTGAGGTAATCCTCGTGCAGATCTTTGACCTTGGAGGAGAACCTGTCAAGCCAGGATGATCTGCGCTTATCGATATAGCTCTCGTTGGGACCGAAGCCATAGTAGGAAACGTTTTCAAACTCCTTGGGCATGAAGAGCCTTACGCCGAATCTGGGCAGGAAGGGCATTACGGGAGTCTTTTTACCGTTCAGCTCCATGGTAAGAGCGCCGCTGCAGGCAACGGTATACCTGACCTTTACGGTAACTATCCTCTGAGTGACGGGCGCTGCCATGGAGAATTCTGCGGTAATAACCGCGGCGTTGTCGATGATATCAATAGCGCTTTCATAGACCCTGACCATGGCCTTATCATAGCCCGCAGCTTCCCATCTGTGGCGGATATTACGCTCGTTGTCGGTGGGAGCGCGCCAGATGTTATATTCCATGGGCTTTTTGATGAGCTCATTTGCTGCAAAGTTAATGGAAGTAAACGCAGCGCTGCGCCTGTCGAACACATAGCGGAAGCCATTGCCTTCGATAACGAAATTGCGTGCATCTTCGATAACTGTGGGCGCCAAATAGCTTACGGGCAGCTCAAACTTGGTCTGAACATCGCAAAGCGCCTGATCAAAGCCGAGCAGATGACCTGCGGGTGTGAAGGGCTTATCGACGGTCTGAATATAGGTGAAAATTATGCTTGCACGATTTTCCAAGGGCAGCTTTTCATCTATGGTCACGGTCTTGGTTTCACCGGGGGCGATGGATACATTGCCGAAGGTGCCGCATTTTAAGACCTTGCCGTCTGCCTTCACGGTATAATCGATGCGCATCATATCGCCTGCGTTCAGGAAATCATAGGTATTCTTAAAGGTGAAGGCGCCGTTTGCATAATCGCTTGCAACGAGGCGTACGGGACGTGCGCACTGCTTCCATTCATCAAGGCTCTTGGAAGGAGTTCTGTCGGGGTATACCAGACCGTCCATGCAGAAGTTGCCGTCATGAGGCCATTCGCCCCAGTCGCCGCCGTAGTAATACTTTTTGCGGTTGTCGTTGGTTGTGCCCATCATGATGGAATGATCGCACCATTCCCAGACAAAGCCGCCGCAGAAGCGATCGTATTTATAGATAAGATCGAAATAATCCTCGATATCTCCGGGGCCGTTGCCCATCGCATGCACGAATTCGCAAAGTACCAGAGGCCTTGGATCGTACTGCTTGTCAAGATAATCCTTTATCCATGCAAGGGAAGCATACATTCTGGAATAAAGGTCGATATCCTTCTGCTCAAAGACTGTGTCTTCCTTCCTGCCCGAAGAACCGTAGGTGCCCTCGGGAAGCAGATCGGCTTCAAAATCCTTGGGATCATAGCCAAGGTGATCGCCCATTGCGCGCTCGTAATGCACAAGGCGATAGGGGTCATAAATCTTTATCCAAGCTGCGGCTTCTTCAAAATTGACGCCGTAGCCCGCTTCGTTGCCAAGCGACCAGATGAGCACGCTGGGAGCGTTGATATCGCGCTTTACGTTCAGCTGAACTCTGTCCATGATCGCATCGCCGAACTGCTCGTCATCGGCGATAAGGTCGTAGGTGGACTTGGAGCCGGGCTCCTTATATATCGTCACAACTCCGTGGCATTCGATATCGGTCTCGTCAATAACATACAGACCGTATTTATCGCAGAGGTCTACCATGAGGGGAGAGTTGGGGTAATGGCTGGTGCGCAGAGCGTTTACGTTGTACTGCTTCATCAGCTCGATATCGCGTATCATGTTCTCTCTGGTCACCGCAAAGCCGTTCACGGGATCGCTGTCGTGACGGTTTACGCCCTTGAACTTGACGTTTTTGCCGTTTACGAGTACGACGCCGTCTTTGACCTTGATGTTTCTTATGCCAACCGTATGGGGGATGATTTCATCTGGAGTCTTTATATATACCATATAGAGGTTGGGATCCTCTGCGCTCCAGAGCTTGGGCTCGTTTACATCAAAGCAAACGGTGCCGTTTTTGAACTCGATGGTATCGATATGCTTGCCGCAGGGGGTATAAAGCTGGGCTTCGCAGGGAACCTCGCCGGTGAACTGCGCCTGAATGTATACATGGGCAAATTTGTTGTCCTCGCTCATGGGAGTGGAGATCCTGAAATCGGAAACTCTCTTTTCGGGGCGGGCAAGGAGATATACATCGCGGAAAATACCGCTCATGCGCAGCTTGTCCTGATCCTCAAAATATGAACCGTAGCACCATTTGAGCACGAGGACGGCAATGGTATTTTTGCCGGGGCGCAGGAATTTGGTCACATCAAACTCGGAGGTTGAATGAGATACCTGGGAGAAGCCTACGAACTTGCCGTTGATCCAAAGATAATAGCAGGAATCGACGCCTTCAAATACTATCTGGCGGGTCATGCCGTCGTCGGGAATATCAAAGGTACGAACATACGCGCCGCAGGGGTTCTCCTCGGGAACGTAAGGCGGATCATAGGGGAAGGGATAGCGCACATTGGTATACATGTGGCTGTCGTAGCCCTGGGTCTGCCAAACGGAGGGAACGGGAATGGGCTTAAAACCGGAAAGATCGGCGTTTTCCTCAAAGAAGCCGTCGGGAACATCAAGAGGGCTTGCAAAAAAACCGAAATCCCAGTTGCCGCAAAGCGACTGGAACCTTGCGCTGTCCTCTCGCTCATAGCCCTTGGCGGTCTCAAAGGACGCATGAGGAATATAATAGGAACGAGTCGGCATTGTGCCTATATGCAATTCATGCATATCTTCGTAATATTTTGGCAGAATCATGAATGAATCCTCCCTTTATTTGCTTTTGTACAATTAGTATACAATATTATTGTTACAATCGCAATCGTGTTTATTGACTTTATTTTCAGTATATTATATCATGAAACCATAAATACAAAACTTAAGAAAGAAGGCGCTTGCTATGGCAAAAATCGGCATTCAGATCTCGAGCTTCAAACCTCTTATGACCACGGCCGAAGGCGTTATGGACGTATTCACCAGAACCAGACAGATCGGCTATGAGACCATTCAGGTGCAGTGGGTCGATCCTTCCGTTCCGGACGAAGCTGTAAAGGATGCGCTGGTCAAAAACAACTGGGATTGCCTTTCTACTCAGGAATTCTACGAGCTCTATGTACCTCAGATCGATAAGGTCATCGAGCAGAACCTCCTTTGGGGCAGCAAGGATATCTGCATCTCCGGTATACCGAAGGAATACAGGACCATCGAAGGCATCAAGCAGGAGATCAAGGAGATCAAGGAGCTTCTGCCCAAGGTCATGGACAAGGGTCTTACCCTCTCCTTCCATCCCAGAAAGCAGGAATATGATCTTTGGGACGGCGTGACCGGCACCGACTGGATCCTTGAAAACACTCCCGACGAGTTCAGGATCTGCCTTGATATTTATCATACCGAGGCTGCAAAGCAGGATACCATCGCTCTGCTCAAAAAGTATCAGGGACGCATTGATATGGTCCACTTCAAGGACGACATGTATCTTGAGGATGGCACCAGGACCCTTTGCCCCATCGGTCAGGGACGTATCGATTGGCTTCCCATCATAAAGGCCGTAAATGAGACCGGCGTAAAATACGCCCTTGCCGAGCAGGAAGCATGGCACAAGGATCCCTTCCAGTGCATGAAGGAAAGCTACGATTATATGATCGCAAACGGCATTGAAAAATAAGCGATTTTGATTGACCTTGAGGTCGTTTTGTGGTATATTTATTTTGATATAAATTTGTCAATTTTTTTGACGGAATTATAAGGAGGCATATCAAATGCAATATTCTCATGAGGTGCAGGAGATGGTATGCGTCGCCAAAGGCTGCAACCATGGCCCCGCTCCTATTCCCGAAGAAGGCAAATGGGTACAGGCAAAGCAGATCTCTGACATCAGCGGTCTGACCCACGGTGTTGGCTGGTGCGCTCCTCAGCAGGGTGCCTGCAAGCTGACTCTCAACGTTAAGAACGGCGTTATCGAAGAAGCTCTGGTAGAGACCCTGGGCTGCACCGGTATGACTCATTCCGCCGCTATGGCCGGTGAGATCCTGGTCGGCAAGACTCTGCTCGAAGCTCTCAACACTGACCTTGTCTGCGATGCTATCAACACCGCTATGCGTGAACTGTTCCTGCAGATCGTATACGGCCGCACTCAGACTGCATTCTCCGAGGGCGGTCTGCCCATCGGCGCTTCTCTTGAAGATCTTGGTAAGGGTCTTTGCGGTCAGGTCGGCACCATTTTCTCCACCAAGGAAAAGGGCCCCCGTTACCTGTCTCTGACCGAGGGTTACATCACCCGCCTTGCTCTTGACGAGAACAACGAGATCACCGGTTATGAGTTCGTTCATCTTGGAAAGATGATGGAAGCCATCAAGAACGGCGTTGACGCTAACGAAGCTCTGACCAAGGCAAAGGGCACCTATGGCCGCTTTGCTGACGCCGCTAAGTATATCGATCCCAGAAAGGAATAAGGTGAACGAAAATGGCACTGTTTGAATCTTATGAGAGACGAATTGGCCAGATCGCTCCCGTTCTGGCTGAATATGGCATTTCTTCTGTAGAAGAAACCCGTGAAATCTGCAAGGCTGCCGGCTTCGATCCCTATGAGATCGTTAAAGGCATCCAGCCCATCGCTTTCGAAAATGCCGCTTGGGCATACTGCGTTGGTGCTGCCATCGCTCTGAAGAAGGGCGTTAAGACCGCTGCTGAAGCTGCTGAAGCTATCGGTATCGGCCTGCAGTCCTTCTGCATCCCCGGCTCCGTTGCCGACGATCGTAAGGTCGGTCTTGGCCACGGCAACCTGGGCGCAATGCTCCTTCGCGACGAGACCAAGTGCTTCGCGTTCCTCGCAGGCCACGAGTCCTTCGCAGCTGCTGAAGGCGCTATCGGTATCGCCCGTAACGCCAACAAGGCACGTAAAGAGCCCCTCCGCGTTATCCTCAACGGTCTTGGCAAGGACGCCGCTCTGATCATCTCCCGTATCAACGGCTTCACCTATGTTCAGACTCAGTTCGACTATGCTACCGGCAAGGTCAGCGTAGTTAAGGAGACCGCTTACTCCAACGGCGAGCGCGCTGCTGTTCGCTGCTTCGGTGCTGATGACGTCCGTGAAGGCGTTGCCATCATGCACATGGAAGGTGTTGACGTTTCCATCACCGGTAACTCCACCAACCCCACCCGCTTCCAGCATCCCGTTGCCGGCACTTACAAGAAAGAGTGCATCGAGCAGGGCAAGAAGTACTTCTCCGTTGCCTCCGGCGGCGGCACCGGCCGTACTCTGCATCCCGATAACATGGCTGCAGGCCCCGCTTCTTACGGCATGACCGACACCATGGGTCGTATGCATTCCGACGCTCAGTTCGCAGGTTCCTCTTCCGTTCCCGCACACGTCGAAATGATGGGC
>SVHB01000073.1 GCA_015056005.1 Clostridiales bacterium
TATCAAACTAACCGGTCTTTCAGCCGTCATAAATATCGCGAACGAAAAATCCGCGCACGCAAGATACTCCTATCTTGTTTGAATAAGCACTCAGCTATTTTCGACGTGGCCATACCTGCCGGCCACGTCGACGCAAAAGTCTATATTCCCTGATCCCAAAGCCGCGGAGTCCAGAGGATGCAATCCTCTGGTCAGATGGGAGTTTGAGGGAAGGCTGAAAGCCTTCCCTCAGAAAACACCCCTATCCCCTCAAGCCTTCCCGTTCGAGGTATGCTTTGCAGGGGTAAACGAAATCGGTCTGGATCATATCGAAGCCGCGGCGGGCGAGCCAGCCCCAGCCAAGGTCGGGGGATTCACTCATTGAGATGTCGTCGTTATGACCGGCGCTGAGATCGGCTTTATAGTTGTAAACGATGGAATTAACCCAAACGAGCTTGTTATCCCTGTGCATGAGATCGATGAACTCCGGGGAAGCAACGGATGAGTTTTCGTTATCGAAAAGGACCTCGCCGCCGATATAGTTTAGTTTGCGGCGCTTGAGCTCCTCGTGGGCAGCGGCGTCGCGGATGAGCGCCATGAACGGCATTTCGGGTGCAAAGCGCTCGACCGCATCAAGAAACTCGGGGTTGTCGGCGGTCTTGATGATGATCTGATCCTCCATTTTGAGCTCGCGGATAAGGTTTGCGATCTGCTCGGGATTTTCCCAGAACTTATCGATGTTTATAAAACACTTGCCGCGCAGAAGCTCAAGCACATCGCGCAAGCGGGGGATGCGGTATTGAGTGGGGGTAAGATCCCAGTTATGCTGATAGAATTTTTCAACATACGCGGAAGGATGACCCTTGATGGAATCGTTCATGCGAAGATGAATATATTCCATGCCGGGATGCTGTATGAAAAGCTCGCCGTCGCTGGTCTTGTCAACATCAAGCTCGATAACATCTGCGCCTGCAAGCACCGCCGCCTTGAACGCGGGGATGGAGTTGCAGGGAATGTTGCCGCCGCAAACGCCGCGATGAGCAACGATAAGTACCTTCTTTTCTTTTGCAAGATCAAAAATATTCATATATCCACCTCAAAATGGGAGTTTTCAGGTAAAGTATACCATAGCGATAAGTGATTGTCTAATTTACTTTTGTTAAACTGTGAGTTATAATTCCATAAACGACCGATAACGGAGGTAATCGCCTTGAAAAAGATTGATCTGAGCGCCAAATGGATATGGTTGGATGATAACAAAAGACAGAACGATTTTGTGCTTTTCAGAAAGGACTTTGAAATAGAGGATATCCCCGAAAAAGCAACGGCATATATAGGCGTCGATACAAGATACTGGATGAAGATAAACGGCAGAAAAGCGGTCACAGAGGGCGGCTTGTACAGGGAAAGCATGCCGGGGTGCGGCTATGTAGACGAGGTGGATATAGCGCGATTTTTGAAAAAGGGAAAAAACAGGATAGAGATACTTGCGTGGTACTACGGCAGAGGCGGCAGAAACAATGTCGACTCGGGCAGTGCAGGGCTCATTTTCGAGTGCAGGGAATTGGGCGTGTTCTCGGACGGTACTTTTGTCTGTCAAAGACATCCCGCGTATTATACTCCCGAGCATGAAAACAATGCCTATCTTTACGGCGGCGGAAATGTCGGCTTTGATAACAATGCCCGCCTTGGCAGGTTTGAAAAAGCGACCGAGTATGAAAACGTGTGGGGCGATACCTATCTTAGACCCATACCTATGTTCAGATACAGTAAACCCAGAAAATATACGGGAAAGCTGCCCTACGGAATGTGGTATACCGTGTCCTTTGAGGCGCAGGGCAAAGCGGGCGATAAGATCAGGGTGTATTCCGACCGTTATGAGACACATGGCGGACCCGGTGACGAAATGCATACATATAAAGGATATTTCAATGAGTTCACTTTGAAGGACGGGCTCAATAAGCTTTCCACCATAAGCCCCGTTTTCGGCGAAAAAATAGTGTTTTCTGGGGAAGTGAGCAATGTAAGGTATATTGAGACCGGCTACGACTGCGATATAAAGGAGCTTAAAAAGACGGGAGATAAGCTGCTGGATAAGCTTATAGAAAAAGCGGCAAGAACGCTGTATGTGTGCATGAGGGATAATTTCATGGATTGCCCCGACAGAGAGCGCGGGCAGTGGATAGGCGATGTTTCTGTGCAGATGCCGCAGGTGTTCTATCTATTAAGCGACAGCGCACAGCTGCTGGTCAAAAAAGCGATAGGCGATTTTATAAACCTGAGAAAAGGCGACGTGCTGGTGGGCAATGTCCCCGGCAATCACGCGGGCGAATTGCCGGCTCAGAGCCTCAACGCCATAAGCGAAATAGGCATGATAGCAAGCTATGTCGAGTATTCGGGCGACACTGAGATCCTCAAAGACTGCTTTGAGCCCATGGTAAGATATCTGATGCTCTATGAGATGAACGAAGAAGGCCTTGTGAAAAACAGGATAAGCGGCTGGCCGTGGTTCGATCATCTGTATAATATTGACGCGGATGTGCTTGTAAACGCATGGTATTATTCCGCGCTCAAATTCGCAAAGAAGACGGCTAAGATCGTAAATGTCACAAGGTTTGATGCATTTATTGGGCAAAGGATGGATACGATAGAGAAAAACTTTGACAGATGTTTCTGGAAAGGCGAATTCTACGCATCGGGCGATTTTGTGGACGACAGAGCAAACGCGATGGCAGTTCTTTCCGGCCTTTGCGGCAAGGATAAGTATGAGAAGGTAAGAAAGATACTGCTCACTGTGTTCTGCTCAACTGTATATATGGAGAACTATGTGCTCATGGCGCTTTGCGAGATGGGATATAAGGAGGATGCAAAGCGCAGGATGATGTCGAGGTATTATAACCTTGCGGTGAACGAAAACAGCACGCTCTGGGAAGACCTGTTTATCTTAGGTACAAAGAACCATGCATGGAGCGGCGCACCGGCCACAATCGCCTATAAATATCTGACTTGATAAGATCATATTTTGGCGCAGGAAAATTTTCCTGCGCTTTTTGTAATTGTCAACATTTTTTTTGCAAATAGTTCACATTGCGGATATATTTGATGCTATAATATAATCGGTAAATATCGTTATATGGAGTGTTGTGTTATTATATGAGCGCTTTTATCGAAGTAAGCAATGTATGCAAAACCTATCAGATGGGTGAGGTGCGCATCGACGCGCTGAGCGATATCAATTTTGAGATAAACAAGGGCGAGATATGCATTATCGTGGGTCCCTCAGGTGCGGGCAAGACCACGCTGCTCAATATGCTGGGCGGTATGGATACCTTTACCTCGGGCAAGATCGTGGTGGACGGTCAGGATATATCCGGCTATAACGCAAAGCAGCTTACGACCTACAGAAGGTATGACGTCGGCTTTGTGTTCCAGTTTTATAACCTTGTGCAGAACCTGACCGCTCTTGAAAACGTGGAATTGGCAAACCAGATATCCAAGGAGCCTCTGGATGCGATGGATGTGCTTGAAAGGGTCGGGCTTAAAGAAAGGAGCCAGAACTTCCCCGCGCAGCTCTCGGGCGGTGAGCAGCAGAGAGTCGCAATAGCCAGAGCGCTTGCAAAGAACCCCAAGCTGCTCTTGTGCGACGAACCCACGGGCGCGCTTGACTATGTGACCGGCAAGGCGATACTCAAGCTTTTGCAGGACACGGCAAGGGTATCGGGCATGACCGTTATTATCATTACGCACAATCAGGCGCTTTGCGATATGGCTGACAGGGTCATTACGGTCAGAAACGGAAAAATAGGCTCTATGAAGCTCAATCCCAACCCCAGACCCGTGGAGGAGATCGAGTGGTAATGAAAAAAAGCAGACGCCGCGACCCAAGGCGGCTTATGATATGGCGCACCATTCGCGGGAGCGTGGGCAGATATGTCGCGATAGTGGCGATAATTGCTCTTGGCGCCAGCATGTTCTCGGGTCTGAAGGTCACGACAAGCGCCATGATAAAAACCGGCGACAAATATTACAGAGAGCAATCGTTCTATGATTTTCAGCTTATGTCCACATTGGGCATCACCGATGAGGATATAGAAGCCATCGGAAATATTGAGGGCGTAAGCAAGGCTGCGGGCTCTTTGTCGGTCGACTTTATGTTTGATACCAAAGACGGCACCGCAAGCGTGGTAAGGGCTCATATGCTGACAGATGGAGTAAACGATATAAAGCTTCATTCCGGACGCATGCCTGAGAGTCCCAATGAATGCCTTGCAGACGCGTTCCTTTTGGGCAGCGACGAAGGGCTTATAGGCTCTGAGATAAAGGTATCCGAAAATAATAAGGAAGATACCTTGGATCTTCTTAAATACGACAGCTATACGATCGTCGGTACGGCTTTTTCGCCGCTTTATATAAACTATGAGCGCGGCACCACCGCTATCGGCACGGGCAGCGTTTCCTCTTTTTTGCTCATACCAAGGGACGGTTTTGATACCGATGTGTTTACCGAGGCTTATGTAAAGCTTTCGGATGATTCACCGTACCTCTATTCCGATGAATACGAGGCGCTGGCGGATTCATTTGAACCAAAACTCACCCAAATCATGGAAGAGCGCGGCGTTATCCGCTATGACGATATCATGGCTGAGGCTAACGAGGAGATCGCCGACGCGGAAAAGGAGCTCAAGGACGGCTGGGAGGAATACTACTCAGAGAAGGCCGATGCCGAAAAAGAGCTCTATGACGCAAAGATAGAGCTTGCCGATGCAAGAATTGAGATCGACGACGGATGGAAAGAGTATTACGACGGCCTTGAAGAGTTTGAGTCGGAAAAGAAAAAGGGCGAAAACGAGCTCTATGACGCAAAGAGAGAGCTTGAAGACGCTTATCAGACCCTGATGGATGCTGAAGCGGAATATGAAGAAGGATATCAGGAGTATATGGACGGTCAGGTGGACTATGCCCACGGTGTGACCGCGTATTATTCGGGCCTTGAACAGTACGAAGCGGGTGCAAAGGAGTTTGAGGCAGGAAAGGCGCAGTTTGACGCATATTCCAAACAGCTCGAAGAAGCAGATAAGCTGCTCAAGGAATCGGATAAGCAGCTGACGCAGGCAGAAGGGCTTTATTCTGCTTTGCAGTATAATACGTCTTCGTGGACAAATCCTATGATGATCTACGCCTTTGATGCAGCCATGGACGGTCTTGTGGGTGCGGGCGACTATACTATCACAGACGAGAACCTCGGTATCTTCAACTCTGCTCTTGGCGCTGCGCGCGATGAATACAATAAAGGTGTTAAGGAGCTGGAGGCGGGCAAGGCTGAGCTTGACAAGAACCTTGAGACCATGAAAGAGGCCGAAGGCGAGATAGCATCGGCGGCGCTTGGTCTGGAAGAAGGCTGGGAAAAGCTCGAGGATGCAAAGCTGCAGCTTGCCGACGCCAAAAAAGAGATCGAGGATGGACGAAAAGAGCTCGATGATGGCTGGCAGGAGTATTACGACGGCCTTGAAGAATACGAGGACGGCAAAAAAACCTTCTATGAGGAGATAAACAAGGCTCGCAAGGAGCTTGACGATGCGTATATAGAGCTTACCGACGCAGAAGAAGAGTATGCAGACGGACTTGAAGAGTATGAAGACGGCTTAAAGGAATTCAACGAGGAGATAGCCGACGCCCAAAAGGAGCTTTATGACGGCGAGCAGGAGCTCAGCGACGCAAAGAAAGACATTGCCGAGATAGAACCCGCAAGCGTGTACGTTCTGGGGCGCGAGTCCAATAACGGCTATTCCTGCTTTGAAAGCGATTCGCAGATAGTTGACGGCGTTGCAAGGGTATTCCCAATCTTTTTCTTCCTCGTTGCTGCGCTTGTCTGCATGACAACCATGACAAGGATGGTCGACGATGACAGGACGCAGATAGGCGTTATGAAGGCGATCGGCTACAGCGGCTTTGATATCAGCAAAAAGTATATCATTTACGCAGGAAGCGCGGCGCTTTTCGGCAGCGTTATCGGTATGATACTGGGCTCGTGGCTTTTCCCCAAGGTCATCTGGCTTGCATACAAGATGATGTACGGCTTTGGCGAGATAGAGTTCTTCTTCGACTGGTATCTGGCCGTCGGCGTGACTTTGGGCTACCTTGCCTGCAATATCGGCGCAACGCTCATGAGCTGTCTGGGAGAACTCAGACAGGTGCCGGCGCAGCTGATAAGGCCCAAAACTCCCAAGGCGGGCAAAAGGATATTCATGGAATACATCCCCTTTATCTGGAACAGGATGAAATTCCTCCACAAGGTATCCTTCCGCAATATTTTCAGATACACCAAGCGCCTTATCATGATGCTCCTGGGCATCGGCGGCTGCACAGCGCTTTTGGTAACCGGCTTTGGCATAGGTGATTCCATAAAGGAATTTGTAAACTATCAGTATGACGAAATAAGCATTTACGATTGCGTTGTGTCCTTCTCTGAGGATATGGACGATTTTGAGCGCGCTTATTTCCTTGAAGAAAACAAGGGCAGCATTTCCGATGCGGTGTTCCTGCATATGTCAAGCGTTGAGATCGAGAGCGATGAGCTCGTGAAATCCTCGTACTTCTGCGCCGTAAACGACGACCTTGAAGGGTTCATGGATTTCCATAACGGTTCAAGGAAGGTTGAATATCCCAAAGACGGCGGCTGTATCATAAATATCAAGATCGCTCAGAATTTCGGCCTTGAAAAAGGTGATACGATAAAGGTTCGCGACGAGGATATGAACTATCTGACATTGACGGTCGAGGATATTTACGAAAACTATGTTTTCAATTATATCTATGTTACCTATGATACTCTAAACAGCTGGAACGGCAGCAGGGATATCCAGTGCGCATATGTAAACTTTAATGAAAACAGTGAAGGAAGCGCCCTTGCCTCTGTCACCGGCTCTGAAAAGGTCGCGGGCGTGCAGTCCAGTCTGGATATAAGAACAAGGCTTGGCAATATGCTCTCTTCTCTGGATTTCATAGTTGTGTTCATAACCTTCTGCGCCGGTGCGCTGGCGTTTATCGTGCTTTATAACCTTACCAACATAAATATTACCGAGCGCATAAGAGAGATAGCGACCATCAAGGTGCTTGGCTTCTATCCGGGCGAGACCGCGTCCTATGTTTTCAGGGAAAACTTTGTTTTGTCGATAATGGGCGCGATACTGGGTCTGCCGCTTGGAAAACTTCTGCATGCATATGTAATGGCTCAGATAAACATCGATATGATACATTTTGATCCGCGCATTACGGCGATAAGCTTTTTGATGTCTGCGGTGTTCACCCTTGCATTTGCCGGCGTTGTGAACTTTGTAATGTATTTCAAGCTTAAAAAAATCGATATGGCGGAATCGCTCAAATCGGTGGAATAAGCGGGATAAAAAATACAGAGAATATATCATAAACTTTTTCGGAGAAGGATATGTGTACTGCAGCGGTTTATAAAACAAAGGACAGTTATTTTGGGAGAACTCTTGATTACGAGTTCTCCTACGGCGAGAAGATCACTATAACTCCAAGGAATTATCCCTTTAGTTTTCGTGAGATGGGGAAGATCGATTCCCATTACGCAATTATCGGCATGGCGCACACGGATAACGGCTATCCGCTGTACTATGACGCGGTGAACGAAAAAGGACTTGCGATGGCGGGGCTCAATTTTGTAGGCAACGCCGTTTATACAAAGCCTAAGTCGGGCTTTGACAACATCGCCCAGTTTGAGCTTTTGCCGTGGATACTTTGTAAATGCGCGGATATCGGGGAAGCAAAGGCGCTCATAAAAAGGCTGAACATTATCGATACTCCTTATTCCGATAAGTTCCCACCCTCGCAGCTCCATTGGATGATAGCCGATAAAGAAGGCTGCATCACGTTGGAACAAACGGAGGGCGGCTTGAAGGTGTATGATAACCCTGTTGGAGTTCTTACCAACAATCCACCCTTTGATGTGCAGATGCTGATGCTTTCAAACTACATGAACCTGACGAATAAAAGCCCTGAAAACAGGTTTTCAAAAGAGATAGATCTCAAACCCTACGGCAGGGGCATGGGCGCTATCGGTCTTCCCGGGGATCTTTCCTCGCAGTCAAGGTTTGTAAGGGCGGCGTTTGTGAGGCTGAACTCGGTATCGGGTGAGTCCGAGGAAGAAAGCGTGAGCCAGTTTTTCCATATTTTAAGCAGCGTGGATCAGCAGCGCGGCTGCTGTGAGCTTGAAGAAGGAAAGTTTGAGATCACCATCTACACCTCCTGCATGAACACCGATAAGGGCATATATTATTACACCACCTATGATAACCACAGGATAAACGCGGTGGATATGCACAGAGAAGAGCTCGACGGAAATCAGCTCATAGAGTTTGCACTCAAGACAAAAGAAGAGATCGCGTTTCAAAATTAAAACAAACCATCCGCAGGAGCGTTCTTTGCGGATGGTTTTTTGCATATCCTGCCTTGAGGTGAAAGATATGCGGCTTTGTCAGACAGTGGGTCTTCCCGTGATAGATATAAAGGATATGAAAAGGTGCGGCAATGTTTACGGTTGGCTGATGGACGAATGCGGACTTAAGGCGGCTTGCCTTCTTGTCGACGGCTCGCTCTGGTATGAGGGCGCGCGCTGTATTCCTTTTGAAAGCATTTTTGCGCTGGGGAAGGACGCGGTGCTCATAAACTCAGCAGCGGGTATAAAGCGCATCACGGAAAGCAAGGAGCTTGAAAAAGCGGCGCTTTTGCATATAACCGGCATATGCACCCCCGTGTTTTTACCAAGCGGAAAAAGCCTTGGGTATGCACAGGATTTCGACGTGAACGATCACGGCGTTATAAGGAAAATTATACTTGAAGGCGAAGGAGAGATCGATTCAAACAGGCTTCTGCATATAGGCGAAGCGATACTGATATCCGATGCGGTGATGGAGGAGAAATGATGAACGCCAAGCTGATAAGCTTGGCGTTTTGCGGTTTTATTGGCTTTTGTTTATTTCAGTTTGATCGATATTCCCACAAAGCAGGTATAGGGCTTTATTAAAGTCTCGAAAAAGCGCTTGTCGCCAAGGGCATATTCGTGACCGCTCATAAACCACTCGTTCCACGCAGAATCAAAGCAGCTCATTTCCCATGTTTTAACGGATTCGATACTTTCATGGATGCCGATAATGCTTTTCCACTCGGCGGGGCTTTTGAACATATAATATTCGTCGCCGAGCCAGTCGGAAAGGAGCTCCTTTCCTTTTGATGCGTATTTATCCTTTATGCCGGGGATGCCGATCAGAACTTCTGCTCCCTTTCTCATGAACGGCAGGAGCTTTTCTTCAAAAAAGCAGCGCTCGGTACCGAAATAATGGTATGCGTCCACGCTTACAAGGGCGCTGAACAGGTCGTGCTCAAAATCAAGCTTATTTGCGTCCTCATGAAAAGCGATGACGTTGTCGGATATGCCCCATTCATCAAATCGCTTTTGGTTTTCCTCGGGTTTGACCCAAAGATCTGCTGCGTAAATTTTGGCGCCCGTCTCCTTTGCAAGCGCAAGGCTTGTCAGACCCTTGCCGCAGCCCAGGTCGAGCACGATGTCATTTGCGCAAAGCGTCAAAGGATGCATGTTTATCAGCTCTTCCAATATTCGCAGGCTGTTTGGTCCCATGAGCATTTGGGAGTTTATATGTTCTTTATAGTTTTCTGTGTTCAAATCGTTGTTCTCCTTTTTCAGTTGAAGAATCTTCTTGCGTTGTTTGTAAGAATCTCAAGGTCAAAATCGCTGCTCATAGCGCCCATTGCGTAGGCAGGCTTGCCGCCGCCTCTGCCCGAGAAGGGGAGGGTGAGGGTGCGAAGCGCATCGCCCATATCGACCGAACAGCCCTCGCCCCTTGCAAAAATGAGGGAAGCTTTATCCGCTGTGCGGTTTATGACGATCGCTGCCGCCTTCGGGTTTTCGATCAGCTGCGCGGTGAGCTCGCGCACGGCATTTTCGGGCGCTTCATCAAGGCAGGCGATATAGAGCTGAGCTTTTTTGAGCTTCAAAACATTCTTTTTGATGTCGTCTATCCTTGAAAGCACGGCCTTTGTTCTGAAACCGTTCAATTCGCTCGTCTTTTTCTTTACGCTTTCCTGATACTGGTTTGCTCTGTCAAAAAGGGTGCCCTCGGCGGCGCTGAAAAGAGCGCAGGTCTTTTCAAACTCGTTCCAGATCCTTTGATAATGCTCAAAAGCTCTCTTGCCGGCAAGGAAGAACACGCGCATATTGCCGCGGTTTGGCTGCATGCGAAGGATCTTTACCATGCCTATCTGTCCTGTGGTGCTTGGATGGGTGCCTGCGCAGGCAACGCATTCGAAATCGCCCATTAGCACGACCCTGATATCTGAGTCCACCGTGGGGTCTTTCCTGAGCGGGAGCTCCTTCATTTCCCTGTCGCTTGGGAACCAGCAGCGGATGGGCGCGTCCTGCTGTATCCTTGTCATAGCTTCCCTTTCGACATCGTCAAGTTCTTCTCTTGTAAGCTTTGGCCCGTGCTTGCCCATGTCTACGTCGATGTAGCTTTCCTGAGCGCCGATATGCAGCCCTAAGGTGATTCCGCCGAATTTTTTGTAGATGATACCCGCTATCAGGTGATCGCCCGCGTGCTGGCACATATGGTCAAAGCGGCGCTCCCAGTCGATAACGCCTTTGACGGGCGTACCGACATCGATGCTCTCAGGCAGGATATGGATGACCCTATCGCCCTCTTTTATAACGTTTGCGACCTCTATGCCGTTAATATTTCCCATATCGTAGGGCTGACCGCCGCCGGTGGGATAAAATGCGGTATCGGAAAGCTCTACTGCAAAGCCGTTGTTTCTTTTTTCGCAGGAGACGACGGAAGAAACGAATTCTTTTATATAAGCGTCTTTATGATATAAATGCATGATTTTCTCCTTTTTTGAGATCATCTTCTTAGTCCCTTGGGCCTGTGGTTCTGCAGCCTTCCGTCTGCGGATTTTGCCCAACCAAGGGGAAGCGAGTCGAACGTGACCAGCACCCAGCCCTTGGGCGCTTCGATGTTCAGCGCCTGACCTTCGATATACTTTCTTGCGCTGTCGATATCAAGATCAACGAAGTATTTTGCCTGATCGGGCGAAATGGACATTGCAAGCGCGTGGGCGGGCTTTATGCGCTTTTTTTCCTCGCTGTAAAGCTGAAGCCCCGCTCTTTCGACCCTGAGCCCCTTGAGGTCGGGAGTATCCTCTTGTATGGCGCAGACATAATCGCCGAACTTCTCTATTCGGGAGAAGGTGAGGGAGGGCGCGATATCCGAAAGCTCGTCCGCTTGAGCTTTCTTTTCGATGGTTCGGTTGGGCTCAGGCTCACCGTCCTTGTGAAGCAGCGCCATGAAATGCCCTTCGCCATCGGATGTATGGGGAAACTGCCTGAAGGTGCTTAAAATGCTCATATCGCTTCTTTCGCTTATCAGCCTGTTTATCGTTCCCTCGTTTTCAAGGCGGTTGAAGGTGCATGTGCAGTAAAGTATATCGCCGCCGCTTTTGAGCATATCGCAGGCGCAAAGAAGTATCTCCACCTGACGCTCGTGGCACATATCTACATTTTCCTTTGACCATTCGCTTACGGTCAAAGGGTCCTTTCTGAACATTCCCTCGCCGGAGCAGGGAGCATCGACCAGAATTTTATCGAAAAATCCCGAAAAGGCTTTTTTAAGCTTCTGCGGATATTCGTTGGTTATAAGAGCGTGACCAAGCCCCATGCGCTCAAGGTTTTCGCTCAGTATCTTTGCGC
>SVHB01000074.1 GCA_015056005.1 Clostridiales bacterium
TACAAATGTGATCTACCCCACCCCGCCCCATAACAAGGTGAAAGAAGCGGAAAGGACCGTGCTCGGTCTCATCAAAAAGCACGGGATCCGCCATATCGCAATAGGCAACGGCACCGCATCGCGCGAATCGGAGAAATTCGTTGCCGATATGATACGTGATAACGCGCTCGACGTAAAATATATGATAGTAAACGAAGCCGGCGCTTCCGTTTATTCCGCCTCTCCCCTTGGTGCAAAGGAGTTCCCCGAATACGATGTTTCCCTGCGCTCAGCGGTCTCCATTGCAAGGCGAATGCAGGACCCGCTGGCAGAGCTGGTAAAGATCGACCCCAAGGCAATAGGCGTTGGTCAGTATCAGCACGATATGCCCGAAGCAAGGCTGGACGAGACCTTGAACGGCGTTGTTGAAGACTGTGTAAACTCGGTCGGCGTTGACGTGAACACCGCTTCTCCCTCTCTGCTTGAAAGGGTATCGGGCTTAACTTCGGCAACAGCTAAGAACATAGTTGAATACAGAGCCGCAAACGGCGCTTTTACCGACCGCAAACAGCTTCTGAAGGTCAGCAAGCTCGGCCCCAAGGCCTTTGAGCAATGCGCGGGCTTTTTGCGCGTGGTGGGCGGCAAAAAGGTGCTGGACAACACCTCTGTGCATCCCGAGAGCTACGCAGCAGCCGAAAAGCTCATGGAGATATGCAATGTCGATATTGAGCATGCCTCAAGAATTCCCCTCGCCCTAAAAAACATCGGCGAGGAAAACGCCGCAAACATCTGCGGAGTTGGTGTGCCCACCTTGAGAGACATAGTCAAAGAGCTTCAAAAGCCCGGCAGAGATATCCGCGACGAGCTGCCCCCGCCAGTGCTCAGGGGCGATGTGCTTGAAATGAAAGACCTAAAACCGGGCATGGAATTGACCGGCACGGTCAGGAATGTCATCGATTTCGGCGCCTTTGTCGATATCGGAGTGCATCAGGACGGTCTGGTTCACATTTCCCAGATATCAAACAAATTCATCCGCCATCCAAGCGAAATACTCAAGGTCGGCGATATTGTAAAGGTCTGGGTAATTTCTGTGGACACTGCCAAAAAGCGCATTTCTCTTACCATGAAAAAGCCGTAAAGGGAGGTAAAGCATATGATACTCGACAGATGCGATAACGCAAAAACCTATCTTGGCATAAGCAAAGAGCTTGACAAGGCGCTGAGCATTATCCAGAACATCTCGTCCGTGACCCTCAATGAGGGCAGGAACGATATCTCCGAAGTTTCCTATTTCAACTACTCCGTATCTCAGCTTCGCGATACCAAGGACTGGTTTGAATTCCACAAAAAATATACCGACATCCATGTTCCCCTTGATAAAGACGAAAAAATCGCCATCTGTAAGACCGATTCCATGCCGGAAGGAACCGAATTTAACGCAGATACGGATTGCGGTTTCTTTACCGGCAAAGCGGTCACCACTGTGAACATTCCCCAAGGCTGGTTCCTCATCTGCTTCCCCCACGACGCGCACGAGCCCTTGCTCGGCGATAAAAACGAATCCGTTAAAAAGATCGTTTTCAAAATTCCCGTATAATAAAAGCAAAGCGCCAAGACATGCTGCCTTGGCGCTTTGCTTTATTCGTCCTGTTCTTCAAAAAAACCTGCGTACTGAATATCATTTATCAGGCACATAGCCGCATCCTCGATGTCTTCAAAGTCAAGCTCTTCGCCTTCCCTTTTGCAGCACTCAAACTCATCCACAATGTTTTCGATGAGTACCATATCGATGAACAAAGGCAGCTTTGATAAAAATTCATCGGAAACTTCCGTTTCACTCCTATAGCCTTCAAGAACGTTTTCGAAGTAATGATCCATGCCCGCCTTGCGCTTTTTCGCTTCCTTTTCTCCTCTGTACCAGCCCACTGCGTGAGTCCAAAGATTGGCAAGGTCAAACATATAAAAGCAGTACATTGAGTTATCAAAATCGAAAACGGTAATATCTCCGTTTGTCATATCGATATGATAATTTCCGTCGCTGAAATCAAAGTGAACCAAACCAAAGGTTTCATCTTTTACAGGCAGAGCCTCAAATTCATCGAACCGCCTTGATATCGCCTTTTTAAGGTCTAAATATTTATCGCAGATAAGAGAATCTATGTATTCCATATTATATTTATCAAAATACATATTTCTTTTATGCTCCGGCGCATATATTTTTGACAAGCGGTGTATTTTTCCAAGCGCTTTTCCGGTATTTACAAAATACTCACTCAGCGGTGCGCCTTCCCTGTACCTGTACCCATTATCCGAAATCAGCATGCCTTTTGCATAGTCAAAAAGGCTTAAATATATTTTATTATCGCCCTCAGCCAACGATTCCAAGAGCCTGCTGTTAACGGATAAACGAACATTTGCCACAGGAGCGCCGTTCTCAGCCAGAAAGCGGACAAATTCAAGCTCGGCTAAATATTCTTCTTCGCTTCTGTCTCCCAGCGAAGACACACGAAGAACATATTTGCTTTCGCCGTTTTTGCTGCAAACGAAAACATTGTTTCGCCCGCCGTCGTGACCTGAAACGGCTTTCAGTTCAAAACCTTCAAGCCCATATAGTTTTTTTGAATATTCAAGGATATTGTTCAAAGTTTACCTCCTAAAAAAGGTTATTCTTTGACAACCCCCTTTTTGATGATGATATTTGCGTAGATCGCGGTTTCGCCGGTTGCTACTATGGCGTAGGCTTTCTTGGCGCGCTCATAGAATGCGAAACGCTCCATCATCTCGATTCCACAGTTGTCGGGGTCATATTTGCTGCAAATTTTCTTGTATTCCTCCCAAATGGTGGGCTTTACATCATCGCCGGGAACGACCGCCATGAGCGCGACGGGATTTTCGACATATTGATCCAGCGGATAAAGCCTCATTATGGCGTCGAGGATCTCGGGAACGCCGTGTCCGTCAAGGCGGATGAGCCTTTGCGCCATGGAAGCGGCAGGGAAATTGCCGTCACCAATGACGAGTTCATCGCCGTGACCCATTTCCATGAGAATTTTTAAAAGCTCGGGAGAAAGAATCGATGGAATACCTTTAAGCATTGTATCACTCCTTTGGATGATTTAATCATACACATAAAAACAGTTTTTGTAAATGGCGTATTTGCTTTACAGCCACCCTTTATGATGATAAAATATCATTATCTCAACAAAAGAGGTGTTATTTTTGAGCAAATACGATGTTGCAGCATATATATGGCCCGCGTATACGGGAGACGAAATGCGCACCCGCATCTTCTGGCCCGAGGGCATGGGCGAATGGCAGTCCGTGAAAAGCGCGACAGCCAAATTCCCGGGGCACCAGTGGCCCAGAAAGCCGCTCTGGGGTTATGTGAACGAGGCCGATCCCTATGTTATGCAGATGCAGATCGACGCGGCCGCAGACCACGGCGTGAACGTGTTCATATACGACTGGTACTGGTACGACCGTCGTCCCTTCCTTGAAAACTGCTTAAATGACGGCTTTTTAAAGGCAAAAAACCGCAGCAGAATGAAATTCTATCTCATGTGGGCGAACCACGATGCTGTCTCCCTTTGGGATAAACGCACCAACGAAAACGGCGCTTCCATGGTATGGTCGGGTCAGGTAGATCGAAGCGAGTTTGAGAAGATCGCGCTCAGGCTCATCGATAAGTATTTCAAACTCCCCGAATATTACACCATAGACAATAAGCCCGTCTTTATGATCTACGATTCCGCAAACTTCGTAAACGGTCTTGGCGGCGTAGAAGAAGCAAGGAAAGCGCTTGACTGGTGGCGGGAAAAGGCGATAGAAGCAGGTCTTCCCGGTCTGCACATCCAGATGACCTTCTGGGGCGATAAAAGGATGAACGTAAGCGGCGTAGATGCAGATACCGATTTCAAGGCCAGCGACCTCATACCCGCGCTTGGCTATGACAGCATTTCCCATTATCAGTTCGTCCATTTCACCAACATTGACCGCGATTACAGCGAGGTCTTTGAGGACGTAAAAAAGGAATGGGCAAGCCTTGACAAAAAGCTTTCCGTCCCCTATTTTCCCCATGTTTCCCTTGGCTGGGACAATAACCCGCGCTATGTGGGCTTCCGCCCGGGCATCATGAAAAACTGTACTCCCGAAAACATCAAAAAAGCCTTCATCGCCGCCAAGGAATACGCTGATTCCCATCCCGACCAGCCAAAGCTTATCACAGTAAACAGCTGGAACGAATGGACCGAAACCAGCTACCTTGAACCCGACGACCTCTACGGCTACGGCTATCTTGAAGCGATAAAAGAGGTATTTGCGGATGAAGAATGATCATCTGCGCATAGCTTTTCTGTTTACAACAAAACGGATCTATCTAAATAATGGATAGATCCGTTTTTCACTATATTTTCTTGATCGGAAAGAGCATAAATCCCTGTCCTGTCTTTGGGTCGGTGAAATCGTGGACGGCACCTGCCAATGGAATGGAGTTTTCGTTCATATATGATATCATATTCTTGAACGTATCAGGGCCGGTTACTTTCACTTTCAAAAAGACAAAGCCCGGGATCGTCCACTTTGTCCAGCCGTCGGGCGCGACAGCATCGTTCCTGCACTGCACGCCGGCAAGGTAATAGCCTTTGGAAAAATTATTCTCCCAAGGCTCAAAATTCATGCCCATATCGGACATCGCGCCATATATGCCCATAGGCTTACAGCTCTCATCAAACAGCACAAGATGCTTTATCTCATTAAAGCCTGCATTCGCTTTATCCCAGAGTTTTGCGATAAAGCCGCTGCCTTCATCGGTCGAGCCGAGCTTTCCGATCACAGTAAACGCTGCTTTTTCTATTCTTTCAAATTCCATATTATCACCTATATAACAAACTCACAGAACAAAAGCAGTATCGCAAGGAAGGAAAAATTGTAGGCGCTGAACTTTATCAGGTACTCCTTTTTCCTTTCGGGGAAATGGTGGGAGAACTCGCCGAAGGTTATGAGGCTGGCGAGGGATGCGATGAGAGTGCCCGTACCGCCGATGTTTACGGCGATAAGAAGGTCGGGATAGTTCTGAGTAAACTGGCTTAAAAGGATGGCCGAGGGCACATTGCTTATCACCTGACAGGAAAGTGCACCGACAAGCAGGGTGTTCTTTTCAAGCAGTCCCGCAAAAAGATTCCTCACAGGCTCTATCCTTGCCATGTTGCCCGAAAACACGAAAAAGCACACAAAGGTCAGAAGCAGGGGATAATCCACTGTTTTAAGCGCGTTTCTGTCAAGCACCAAAAGGGCTATGGGTATCACGATAAGCCCTATCCAATAAGGTATTCCTCTGAAAACTATAAGGATGGACAGCGCAAACAGCGCAAGGTATACGCTGAGCCTCCATTTCGGGCATTTTGCCTCGACCTCATCTCCCATCGAAAGCGGTTCTTTTTTGATAAACAGGCAGCAGATCACGATAAGCGACACTGCGACTATAAAAGGCGGGAAAAGTATCTGCATAAACTCGCCTGTGGGGATGGAGTACTTCGTGTAAAGGTAAAGATTCTGAGGATTGCCAAAAGGTGTGAGCATGCCGCCGAGGTTTGCTGCTATGTTCTGCATAATAAATGTGAACGCCATATGCTTTTCCTTGCCCGAGGTGTGCAGAACAAAATAGCCCAGCGGCAAAAAGGTTATGAGCGCCATATCGTTTGCGATGAACATCGAGCCTATGAAGGTTATGACCACAAGGGCAAGAATGCACATCCGCTCGTTTTTGAAAAGCGCCACCAATCGCCTTGCGATCATATAGAAAAAGTTCACGTTGGTGAGAGCCCTGACGACCGCCAGCACGCTGAAAAGGCAGGTCAGGGTCTTTACATCAAAATAGCCTGCGTAACTGTTATCCGGCGGCACGATAAGCATCGTCAAAACCGCCGCGATAAACGCAATGGTCAAAACCGCGTGCGATCTGAAAAAGCGAACGACGCTCTTTAGCGCCCTTCCGTCCTTTATCGCCTCCCATGCATATGCCGGGCGGCGTCTTAAATACAGCTTTACTTGAGCAAAATTTTCGCGCAGGTACTCCCTGCGCCTCATATTTGTCGGCATCGGTTTCATCTCCCGATGCATATTACACCCGCAAAGGCGCCTTGTCAAGGCTGATTTTCCTGTTCGCAATCGCGGTGATTTTGTGTTAGAATATATATAACAGATAAAAAGGAGAAGGTTTATGCAGGACAGCGCGCTTTGTACTCTTTGCCCAAGGAACTGCAGCGTGGACAGGAGATCAAAAACAGGATATTGCTCGGCACCGCTTCATGTAATGCTTGCAAGGGCGGCGCTTCACCACTGGGAGGAACCCTGCATTTCGGGTACAAGGGGCTCCGGCGCGGTGTTTTTCTGCGGCTGTCCCTTAAAATGCGTTTATTGTCAGAACTTTGGCATCAGCAGGCTCGAGGAAGGCGCACACGCTCAGAGGGTCAGCATAAAAAGGCTCAAGGAGATATACAAAGAACTGATAGAAAAGGGCGCGCATAACATAAACCTTGTGACCCCAACCCATTACGCCCATGCTGTATTGGCTTCGCTCGACGAGCCTCTGCCCGTGCCCGTTGTTTACAACTGCTCGGGTTACGAAAAGATCGAGACGCTTAGAATGCTCAAAGGCAAAATCCAGATATATATGCCCGATCTTAAATACCTTTCCTCAGATATCGCAAAGAGGTACAGCTTCGCCCCGGATTATCCCGATATCGCAAAAAAAGCGATAGACGAGATGTATCAGCAGGTGGGCGATCCCGTGTTTGACGAAGAAGGCATAATGAGATCGGGAGTCATAATCCGCCACCTCATCCTTCCCGGTCAGGTGGAAAACACGCTCGATTTTATCGATTATATTTCTGAGCATTTCAAGCCGGGCAGCGTGCTCATACACATCATGGCACAGTACACCCCCTGCGGGAAAGCCGCAGATTATCCCGAGATAAACAGGAAGATCACACAAGAGGAATACGACCGCGTACTTTCATATCTCAAATATTCACCCATCGAGGACGGATACATTCAGGAGATGGAAGCCGCAGGAGAAGAATACATCCCCGATTTTGACGGCACGGGAGTTATTTAGTTTTTAGGAGTAGATCATGCTTACATGCCTGCTGGGCCGCGCGGGTGCGGGTAAAACTCAATACATAATGGAGCGGGTCAAAAATGACGCCGCACAGCAAAAGAAGATCATTCTGATGGTACCTGAGCAATTCAGCTTCAGCGCGGAATGGATACTTTCGCGCGCCCTTCCCGGCAGCGGTCTGTTCTTCACTCAGGTGCTCTCACCTTCCCGCCTTGCAAGCAGGGTACTTGCAAACACCGGCGGTACTCTCACAAGGCTCGATAAAACCGGCAAAGCCATGGCGGTAAAGCGTGCTCTTATGGCCGTGCGCGCAGATCTTACCTATTACAGAAGGATACCGCGCATGGACGGGCTTTCCTCGCTCATGACGGATATGATAACCACCCTTGAGCAATGCGCCATCTCCCCCGAGCATTTAAGGAAGCTTGCAAAAAACGCAGGCGGAGAGGTGTCCTTAAAAGCCATGGATATCGCGCTCGTGTACGAAGAATACTTAAAAAGCATCGACGGGCGCTATATGGACGCAGCAGCACAGGAAAGGCTCCTTATCGAGCGCCTGCCGCAGGCAAAATTCATCCGCGATTACGAAATATATGTTGACGGCTTTGACGTTATCGCACCTCTTACCCTGAATCTGATAGCAAAGCTCGCGCTTTTATGCAAAAACGTGACAGTCACATTTACCTGCGCAGAGGCTGGCAGCAGGGACGAAAACCTTTTCCGTCCTGTTCGCGATACGCTTGCAAGGCTTATTAAGCTTGCGGACAATCTGGGCGTAAAGACCGTTATAGAAAACATGCCCTCGGGAACCTTCAGCAGCGAGGCGATAGAGCATCTCGAGCACGAGCTCTATGCCTATCCCTTTGTGCCCTTCAAAAAGGAGACCGACAGCATACAGATAATCAAAGCGGCGACCCCCGCCGACGAGTGCGCAATGGTCGCTGCGTCCATCGTATCTCTTGCAAGGGACAGAGGGCTAAAATACGGAGATATCGCCGTGATCTGCGCAGAAAGCGGAGAACGCCCAAATCAGCTTATGCGAAGGCTCAAGAAAAACGGCGTTCCCGCCGTTATGGATAAGCTCGATACAGCCTACGACCACAGCGCTGCAAAGCAGCTGATAAGCGCTTTTTTAGCGGCAATGAGCGGACTTATGAGAAGAGAAGACGTGCTGGGTGTGCTTAAAAGCGGCTATTGCGGCATTGACGATGATACCGCCGATCTTCTTGAAAACTATATCTACGAAAACAATATATTCGGATCGAGGTTTTCGGATGTGATCGAAGACGAAGATCTGGAAAACGCAAAAAAAACCGTGTTCGATCCCGTCCTTCAGCTCTCTTTTGAGCTCAGGGACTGCGAGACCTCCACAGATCATGCAAGGGCCGTTTACAATTACTGCGTAAACTCTTTGCTTTTTAAAAACCTTATCGACGATGACGGACAGCAGCTTGCGCAGGTTATATGCGATATACTTGACCAGAGCAGCGCACTGCTTGGGAATATTTCATCGGCCGATTACATTCGCACACTGAAGGAAGGCCTTATGGCTGCTACCCTCGGCAGCGTGCCCAATTCAAGGGATGCGGTGAGCATCAGCTCCGTTTCAAGGTTTAAGGGAAATTCGCTCAAGGCGCTTTTTGTGATGGGGCTCAGCGACGGCGTGCTCCCCTCCTCCACTGCGCCGGAAAATCTTTTGACCGATGCTGACAGAAGCGCTCTCAAAGAATATCTGGGCTCCAGCGGCAGCGAGTTTTTCGCAGTCGAGGCTGTCACCATATACGGTGCTCTCACAGAGCCCAGAGAATTCCTCTGCCTGTCCTACAGCGGTGCAGACCAGTCCGGCTCTGCGCTGGAACCCTCGCTGCTCATAAAGCGCATTGAAAAAATATTCCCAAATGCCAAGGTCATCGAGCCCGAAGAGCGCACGAAAGCCTCTTTTATGCTCACAAACGCAGAAAGCGCAAAGTCCGAGCTTGCCTTCATGCTCAAGAACGCGTTTGATCCCGCATGGCACAGCGTTTTTTCCTATTTTGAAAATCAGGACGCGATATTTGCCGACAGGCTGCGCCTTGAAATGGGTTACAAAGCGAGGGTAAGCGATCTTGCCCCCTCTCAGGCTGCTCAGCTTTTCTCAAACAGGATAAGCATATCGCGCCTTGAGACCTTTGCAGCATGCCCTTACAGGCATTTTATCGACTACGGCCTAAAGCCGATCGAAAGGAAAATACCCGAGCTTACCCCCATAGACAGCGGCAATTTCTATCACGACGCGCTTGAAAGCTTTACGCTCAGGGCGATGGCAATGCGCGACAGGCTGAACTTCGAAAACGGACTTATCCTCATGGACAGCGTTACCCAGCCGCTCATCGAAAGGCTTCTGGCAACCTCAGTGGGGCGCACGCTTGAAGGCAGAGCGAGGATAAACGCGCTCAAAAGAGAGATGTCTATCGCCTCCGCAGCACTTGTGAACCAGCTAAAAAAGAGCGGGTTTACCCCAAGAAACGCTGAGGTCAGCTTCGGCAGGGGCGGAATGTATCCTGCGATAGAGCTTTACACTAAAGACGCTACCCTTTTCCTTGAAGGCAGGATAGACCGCCTCGATACCGCAAATATTGACGGAAAGAACTTTGCAAGGATAGTCGATTATAAATCAGGGCATAACAAGCTGAATTTCAAGGATATATATTACGGCACCAGCCTGCAGCTTCTGACCTACCTTGACGCCGTGACCCAAAATGGCGGCTACGAGGGTGCGGGAGCGTTCTATATGCGTGTCGTCGGCGATTACACCAAATTCGACATAAACGAAGCTCCGCAAAGGGAGGATATCGTTTCATCGCTGAACAAAACCTACCGTCTTGACGGCATCATGCTTTCTGATGACGCGGTCATTGAAAAAATGGTCTCCGGTTCCCAGGACGAGCTGGTGAACCTCAGGCTCACTCAAAACGGAAAGCCCAGAAGCGACGCGCCCGTGCTCGACCGCACCGGGATGCGTACCCTGCTCGATTTTGTAAAAGAAAAGGAAAAAGACCTTGCCAAACAGGTGCTCTCAGGGAAGGTGGACGCTTTCCCGCAGACCACAAGTTCCACTCAGAATGCCTGCATGTTCTGCAGCTACAAAAACATTTGCCATTATGACATAAGCCTTGGCAGCAAGCCAAACAGATGCGATATTACTTCCGACACAGCTAAAATACGCATACTCAAAGGAGGTGACGATTGATGCCTATTGAATATTCTCCCGCGCAAAAAAAAGCCATAGAGCACAGGGGCAGCGACCTTCTGGTCAGCGCCGCCGCAGGCTCGGGCAAAACAGCGGTATTGACAGCGAGGGTGCTTTCCCTGATCGCTCAGGGCGAAAAGCTTGATAGCATGCTCATCGTCACCTTCACCAAAGCCGCGGCAGCGCAGATGCGCCAAAGGATAGCAGCTGCGATAGAGGAAAGCGAGCTTCCAGATAAGGCATCGCTCATGCAGGACGTTTCAAGGGCGCAGATCTCCACCATCGACTCGTTCTGCGTATCTTTCCTGCGCGAAAATTTCACCGCCGCAGGGCTTGACCCAATGTTTACCGTTATCGACGATAACCGCGCAGAAAGGCTCAAGCTGCAGGCGATGGAGGATACCTTCGAAAGCTTTTTTGAAACCTACAGCGATGACGGCTATGAGCTTTTGACTCAGCTCGGTGGAATAGACAGAGCCAAAGAGCTGGTCCTCAGGCTCAATACCTTTGCCTCAGCTCAGCGTGACCCTATGGGCTGGAAAAAAGCCTGCCTTTTGGAATATGAAAAAAGCTGTGAAAACATCGATGCTTCTAAGTGGGCGTTGCAGGTCATGAAAAAGGCGAAAAGCCTTCTTGAAATATCCAGAAACAGGCTTATCGACGCGCTGGAACTGAGTAAAGCGGATGCTTTTGCCGGTGATTTTGTTTCGGTGCTTGAAAGCGATATCGCTCAGGTCGACGATCTTTTGTCGCTGTCAAAGCTTTCCTATGCCCGTTTTTCAAATGCCAAAGCCTCCTTCCTTCGCTGGCCCAGCAACAAGAACACAAGAAACGCTGCGGCAAAGGACATTATCAAAAATTACCGTGACGAAGCAAAGAAGCTCATTTCTCAGGCTCTGCTCATCCCTCCCGCAGATGTGGCGCAGAAAAACTGCGCTGCCATGTACGGGGCGCTTAGCGCACTGGTCATGCTTTCAAACAGTTTTGAGCAAAGCTATTCTTCATATAAAGCGGACGACAACTGCCTTGATTTTGCCGACCTTGAACACAAGACCTATGAGGCGCTTTCAGACTCTGCCGTCAGCGAAACGGCTAAAAACAGATATCATCATATCTTTGTGGATGAATATCAGGATGTGAACGAGCTTCAGGACGCAATTTTTTCCAAGCTCTCGAACGGACAAAACCTCTTTATGGTAGGCGATGTAAAGCAGAGCATATACGCGTTTCGAATGGCGGAACCCGATCTTTTTGTTCAGAAGTATCTGAGATTCGAAAAAGGTGAAGGCGGACGCAAGATCGACCTAAACGCGAACTACAGAAGCGATACAAATGTGCTCAGCTGCGTAAACGACGTTTTCAAAAAATCCATGACAATGGGCATGGGCGGCGTGGACTACGACGAAAACGCGATGCTTTA
>SVHB01000075.1 GCA_015056005.1 Clostridiales bacterium
AAGCACGAGAAGGTGAGTTATCGCTGCCTTGGCAAGCTGCTGGTTGCCGAAATCCTCGGTTTCGTTCTCCCTTAAAATGCATTCCATGAGCCCGGACATTATGGGAGCGAGCCTGCCCGATGAGCGAAGCAGGTTCACCTTGCTGCGGCCGGAGTGGTTGAAGCAGCCGGAAAGCGAGCCTTCGCCTCCCGATATGGCTTCCATGAAAGCGGGAGTCATCCTAAGTACGATAAGCTCATAGGGGATGCCGGAGGGAGTGGAGATGGGCAGATGCAGCTCAAAGGGAGAGATGAGCACAAAATCGCCCGAAGAGGGAGAAAAAGAGCTGCTCTCTATGCTGTATGATACATTTCCGCTCACGATATATATGATCTCATAGAAATCGTGATGATGCAGAAGTTCCTCAGGCGCATTGGCAGAACGCACCCGGAAAATGTCGTAGGAGGCTCCTCTGAGCTCCGGGTCGTATTTTGCTGCTGTGGTTTTCATTTTAGTCAGCTCCTTGCTAATTTTTGTTCCATCCGCGCCTGATGGTCGGTATAAAAAGTAAAAAGCAAAAACAGATAAAGATAAAACGCTGCCAAAAAATACACGCTGAGCGTTAATCTTATCTAATCTTGCTGTATACGATATTTTAAAATGTATAATTTTGTTTATTTATGTTTACATAATACACTATCTATACGGATTTGGCAAGAGGTAAAAGCAAAAAAGTGTGAAATTTTGCGATTAACTTATTTTGGTGTAGCAAAATTTTGCTTTTATTGCTTGTTTTAACACAAAATGATATACTGTTTATGCTGTGATAACAGGTTTTTTATGTATGATTTTGGGAGATTGTTTTTATGAGAATAGTTCTTGTTGAGCCCGAAATACCTCAGAATACGGGTAATATATCACGTACCTGCGCGGCGACGGGGATGAGCCTTCATCTGATCGAGCCGCTTGGATTTTCAATAGATGAAAAGCATGTAAGGCGAGCCGGGCTGGATTACTGGCAGTATCTTGACCTGCACGTACATCCTTCTTTTGAGGATTTTTTGGAAAAATTCGGTGACGAGCCGATTTATTATCTTTCCACAAAGGCTCCCAGAGCTTATTCGCAGGCAAATTTTGAGAAGGACTGCACGCTCGTATTCGGCAAGGAAACCAAAGGACTGCCTGAGGAATTGCTTGCAAAAAACTATGACAGATGCCTTAGGATCCCCATGCTCCCAGGGATCAGGTCTTTGAATCTCTCCAATTCGGTGGCGATAGTCGCCTATGAAGCGCTAAGACAAAACGGCTTTGCCGGAATGCTTGAGGAAGGTAAGCTTACCACGATAGAAATGAGCGGAGCACAAGATTTATGAAAAAAACAATGCTTTGTATACTTTTGACTGTAATTGCTTTGGTATGTTGCGGCTGCATGTCCGAAACTGTGTTGAATGAAGCACAAGAGACGGAAGCGCCTGAGCATGTGGTCAGCTTTATCCCCGAAAGCACGCCCATGCCGGAGCCTGCAAGGCTGAACGTGGGTATTTTCGGCGGAAGCGAGGCGCTTTTTAAGTATGCCGATGAGCTGATGAATTCGGCTTCAACATATGTAAACCATGCAGACGGCAGCTATGCTTTGAATTTAAGCGCTGTTGAAAAGCTGGATATTGCCGACACAGAGCAGGGAAGATCGTATACATTTACCTTGCGCGAAGATCTTTTATGGTCGGACGAAAGCAGGGTAACCGCAAATGACTATGCTCTGGGCATCCTTTACGATGAATTTTCGGGCGACGCTCTTTTGGGGTATGAGGAGTACAAAAACAATAAGCAGCCTTACTTTTCCGGTATAAGGATACATGATGAAAATACCCTTGAGCTGATCGTTTCCAAAGCGTATTGCGGCGATTTTTTTGAGGCGGAATATGTGAAAATATCGCCGAAGAAATCCACCGACTCGCTGATGGCGCTCGATGACGGCTACGGTGCGTATCTATCGGGGATAGGTGAACCTATGGATGTTTCCTGCGGACCTTATATGCTTTTTGAGGCGGACGAGAACTCTGCGCTGCTGATCAGAAACGAAGGCTTTCCCGGTGAGAGCGGATATTACGATGAAGTTTTGTTAAAGCTCATAGACGGTGACCCCGCAGCTTTGATCGCAGGGGGAGAGATCGATATTTGCCCCGATCATTCAGATGATCAGGCGCATGACGGCGTTTTGGAGCTTAACTATCCTGCATCGTACTATGAAGCGCTGTTTTTCAGATGCGATGAAGGCGTGCTTTCGGATGTGAATGTCAGAAAAGCCGTGGCGCACCTTGCGGATATTAACGGATATGATCTCATTTTGGGCGATTACAGCAGAGCGCAGTGGCAGTACAAGGAAAGCGGCGCGCTGCCCGAACCCTATGGATTTGATATTCTGAAGGCGAATGAGCTGCTTGATATGAGCGCATATGCTTTTGAGGATGACGGCAGGACTGCGTTCGATCCTGCAAAGGCGGGCGGGGAAGAAAACTATCTGCGCTGTGATGAGGATGGGAACCCTCTTGAAATATCGTTTTTGCTTCCTGAGAATAATGCGTATGCAAAAGATATCGCAAACGAGCTTAGCCAAAACGCCAAGCTTTCGGGCTTATCGGTAAGCTTTGAATATACCGACGAAGAAAGCCTTGCAAACGAGTATTTTTACGGAAAAGAGCATGACGGTTATTTCCTTTGCATGGAAGTGGGGACATTTGACGATAAGTATTACAGCTTTTACGGCGGCTATTCGGGCACCGTGTTCAACCCAATGGGTATAGACGATCCCGATCTGAATGTGATACTTGAAAGCATGAGATCATGCAAGGATAAGGCGGAATATCTGAAGCTCTGGTATGAGTTCCAGGTGCGCTTTTCCGATATTTGCCCTGCGGCGTTCATGCGCTGCGGGCAGGAAAGCTGTCTTATCTCGGATAAGCTTATGACCGGCGAGATATCTCCCTACCGCTCATGGGCGCGGGGCGTCGCGGAAATAAGGCCAAAAGAATAGAACCAAAATACGAAAAAACGAACAGGCTTAGCCTGTTCGTTTTTTATTCTTCCTGCGGCAAATGTTTTTTTAGCTCAGCTTCGATCCTTTCTACCGCGGCGGCTTCGACCCGGTGGGCCTGTCGGGAGGACATTTCGAATTTCACGGCAATGTCGTTCCATTCGTATCTTCTTCTGTATCTGTAAACAATGACCTCTCTTTGCTTTACGGGAAGGGTCATGAGTATTGAATCGATAAGCTGCACTTTTTCTTTCAGGGCTGCCTCCTGATTTTCTATGTCCTGCAAAAGCTCCTTATATACCTTTGCTCTTTGGGCGATGCGCTCGACAGTGCTTGCCGTCGGGTCTGATATACCGCCTTTGCTTTTTCCTTCGCCGTAGGAATCCGTGCTGATCTTAAGCGACAAATAAAGGTCTTTAAGGAGCTTTATGTAATTATTGGTCTCGTTGGTAAACCTCTTGAAAATGTTCGGTGCAAAGCCCCATATCTCAAGCTCCTGCCGCGTGCTGCCTCTTTGCTTCATATTGCCTTTACCTTCTGTTTTGATATACTGTTCCAATCTTTTCACCTCCAAAATGCGAACACACGTTCTCGTTAAATTAAGTATACAGATACAGGCAAATTATGTCAATAGAAAGATTTGTCTGAAAGAGGATGTGTTTTTTGGCGGTTTTGCGGGAATTTGTTTAATAATACTTTAGCTTGCGCGGGAAACATATGAGTTAAAAGAATATTTTGTCGAATATGGGAACATATATCAAACAGAATTTTGCAGGAGGGCGAAGATCGCGCCGGAGATTTGGGCGAACGCAAACGTACAGGGCTTCGGCGCGTTTTGAGACGATACAAAAAAGCCTTGCCTTGGCAGAATATAGCAGCTGTAAAAAAACTACCCGAAAAAGCTGTTTCGGGTAGTTGTTCTTTTATAATGCTTGGATTTAACGGATCCTGAGCGTTTCGACCCAAGCTTCAGAGAGACCTGCATCCTTGGGAGTTCCGTAGGTATTCGCCTTTGAGGGAGTGACGGTCAGGGTGAAGGTGTTGCTTCCCTGTTTTATGAACTCGGTCACATCCATCTGATGGGGCTTAATGAGCATCGTGCCGGCGTTTTTGCCGTTGATCCAAATATCGCACTGCTCCAAAAGATCTGCTATATGCAGGATATAGGCGTACTGCGCTCCGTTTATAAAGTCGGTATTGATCTCACATGAGCCTTCATAGGTGATGGGCTCTGCTGCGCCGAAGGTGTTTTCCGTATCGCAGGTAAGATCGATCATACTGTCGCCCTGCCAGATCGGGTGGGGATTAAGACCAAATGAAGGCGCATCGTTTTTGTCTACCGCAAATATCCTTACCGAATAGGGCGGGATGATCACATCGAGCTCCATGCCTTTCTCCGGGCTGCCGTTTAAGGCAAAGATCGGGAAAACATCGCCGCTCATGGGATCCATCTCGTATATTTGCCCGTACGCACCAAGGCGGAGCCTTCCGGAAATATCGTTTTCGTTAGGATCGTTTTCGTTGAACAGCAGGTAGATCTCGATTCCGTCTTTGGTAAGGTGCACGAGCCTTGCGTTCTTGTCCTCGGGATAGGCTTCGAAGCGGTCTTTGAGCATGATATCGGGAGTGTTTTCGATGTAACCCATAAAATCATCGCCGATATATACCCTGCCGCCCGATTTTTTGAACTCATAAAGCAATGATGAAAGCTCGGGAGAGATATTGGTGTTTTCGTCTATCAGGACGGTATCGTAGGCATTGGTGCCCGATATGAGCTTGCCGTTTTCGATGCGCCCGTGGGATATAAGCAGACGGTCATAGAGGTAATTGAAATCGATGGCGTTTTCATAAAGCGGCTTTACCGCCTTTATCGGCATATAGGTGTCGGTAGATATAACGCCCGCGATAGGGTGGTTGACGCTGTCGGTATTGAGCCAGCAAAGCCTTGAGGCGTAATCGGCGATCTTATTGAAATGAGGCCACCAGATGTTTCCGGGACCAACATCCGGGGGACGCTCTGAAAACTGCAGCGGCGTTCTGAGTGAATAATAGAAAGCGTGGGGGATGAGCATATTGACCCCGCGCGCGCAGAGCCAGTTGAAATACCAGATAATATCGCTGGCGGGCATATCCCAAGGGTTCTTTTTGCTGCCGCAGACGCCGAGGACTTCGTTGGAATTTCGCCTTGCGCAAAGCTGCCTTGCGATATCCGCGCCGTTCTTGCCCGTTAAGGATTCTTCTTTTTCAAGGTTTTCCTCGGGAGCTACCCAGCGCCAGACGACATCCTGACCGGGTATGCCGAAATACTGCTGAAGATCGGAATCAAAGGCATGACCCGGGTGCCCCATAAGGTCGATGCCGTGCTCCCGGCACCAATCGGAAAGCTGCTCGTAATAGGAGTTTTTGAACCTTTCGCGAAGGTGTGCGTTATAGAGGTTTTTTGCTTCCTCCTGCTTGGGATTTGCAAAAAACAGCTCGGGAAGGGGCGCGGGATATTCAAAGCCATAGGTCCAGGGAAGACCGCCGTTCATGTTTTTTACAGCTCTGCCGGTAAGGGAGGGCTCGTCGGTAAAAAAGCCGATGATGGTATCGCCGAAATATTCGCCCATCCATTTGTAGTATTTATCGTGGGTGAGGTTTATGAAGCTGCGCATTGCCTCAAAGGACAATAGATCGCCCGCTGCGGGCGCATTTGCCCCGCCGTCGTCCTCGTCTTCGTGAAGACCTCTTATGGTACCGCCGGTAAAGCCAAGCACGAAAAGATATTTATCAAAGCCCTCAAGCGGGCTTTTGGAATAATCGATGAGCTGACCGTCTTTAAACTTTACATAAAAGAAATCTACGATATCCTCGCCGGGCCTGCGGATGTAATCGCTCTGCTTTACAGGATAGAGCATCCTTGCCGCGTGCAGCGGATTGTTTTTTACCACCTGACCGCTTGCGCTGCCCGAAGGATAGCTTCCCTCGTCATAAAGGACGACATACATGGAAAGCTCGTTGGCGCGCTTTACGCAGGCGCGCATGAGCGCCATGAACTCGTCGGAAAGGTAGGTCTGATCTTTGGGCATACCGATCCTTGGATGAAGGACGAAGCCGTGAACACCCTTTGCGTCAAAATCTTCTATCTGTTTTATGAGCTCTTCTTCTTTTAGGGTATCGTTTAAGAACCAGAAAGGGATGAGCGTGTTTTCTCTCGGGGGATTGTTAAAGGTATCGAAAAATTCGTTCAGCATATTATCCCTCCTTTTGATATATCCAAATTATACAACGGGGTATTTTTACAGTCAACGCGCTTTCACACAAAATCCGGGGTTGAATATATTGGTAATGAGCGCAAAGAAACCTTTGCACAAAAAACATAAGGAGGATCTTGATGTGAAAAAAGACGTTAGCGGCGCTTTCAGCGCACTCCTTGGCGAAAAGCTGATGGGATCGATGGCTGCAAAGACGAAACAGACCTGCCCCGAAGGCTATTTCGTACATATCATCCGTCAGGGCGAATCGCTGATAACCATCGCGGAGGCTTACGGCATATCGCTCAGCCAGCTGGTTGCGGCAAACCCCGATATCAACCCGTACTTCTATACCACGGGACAGGTGCTGTGCATACCAAACAGCGGAAGCAATAACCCCGCCTGCCCAAACGGCGCAAGGTATACGGTCAGGGAAGGCGATACCTTCTTTACAATCGCAGACAGATACAATGTTTCTGTTGATGATTTAAGACAGGCAAACCCGAGCGTTGATCCCGACAGGCTGCAGATAGGTCAGCAGATCTGCATACCCAACTGCTCAAACGGAAACGGCGGAAACGATGATGACGATAACGGACCCGGCTTTACCTGCCCAAGAGGTCAGACTCCCTATGTGGTGCGCACGGGCGATACGCTCTCTTCGATACTGGGCGCCGCAAACGTGAGCTATGCCGCGCTGAGCGAAGCAAACGAGAATGTGAACCTCACCAATCTGACCGCAGGGCAGGGGCTCTGCCTTCCCCAGACGGGCACAAGGGGAAGATGCGCATGCAACGAAAACTATAACACCTATGTGACAGCCACCGGCGATACGCTCTCTTCTGTTGCCGCAAGATACAGCGTGAACCAGAATACCATGCTCACTTTGAACCCCAATCTTACCCCAAGTGATTTCTCTGTTGCGGGGCAGATAATCTGCGTTCCCGGAAACTGAAAACAGGAAAAAAACGGCGCCGCATATCACTGCGGCGCTGTTTTTTATGCGATGCCGTATATTTTCCAAACGCGAAAAAATAAATGAAAAAAGCCTTTTAAATGCATCAAAAATGCTTGACATGGGGAGGATATGAATGCTATAATAATACTTGCGTCATTATCCCGTGACGTATGTGGATGGAGGTCTTATCCGACGGAGGGTTGCCGGCGGACAGGGCTGAAAAACGCGAATATATTATTAAATTTCGTCGGAAGGAGGTGCTTGACATGCCCACGATTAACCAGCTTATTCGTAAAGGCAGGCACACCAACGTCAAGAAGTCCAAGTCTCCACTTTTGGGTAGCTGCCCGCAGAAGCGCGGCGTTTGCATAAAGGTCAGCACGCAGACCCCCAAAAAGCCTAACTCCGCTCTGCGCAAGATCGCTCGTGTTCGCCTTACCGATTCTTCTGAGGGTACTTGCTATATCCCCGGTATCGGCCACAATCTGCAGGAACACTCTGTTGTTCTGATCAGAGGCGGTCGTGTTCGTGATCTGCCCGGTGTTCGTTACCACATCATCCGCGGCACTCTCGATACCGCTGGCGTAGCTAAGCGTATGCAGGGCAGGTCCCTCTACGGCGCTAAGAGAGCCAAGAAATAATCAACGCCCCGCTTGAACGGGAAATGCGGTCAAAAAGGATCGGAACGTCCTTTGATCGCAGGCGTATGCTGCGCCGCCTGTTTGGGGAAGTCGGGGGATTTGGTTGAAAGATACCGGTCCGTCGGCGGTTTGTCATGTTAAAAAAGACGGCATGTCGAAAAAACGATATGTTCGGTCAAAGGTTTATCAAAGCTCTACTTAGTTAGATGGGAGGAACGAACAATGCCACGTCGTGGTTTTATACCCAAGCGTGAGGTGCTGCCCGATCCTATTTACAATAGCATCGTGGTCACCAAGCTCATCAATCAGGTTATGTATGACGGCAAGCGCGGTGTAGCACAGAAGGTTTGCTACGAAGCGTTTGACATGGTGAAGGAAAAGACCGGCAAGGATCCCGCAGAAGTCTTCACCGCCGCTATGAACAATATCATGCCCATGCTGGAAGTTAAGGCTCGCCGCGTCGGCGGTGCTACCTACCAGGTACCTATGGAGATCCGCCCCGAGCGCAGGCAGACCCTGGCTCTTCGCTGGCTGGTAGACTTCTCCCGCAACCGTGGTGAGAAGCTCATGAGCGAGCGTCTTGGCGCTGAGATCCTGGATGCAGCCAACAACACCGGCAACGCTGTAAAGCGTAAGGAAGAAATGCACAGGCAGGCAGAGGCCAACAAGGCATTTGCACATTACCGCTGGTAATTTCTGGCAATATCTTTCAGACATTTTCTTTTCATTATATATTCAAACTTTTACCGAAGGGAGGTTAGCGTATGCCCAGGCAGACTGAATTGAATCTGACCCGTAATATCGGCATTATGGCGCATATAGATGCGGGCAAGACCACCACTACCGAGCGTATCCTTTACTATACCGGCCGCGTGCATAAGCTGGGTGAGACCCACGAAGGCGCAGCTACTATGGACTGGATGGCTCAGGAGCAGGAGCGTGGTATTACCATCACTTCTGCGGCCACTACCGCTTACTGGAAGAATCATCGGATCAATATCATTGACACGCCCGGCCACGTTGACTTTACCGTTGAGGTGGAACGCTCGCTGCGCGTACTGGACGGCGCGGTGTGCGTGTTCTGCGCCAAGGGCGGCGTTGAGCCCCAGAGTGAGACCGTCTGGCATCAGGCCGACAAGTATCATGTCCCGCGTATGGCGTATGTTAACAAAATGGATATCACCGGTGCTGATTTTTTCCGCGTAGTATCCATGATGAAGGATAGACTTAAGTGCAACGCGGTCCCGATTCAGCTCCCCATCGGCAGCGAATCGTCCTTCAAAGGCGATATAGACCTTATCGAAATGAAGGCCTACTATTACGCCGATGATCCGCACACTCAGCCTGAGATCACCGATATCCCGGAAGACATGGCTGAGATCGCTGCGGAATACCGCGAAGCTCTGGTTGAAGCCGTTGCCGAGAGCGACGAAGAGCTCATGGAAAAGTATCTCGGCGGTGAAGAACTCACCATCGAAGAGATCGAATCCGGCATAAGGAAAGCCACCATCGACGTCAAAATGATCCCCGTAGTTTGCGGCACCAGTTACCGCAACAAGGGCGTACAGCAGGTGCTTGATGCAATTGTGAAGTACATGCCCTCTCCGCTCGATATTCCTCCGGTCAAGGGTACCAAGCCCGGCACCGACGAGGAGATCGTCCGCATGGCTGATGACAGCGCTCCCTTCAGTGCGCTGGCGTTCAAGATCATGGTGGATCCCTATGTAGGCAAGCTCGCGTTCTTCAGGGTCTATTCCGGCCAGAGAGATACCGGCTCCTATGTTTACAACTCTACCAAGGGCAGGCGCGAGCGTCTGGGCCGAGTGCTCATGATGCACGCAAACCACCGCGAAGAAGTAGATGCTGTTTATTCCGGTGATATCGCAGCAGCCGTAGGTCTTAAAGAGACCACCACCGGCGATACCCTCTGCGATGAATCCAATCCCGTTATCCTTGAGTCAATGGAGTTCCCCGATCCCGTTATCAACGTTGCGATCGAGCCCAAGACCAAGGCAGGTCAGGATAAGATGACCATGGCGCTCGTTCGCCTGGCAGAAGAAGATCCTACCTTCAGAACTTACACCGATCAGGAAACCGGCCAGACCATCATTGCAGGTATGGGCGAGCTCCATCTGGAGATCATCGTCGACCGTCTGCTCAGAGAGTTCAAGGTCGAAGCTACTGTAGGTAAGCCCCAGGTTGCGTATCGCGAAGCCATCACCAAGCGCGTCAAGGTCGAAGGCCGCTATGTCCGCCAGACCGGCGGTCACGGTCAGTACGGCCACTGCGTTATCGAGATGTATCCCCGCGAGCCCGGCGAAGGCTATGAGTTCAACAACAAGACCATCGGCGGCGTCATCCCCAAGGAATTCATCAATTCCATCGATCAGGGTATTCAGGAAGCTTCCAAGAACGGTATCCTGGGCGGCTTCGAAGTCCTCGACTTCGGCGTTGATCTGATCGACGGTTCCTACCATGACGTCGACTCCTCTGAAATGGCTTACAAGATCGCCGCTTCCATGGCGTTCAAGGATGGTATGGCAAAAGCCGCGCCGAGCCTTTTGGAGCCGATGATGAAGGTCGAAGCTGTGGTTCCCGACGAATACATGGGCGACGTCATGGGCAACATGACCAGCCGCAGGGGCCGCATCGAAGGCATGGAAGGCCATTCCGGCGTCCAGTCTATCCGCGCTATGATCCCGCTTTCCGAGATGTTCGGTTATGCGACCGATCTGCGCTCCATGACTCAGGGCCGCGGTAATTACACCATGCAGTTTGACCACTACGAGGAAGTTCCGCGCAATGTCGCTGAGAAGGTCCTCGGCAAAAAGTAATTTATAAATTCTTTCCTAATATCCACAGGAGGCAATTACAATGGGTAAAGCGAAATTTGAACGCAATAAGCCGCACATTAACATCGGCACCATCGGCCACGTTGACCATGGTAAGACCACTCTGACCGCAGCTATCACCACCGTTCTGTCCAAGCAGGGCGCTGCT